>JBFYZZ010000020.1:0-25247 GCA_041309225.1 Deltaproteobacteria bacterium | reverse complement strand
TGGCGGTGGGCCACCCGGCCTGCCGCGTGCAGTGGAACCCGGCCCGCGCGGTCTCCACCACGGCCCGGGTGGACCCGGCGTCCGTGGCCGCCCGGCCGTGCTTCCTGTGCCCCGCGAACCTGCCGCCCGAGGAGCGGGGCCTGGCCTTCGGGGACGGCGCCGTGATCCTCGCCAATCCCGCGCCGGTCCTGCCCGGCCACCTCGTGGTGGTGGCCCAGGAACACGTGCCCCAGGCCGTGGGTCCGGCCCTCCCGCTGCTGGTGGCCGTGGCCGCGGCCACGGACGGGCGGTTCGCGGCGTTCTACAACGGGCCCCGCTGCGGCGCGTCCGCCCCCGACCATCTGCACCTCCAGGCCGTCCGGGGCGGGCTGCTCCCGGCCGAGCGTGCAGCGGTCGGGGGGCCGGGGCCGGGCGACCGCGTCCTGGCCGCAGGGCCTGGGCTCGCCGCCTGGAGCCTCGCCGGCCAGGGCCGGCCCATGATCGCGTTCCGGGGCGCGCCCGGCGCCGTCGAGGCCGCCCTCCTCACGGGTGTGGACGCGCTGGCCGGCATCCGCCCCGACGCGCCCGAGCCGCTCCTCGCCCTGCTCGCCGTGGGCGTCCCGGGCGGCGTGCTGGCCCTCCTCTTCCCGCGCGCGGCCCACCGGCCCGCCTGCTTCTCCGAGCAGGGGCCCGGCCGGTGCGTGGTGAGCCCGGGCGCGGTGGACCTCGCCGGCGAGGTGGTCGCCGTCCGCGAGGAGGACTTCCGGACCCTCGACGCCGCCCGGGTGGCCGGGATCCTGGCCGAGGTGTCCCTGGACCCCGAGCGCGTCCGCGCGCTGGAGGACCTGCTGGCGAGGAGGCTGTCCGATGGATGAGCCCGTGCTGAAGGTGGGGCTGCTCGCCCACCGTGTCACCGCGGAGGTCACGCTCCGCGGCGCCTTCCGGATCGCCGCGGACGGCCGCGCGTTCGACGTCGTGCCGTCGCCCGGCCGGTGGCGGGCCGTGGCCACCCGCCGGGGGGTCCGTCTCCTCGATCCCGGCCACCACTTCGTGGCCGACGGCGGAGTGATCGAGATCGCACCCGCGGCGCCGGACGCCGCATTCGTGGTCCACGACATGACCGTGGGGGTCCGCTTCCACTGGCAGCGCCAGGAGGACCTCGCCTTCCAGGGCGTCCTCCGCCTGGAGTCGCACGGCGACGTCTTCCACGTGGTCAACGCGGTGGCCCTGGAGACCTACCTCGTGTCGGTGATCGCCTCGGAGATGAGCCCGCTGGCCCCCGCCGCGCTGCTCCGGGCCCACGCGATCATCTCGCGCTCCTGGCTGGTCGCGCAGCTCCAGGCCCGCCGCTCGGGCACCCAGGCGCGTGGCCCCGGAGGCGCTCGCGAGGAGACGGAGGCCGCCGTGCGCGTGGTGCAGTGGTACGACCGCGAGGACCACGCGGACTTCGATGTCTGCGCCGACGACCACTGCCAGCGCTACCAGGGCGTGGACCGGGCGTCGGTGGCCGGGCACGCCGCGTTCGACGCCGTGGCTGCCACCCGGGGCGTGGTGCTCGTCTCGGACGGCCGGGTGTGCGACGCCCGCTTCTCCAAGTGCTGCGGAGGCATGACCGAGGTCTTCTCCACGGCCTGGGGTGACCTCGACGTGGCCTGCCTCCAGTCGGTCCCGGACCTGCCCCCCGGAGCCCCCCCCTGGGCCCTTCCGCTCACCGAGGAGGCCCACGCCGAGGCCTTCGTGACCGGCCGCCCGCCGGCCTGGTGCGCCACCGAGGACGCCGTGCTCCTCGATCGGATCCTCCCGCCGCTCGACTACGCCACGCGCGACTTCTACCGGTGGGAGACCACGGTCTCCCAGGACGACGTCCGCGGGTCCACCCAGCGGCGCACCGGCGTCGACCCCGGGCCCGTCCGGGCGCTCGTGCCGGTCGTGCGGGGGCCGTCGGGCCGGATCTCGCTCCTGGCCGTGGACGGCGAGGCCCGCCGCGTGGAGGTGGGCCGGGAGCTGGAGATCCGGCGCCTGCTCTCGCGCACGCACCTGTTCTCCTCGGCCTTCGTGGTGCGGCCCGAGGGCGGCGGCTCCGTGCCCGAGCGCTTCCGCCTCCGGGGCGCCGGGTGGGGCCACGGCGTGGGCCTCTGCCAGATCGGCGCCGCGGTGATGGCCGACCACGGCCACGACCACGAGGCCATCCTGGCCCACTACTACCGGGGGGCGGGCCTGCGGGCGGAGTGGTAGCGGCGGGGATCAGGGCGCCCCGAGCGGCTCGGGGAGCTCCGCGAGGATCCAGGCGGTGACCGCCACCGCCGCCGTGACGCGCCGGAGGACCTCGGGGTCGATCTTGTCCGGCGTGTCCGCCGCCGAGTGGTGGACCGGCCAGTAGCCGGAGGTGTTCTGGTCCACGTCCACTCCCACCGCCCCCGCGGCCACGAGCCCGGCCACGTCGGCGCCCGTTCCGCCCGCGACCACCTCTCGGACGCCGAGCGGCCCGAGCACGGGCAGGAAGGGCGCGAGTCGGGCCCGCGCCCGCTCAAGGGCGGAGGGATCAGGCGTTCCGGCGGCCGTCCTGAGATCGAGCCCCAGGCGCGTCACCGGGCCGGCGCCACCGTCCATCTCCAGGGCCCCCACCACGCGCTCCCCCGCATGGGCCTCCGCGTAGGCGCGTCCGCCGTGGACCCCGGTCTCCTCGCCCGCGAAGAGGACCACGCGCAGGGTACGGCGGGGCCGCTCGGCCGCGACGAGGGCGCCGGCCTCCAGCACGGCCACGCAGCCCGCGCCGTCGTCCTGGGCGCCGGGCCCCACGTCCCAGGTGTCGAGGTGGCAGCCGAGGACCACCACCTCGTCCGGCCGCTCACGCCCCCGCACCTCGCCCACCACGGTCGCCGCCGGCACGAGGCCTCCGTCGCGAGCCCCCATCCGCATCCGGACCCGCACCGGCACGCCCGCCTCGGTCAAACGGCGCAGGGTCGCGGCGTCCTCGAGGGTCACCGCCGCGGCGGGCACGGTCGGGACGCCCTCCGTCCGGCGCATCATGCCGGTGTGGGGGGTGGACAGGCTCACCGGCGCGACCGACCGGACGAGTGCGCCCACTGCCCCGGCCCTCGCCGCCGCCTCGGCCCCGCGGGAGCGGAAGGCGACGGCCTGGCCGTACCCCTGCCAGGGCGCGTCGAAGAGCACGATCCGGCCCCGGGCCTCCGCAGCGCGGGCCTCCAGCTCGTCGAAGGAGCCCACGACCAGCACCTCGGCCTCGATCCCCTCGGGCGGGGTCCCCACCGAGAGGCCGAGGCCCAGCGCGTGGAGCGGCCGGGCGTGCGGGGAGAGGAGCTCGAAGCGCTCCTCGCCCCGGATCCACAGGGGGACCTGGACGGTCTCCAGGTGGACCGCGAGGCCGTCCTCGGCGAGGCGCTCGGCAGCCCACGCGGCCGCCGCGTCGTACCCCGGGGTCCCCGCGAACCGGGGGCCGATCCGGTCGCAGAGGCCCAGGAGCTCGGACCAGGGCTCGTCGCTGGCCAGGGCCCGGGCGGACAGGCTGGCCGCCACGGCTGGAATGTCCGGAGCAGGGGTTCTTTTGGCGGCTTCGGCGACGGGGTTCGCGAGCAGCCCGAGCAGCAGGAGGGAGAGGAGTCGCCGCATGGTCGCCTCGGAAGGGGCAAACGGGAGGTTAGCGCGGGCGCGGAGGCAGGTTAGCAGGATGGCCATGAAACCGAGAATCCCTACCATCCTGTTCGTGTTGGCGGCGGTGGCGGCCACGCTGTTCGCCGCGGTGTCCACCTACGACTTCGTCCAGCACCTGGACCGGCAGCTGCACGGGATCCACTGCTCGTTCGTCCCGGGCCTCGGCGCCCTCGACGCGACCGGGTCCTCCGGCTGCCACGCGGCGCTCATGAGCCCGTGGTCCTCGGTGCTCCGCAAGGCGATCTGGGGTGGCATCCCGATCGCCCTGCCCGGCCTCGCGGTGTACGCGTTCCTGCTGTTCCGGGGGCTGGACCTCTGGCTCAACCGGCGCGAGGGCTCCCGCAACGCCACGGTCTTCCTGTTCATGGCGTCCCTGCTGCCGGTGGTCACGTCGATCGCGATGGGGGTCATTGCCGTCGGCCTCATCGGAGAGGTGTGCAAGCTGTGCGTCGGCATGTACGTCTCGTCGTTCGTGATGGCCGGCACGGCCCTCTGGCTGTGGCTCGCGAGCCGCAAGGCTCCGGCCGAGGCCGGAGACGGGGAGGGGGTCGTGAAACCGCACGTGCTCTCGGCGATCGAGGGCGTGGGCTTCGTGCTCCTCTCGGTGCTGGTCTACGTGATGCTCGTCCCCGACGCCTCCGGGTACGTGGGCACCTGCGGCTCTTTGAAGAAGCCCCAGGATCCCTACGGGGTCATGGTCCCCCTCGACGCGAATCCCTCCGAGAAGACGATGATCGAGGTCATGGACCCGCTCTGCCCGGCCTGCCGGGGCTTCTCGCGGCGGTTCGAGGCCTCCGGCCTGGGCGAAGCGGTCCACCGCGTTGCGCTCCTGATGCCCCTCGACGACACCTGCAACTGGATGGTGTCCTCGGCGGTCCATCCCGGCGCCTGCGCCGTGAGCGAGGCGGTGCTCTGCGCCGGCGACCAGGCCACCGCCGTGTTCGACTGGGCGTTCGAGCACCAGGAGGAGATCCGGGAGGCGGCCACCCAGGATCCCGCGAAAGCCGCCGAGATGGTGAAGGCCGCGTTCCCCGCGGTCGCGTCCTGCGTGGGAAGCCCCGCGGTCCGGTCCAAGGTGAACAAGTCCCTGCGCTGGGCGGTCGCCAACCAGCTGCCGGTGCTCCAGCCCCAGGTCTTCGTGGAGGGGGTCCGGCTCTGCGACGAGGACACCGACCTCGGCATGGACTTCGCACTCTCGCGCCTGATCGAGGGCCGAATCGCCGCCGAGAAGAAGGAGGAAGGGAAATGAACGCCGTCGTTCACGCGGGTCTCGGCGTCGCCTGCCTGCTCGTGCCGACCGCGCTCGTCGGCGCCTGGACCGTGAGCGCGTCCAACCGGATCGCCGAGGAGTCGGGCGCGGGCTCGGACGTGGCCGTCGCCGCCGCCGCCGACGAAGGGTACTGCACCGCCGATCTGCGCAAGGTCCTGCGCCGGGTCCTCCAGTCCTGCGGCCTGCAGTCCTCCGGCGAGGTGCGCGGCTGCAAGCCCAACGACGCCAAGAGCGTCGCCACCATGAGCGGTGAGGACTTCAACGCCCTCTTCCGGCCTCTGGCCGATCGCGCCGGGATCATCCAGTTCGACCTCGACTCCTCGGTCCTCGATCCCGCCGACATCGCCCTGCTCGACAAGCAGTTCGCCGACCAGCGGGGCGCGTCGTGGTTCCTGGTGGTCGCCCGAGCGTCCCCCGAGGGGTCCGAGCTCCACAACCAGAAGCTGTCGCAGGCGCGTGGCCAGGCCGTGCTCGACCACCTGCGCCGCACGTTCACCGATCCCGACCTCGACAAGGAGGTCGGCCTGCTGTGGCTCGGCGAGGAGTTCGCCCAGCTGGACGCCGAGTTCTGCACGTGGCCGCGCAGTGGTGCCGCCGAGGAGTGCTCCTCGAAGGAGCTCAACCGGAGCGCCTTCGTGACCTGGATCGACTGCCGGATCTAGGGCCCCCCATGCCCCTGCTCCTCCTGCTCGTCCTGGCCTGTGGTGTCCCCGCGGGCACGCCCCCCCCGGCGCCGTCGCGCACCATCGCGGTCGTGTCCGACGGCCACGACACCGACCCGGCCGCCTTCTGCGAGGTCTGGTCGTCCACGTCGGCCTCGGCCCGGCCCTTCGCGCTGCCCGCCACCGAGGGGCCCGTGCCCGCCCCCGACCCGGGCTGGACCTGGTGGAACCTCTGGGCCACGTGGTGCGTGCCCTGCCTGGAGGAGCTGCCCCGCATCCGCGAGTGGGACGCCCGCCTCGACCAGGAGGGCGTACCGGTGGCCGTCCGCTTCCTCTCGGTGGACGCCACGCAACTCGACCTCGACACCTTCCGCGGCAGGCGACACGACGCCCCCACCGGCCCCCGGGTCCAGGACCAGGCCGCCGTCGGGCCGTGGCTCGCCACCCTGGGCGTCGACGCCTCGGCCTCCATCCCCATCCACGTCCTGGTGGATCCCGCAGGCAAGGTCCGGTGCGTTCGCGTCGGCGGCATCAGCGACACCGACTACCCCACCGTGAAGCGCATCCTGCAGGGGAGCTGAACGGGGGGGAGGGGCACGAGTGGGCACCCTGCCGCGCAGGGTGGGCACTTCTGCCCCACCTGAGGCCCGTTTCTGGGGCACGAGTGGGCACCCTGCTGCGCAGGGTGGGCACTTCTGCCCCATCAGCCCATCTTCCCCGCTTGCCGGGCGGCGATCGCCTCCCTGAGCCCCACCTGCAGGCGCACGGCCTCGACCAGTTCGGGGGAAACGGTACGTGCGCGCAGGCGCCCCACCGTCCTGCGGTCGGCTCCCCCCAGCAGGTCGGCGACGTCGGAGCCTCCAATCCGATCCGCGACCTTCACGAGGGCGGCGCGTGCGAGGACGGTGTCCGGGCGGTTGCCGGACAGGTCGGCGAGGCCGAGGGCGGCCGCGGCGGCGTCGGGGAGGAGCGCGGCCGTCGTTCCGGGATCGAGGCGACGCACGCCGAGCAGGCCCAGGAGCGTCGAGCGCGCGAACCGGGGGAGGTGCTCCCGGAACCGTTTCACCGTTTTGGGACCGAGCATGCGAAGGCCCAGGAGATCGGGCAGGATGCTCGCGTCTTGGACGGGATCGGTGTCGAATCCGTGGTGTTGGTCCTGGCGCAGGATGTACTCGGCGGCGTTCACCAGGTGCGACTGGTGCTCCACCGGTTGGATTCGGGCCCTGTCGAAGGTGGCGTGCGGTTGGAGGGCCCGTTCGAGGCTGCAGGCCAGGGCCTGGACGGTGCGACCGGCGTCGGCCCGACCCCCGAGGACGAGCACGTGGATGTGGGTGTCAGACCCACGGAAGGCCACGAGGTTGCGCGAGGCGCCGATCTTGTGGACGGTCCGTGCGAGGGCGCGACGGGCGCTGACGGACGGCGCGATCACACGCTGGTCGTCGAGGCGGAGCATGAGGTGCCAGGCCAGGGCGTCCATGGGAGCTCCTCGGGCGGAGCCTGACACTCATGCACGGAGCGTGCCGCCCTACATCAGCGAGCGGGGGTCCACGTCCAGCGCGATCCGGACCCCGGAGCGGGCGTGCTCGCGGATCCAGGCGGCCCGGGGATCCAGCCACGCCCGGAAGGGCCCCAGGCGCCAGCCCCGCAGCACCACCTGGTACCGCCAGCGCCCCATCAGACGGGCGAGCGGCGCCGGCACGGGCCCCAGCACGTCCACCACGCGGCCCTCGGGACGGGCGGCACGCAGTCCCGCGGCGATCTCCTTCGCCACCCCGTGGGCGGCGTCCCGATCGGTGGACTCCACCCGCACGAGCACCAGCCGCGTGAAGGGCGGGTAGCCGAGCGTCCGGCGCTGGATGGCCTCGTGCGCATGGAAGGTGTCGAGGTCGTGGATCCCGTGGAACACGAAGTGGTCCGGGTGGAACGTCTGGACCAGCACCCGCCCCGGCGCCGCCCCGCGTCCCGCCCGGCCGGCGAGCTGCGTGAGCAGGGCGCAGGTGCGCTCGGCCGAGCGGAAGTCGGGCATGGTGAGCACGTGGTCGATGCCCACGGCCGCGGCCAGCGCCACGTCCGGGAAGTCGTGCCCCTTGGCCACCACCTGGGTGCCGACGAGGATCCGGGTCTCACCGCGCCGGAAGGCCTCCAGGATCCGGCCGTGCGCGCCGCGGGCCGCGGTGGTGTCGGCGTCCATCCGGGCCACGGGCGCCCAGGGAAAGCGCCCGCGGAGGATCTCCTCGAGACGCTCGTCCCCCTCGCCCAGGGCCTCCAGCGGGGAGCCGCAGGTGGGACAGTCCTCGCGGAAGGGGGTCTGGAAGCCGCAGTAGTGGCACAGGAGCCGCCCCTGGCGCCGATGCAGGACGAGCGAGATCCCGCACGACGGGCAGGTGTACCGGGCGTCGCAGCCCGTGCACCGCACCACCGTGGCCCACCCCCGGCGGTTGTGGAGGATGATGGCCTGACCCCCGGCTGAGAGCACGTCGGTGAGCGCCTCGACCAGGACCCCCGTGACGAGCGGCGTGCGGCCGTCGGCGTCGCGGGGCTCCTGCCACAGGTCCACCACCTCGATCGGCGGGGGGGGCCGGCCGTGGACCCGCTCGGCCAGCCGGAGCAGCCGGTAGCGGCCCTCCGTGGCGTTCAGGAGACTCTCGGTGGACGGCGTGGCCGTGCCCAGCACCACCGGGCACCCGGCCAGCGTGCCCCGCACCACCGCCATGTCCCGCGCGTGGTACCGGACCCCGTCCTCCTGTTTGTACGAATCGTCGTGCTCCTCGTCCACGACGATCAGGCCGAGGTCGCGGAAGGGGGCGAACAGCGCCGAACGCGCCCCCACCACCACCCGGGCCTCGCCTCGCCGGACCCGGCGCCAGCCTCTCAATCGCTCGCGGCCCGTGAGGCCCGAGTGCAGTACGGCCACGCGGTCCCCGAACCGAGCGCGCACCCGGCCCACCAGCTGCGGCGTGAGCCCGATCTCGGGCACCAGCACCAGCACCTGCCGACCCGCCTCGATCACGCGAGCCGCGGCCTGGAGGTAGACCTCGGTCTTGCCCGAGCCGGTGACCCCGTACAGGAGAAACGTGCCCCGGGACGCCGAGGCCAGCGCCTCGAGCGCCGCCTGCTGGGCCGGGGTGGGCGGGAGCGGATCGGGCGGGGCGCCGCCCAGGTCGCCGGTCTCGACCGGATCGGCCCGCTCCACGTCGTCGAGGACCACCACGCCCCGTCCGGCCAGCCGGGTCACGGTGTCGCGGGCCGGCTGGCCCTCAAGGTCGAGGAGGTCGGGCAGGTCCATCTCCCCGCCGGCGTCCGCCAGTCGGGCCACCACCGAGCGCATCCGGGCCCCGGGGAGCGCCTCGGCTCCGGTGCCGGACAGGCGCACCCGCGTCACGCGGTCCCGACCCGGCCCCACCTCGCGGTTGGCCCCCTGCACCAACTCGTCCTGGGCCAGGCGCCGGAGGGCGGTGCCCACCTGCAAGGGGGTGGCCTCCCCGGCCAGACGGCGCTGCACGCCCTCCCGCGTGAGCCCCGGGTGCCGTACCACCTCCCGCAGCACGCCCAGCCGGGGCTCGGGCAGGTCACCCGCCTCCAGCGCGGCCGAGGCGGCCGGCGCGGGCAGCCACACGCGCCGCATGCGGGCCTTCGTGGCGGCGGGCAGGGCGGTGGCGAGCATCTCCCCCAGCGTCGCGAGGGTGTAGCGGGCCACCCAGCGGAGGAACTCGAACTGGGCGCCGTCGATGACCGGCTCGCGGTCCAGCACGCGGGCGACGGGCCGCACCCGGTCCTCCGGGACGTCGGGGGCGTCGAGCACCTCGACCACCCAGCCCGTCACCTGCCGGGGCCCCAGCGGGACCAGGAGCGCGTGGCCCGCCCGAATCCCCCCGGGCACGCCCTCGGCCAGCTCGGGGGGCACGGCGTAGGTGTAGGGGCCCTCCACGGGCCCCGAGAGCACCACCCGGACCCAGGCGGCCGCGCTCATTCCGGGGGCAGCCCGGCCAGGATCCGCCGGAGCCCGGGCGCCAGGTCCGGCCGCCGGAGCGCGAGGTGCAGGGTGGCGTGCAGCAGGCCCAGGGGGGTGCCGGTGTCGAAGCGTTCGCCCTCGAAGACGAGGCCCCGGACCTCCCCCCGGGCAGCGAGCACGGCCAGCGCGTCGGTGAGCTGGATCTCGCCGCCGCGGCCGGGCGGGATGAGCACCAGGATCGCGAAGATCTCGGGCGGCAGCACGTATCGACCCACGATCGCGAAGTCGGAGGGGGCGTCGGCGGGCGAGGGCTTCTCCACCATGCCGGTGATCCGCATCCGGTCGCCCTCGAGGGTGCCCGCGCAGATCCCGTACCGGGAGATCTCCTCACGGGGCATCCGCTGCAGGGCCACCACCGCGCCGCCTCCTTCGTTCCAGACGGAGAGGAGTTGCCCGATGGCCGGCCGCTCCGAGACGATCACGTCGTCGCCCAGGAGGACCGCGAAGGGCTCCCCACGCACGGCCACCCGAGCGGTGAGCACCGCGTGGCCCAGGCCCCGAGGCCTGGGCTGCACCACCGCCGTGACGCGGGCTCGGTCCGCCACGCGGCGCACCTCGGCCAGAAGGTCGGTCCGCCCCTGGGCCTCCAGGGAGGCCTCGAGGTGGGGTGCGGGCCGGAACCACGCCTCGACGGCCTCCTTCCCCTCGGCCGTCACCAGCACCAGCTCCTCGATCCCGGCCTCCACGGCCTCAGCGGCGACGTAGTCGAGACACGGGCGATCCACCAGCGGGAGCATCTCCTTGGGGACATTCCGCGTGGCGGGCAGGAACCGGGTGCCCAGGCCCGCCACCGGCAGGACCGCCTTCCGGACGCGGGCGGCAGGCAACGGCGGCTTCCGGGCCGGGGTGGCGCTAGAAGTCGCGGGAGCGCCGCTCGAGCTGCTCCGCCTCGGTCTTGCAGTCGATGCAGTGGGTGGCGACCGGCCGCGCGATGAGCCTCCGCTCGCTGATCTCCTCGCCGCAGTGCTCGCAGATGCCGTACTCGCCGTCCTCGATCCGCTGCAGCGCCTGCCGGATCTTGTGGATGAGCGTGCGCTCGCGATCGCGGATGCGGAGCTGGAAATCGCGGTTGGACTCCATGGACGCGAGGTCGATGTCGTCCGCCAGGCGCTCCTTGTCGTCGGTGAGATCCCCGATGGTGGCCCCGGCGTCCTCCAGGAGGGCCTGGAGGCGTTCCAGGAGGAGCTTCCGGAAGAATTCGAGTTTCTCGGGTTCCATCGCGTGCTCCCTGTGTCGGTGTGGCCAGGGGACGGGGGCAGGATCGCCGTTGCCCGCCGGGAAAGTGTCCCATAGTAGTGGGTCCCATGGCGCATGGCAACACGGTTCCGTCCTCACCTCCCCGCGGGTCTGGGTGCCCTCGCAGGCCCCTTCTCCGCTCCCTTTCGACGAGCGGGGGGGCGATCCGCCCACCGCCGGGCCGGAGGCGCGTCCCCCAGAGGGGGTGCGGTGCGATCGGCGCCCTGCTCCTGGCGGGGGCGGTCGCACCCGGTCTCGCCGGGGCGGCCTCGCCCACCTGGGACCTCCCCACGCACGTGGGGGCCGAGGCCGCCGGCACCGGCGGGGCCGTCCGCGGCACGCCGGGTGCCCTCGAGAACGTGACCCTCGGCCCCGCCGTCCTGGCGCTTGAGCCCCGCTACGACGTCGTCGCCGACGGCGTCCTGGCCCCCGGCGCCTGGTACGCGGTAGGGGGATCAGCCGTGGACTCCCGCACGGGCCGGGCCACCCTGGGGCTGCGCTACCGCTGGTCCCGACAGGCCGACCTGCCCATCGGACCGGGCGCCGGGCCCGGCTGGCAGGTGCCCGGCGCCAGCGAGGAGAACCTGGCCGACACCCACGCCCTGGCCGCCGGCCTGGCGGTGGCCGACCCCACCCGCCGGTTCTCGATCGGGGTCTCGGGCCAGCGCTGGTGGCGCCGGGCGGCCCTCGGCAACGACGGCGACGGCTGGCGCTTCGGCGGATCGGTGGCCGGGCGGCCGCACCCCACCGTGACGGTGTCGGCGGGCGGATCCGGGCCCATCGCCACGACCGGCGCCCAGGACCTTCCCTGGGTGGACGGCGGTGTCCGCTGGCAACCGCACGCGACGTTCGGCCTCGTGGCCGACGTGCTCCTGCCCCTGCCCGTGGAGGCCCCCGAGCTGGCCCTGGGCGCCGAGTGGATCGCGGGCGGGGTCGTCCCCCTGCGGGCGGGCTGGTCGCGGGCCTCCGGCTGGGAGCGCGACCGGCTCACCGCCGGCATCGGGCTCGCGTACGACGCCCTCGACCTGGCCTACGCCGTGTGCGTGGACGTCTCGGGGTCCGAGGACCCGCGCCACCTGGCGTCGGTCCGCGTCGCGTTCTGACGACCCGCGGCGCGGGAAGAGGCCCTACCTCGGCACCACGTCCGGATCGTCGGTGCGTGCCCAGGTGCGGGCCTGCGCCCAGGTGAGCGGCGTGCGCGTGCGGGGGACGAGCGAGAGGCGGCCCACCTCCGCGAGGCCCTGGAGGGTGCGGAACATGAAGGACGTGTCGATCCAGCAGGCCCGCATGCAGCCCTCGCAGCCCTCCACCTCGAGGCGGCGGAGGTGCTCGTAGGCCTGGGAGTGGAAGTAGGTCTCGAAATCGGGATCCAGGATGGACCGATGCTGATGCTTCGCCCGGTGGCAGATCGTGAACTGGCCGTTGGGCGCCACGGAGAAGTAGAGCCGACCCGCGTCGCAGCCCTCGGGCGGGAAGCGGCCGCTCTGGAGGTACGTCCGGCTGGCCTCGAGGTAGGCGGTCGAGTTGAGCACCGGGGCGCCCCGGCGCTTCAGGTCCAGGATGGCGCCGTAGGCGCGGCCCACGCGCTCGGCCACGCGACCGGCCGACTGGACGTCGCGGGGGATGCGCATCTCGGGCTCGTGGCGGATGAACCGATCCTCCCAGGGGTGCCCGTCCCCACGTGGATCGTCGAGCAGCTCCACCGGGAGGAAGGAGATCGCGAAGCCCATGGCCCGGGCGAACGCCACCAGGTCGGGCAGCTCCTCCAGGTTGAGGTGGCTCACCACGCAGTTGATCGTGGGCAGCCCGCGTCGTCCCTTGAGGAGGTCGGCGATGATCGTCATGTTCCGGACGACCTGCTCCCAGGCCCCCTCCTTCTGGCAGATGTAGTCGAACCGGGCGGGGTGGAGGGAGTCGAGCGAGACGCTGAAGGCGCGGACCCCCAGCGCCACGCAGCGCTCGAACCGCTCCCGGGGCACGTTCACGGCGTTGGTCAGGACCCTCAGGTTGAGGCCGTGGGCGACCAGGATCCGGACCACCTCCTCGAGGTCGTCGCGCACGAAGGGCTCACCGCCGCCCAGCGCGAGCTGGATGACCCCCACGCGGCGCAGGTGCCGGGCCAGGACCTCCACCTGGTCGAGCGTGAGTTCCTCGGCCTGGTTGCCATAGCGCCAGATGCCGCACATGCGGCAGGTCAGGTCGCAGCGGTGGGTCACGCCCCAGTGGGCGTAGATGGGGACCTTGCGCGTGATCGCCGCCCGGACCACCCGCCCCACCGGAGGGAGGCGGGGCAGCCGGACCGGCGACCGGCCGGCGGTCGTCACGGGGCGACCTCCAGGCACGCTGCCCGGACGGCCTCCACCATGTGGTCGAGGTCGGGCCGCGTGAGGTTGGGGTGCACGGGCAGGTGGAGGAGCATGCGGAAGGCGCGACCCGCGTCGGGGCAGGCCTCCGGGTCACGGATCTCCGGGAACAAGGGATGATCCGCGATGTTGGCCATGTACCCGATGGTGGTGTCCACGCCGCGGCTCCGCAACGCCGAGGCGAGGGCCTCGCGGCGCTCGTGGTGCACCACGAAGGACATGTAGATGGGCTCGGCCCCATCCGGGTACTCCGGCACCTCGAGCCCCGGGACGTGGGCGAGGTGCTCGTCGAGATGCCGGCCGTTGGCCGCGCGCGCGCCGTTGAGGCGGTCGAGCCGGGCGAGCTGGCGCAGGCCCACCGCGGCCTGCACGCCCCGCGGCCGGGCATCGCGCCAGGCGTCGGGGATGGTGTCCCAGCGGCGCTCGGCCTCGCCGAACCGCTCGTGGATGGGGTCCTTCCCGAGCCGATTCCCGAGGACGATCGCGGGGTGGACGGTGAAGGGGTACACCCAGGGGTGGGTGGCCACCATCATGGCCGTGCCCGTCAGGGCCTCCTTCACCGACCGCTGGAGCGGCGCGGGCTGCCCACCCGCCATGGCCGCCCGAACCCGGTCGGCCACCCCGTCGTCGTCGGTGGTGACCATGGCGCCGGAGAGCGTCGTCATGTTCTTGGTGAGCCCGAAGGTGTAGTAGGCGGCATGGCCGAAGGAGCCCACGGCCCGGCCCCGCACACTGGCACCCGTGGCCTGGGCGCAGTCCTCGATCACGGTCACGCCGTGCCGGTCGGCGATCTCCCGGATCCGGGGCATGTCGCAGGGGGTGCCGAACAGGTGGGTGGGGACGACCGCCTTCGTCCGGGGCGTGACGGCCCGCTCGAAGGCGCCGGAATCGAGGACGTGCGTATGGAGCCCGACGTCGACCGGCACCACCTTGATCCCCTCGGCCAGCAGGACCGCAGGGATGGCGAAGAACGTGAGCGCCGGGACGATCACCTCGTCTCCGGGCTGGAGGCCGAGGGCCCGGACGAGGAGCACGAGGCCATAGCGGGCGCTGGGCACCATGATCCCGTGCCGCGCCCCGATGCGCCGGGCGAAGGCCTCCTCGAACCGGCGGACCAGCGCGTCCTCGTCACCGGGACGGGCCAGCCGGTGGGCCACGGTGAGGACCTCTCGGGGTGAGAAGGAGGGACTGAAGCGGGGAATCCTTCTCATGGCCATGGTGGTGCTCCGGCGGGGACCCGGTAGTGTAGCCGGGGGACGGGGCGCCTGCGACGCATCCCCGGGCGCCGGCGCGGGGCCGGGGATCCGCGCTACGATGCGGAACGAGGAATGCCTCGTGACCCGCCTGCTCCTCCTCGCGTGGATCTGTGTCGCCCCGGCTTGCGCCCCGGCTCGCGACCGGACGGACGGCACGGTGGTGGTCCTGGTCTGGGACGGCGTCCGTGCGGGCGAGTCCCTGGGCGACGGATTCTCCGAGGCCACCGGCGAGCCGTCCGCCGACTTCGTGCCCCGGATCTGGGACGAGATCGTGCCCCTCGGCGTCCGGGGCAACCACCTCTGGAACCTCGGCACCACCACCACCGCGCCCGCCCACGTCGAGCTCGCGTCGGGCCTCCGGCAGGTCTACGGCAACTACGCCGTCGAGGGCGGTGTGGGGCTCTACCGCCCCGACCTCCCCATGCTCCCCGAGGTCCTGTCGGACGTCGAGGGGGACGGCGGGGGCGGTGTCGTCCTGCTCGCGAACACCGAGTTCCTCCTCCCCCTCTCGGCGAGCCTCTGGCCATGGGCCGAAGCGTACGACCCCACCAACGAGGTCCTCACCACCGGCGGACCGGACAGCCCCTTCGCCAGCGATCGGAGTGTCCTCGAGGAGGTTCGGCGCCGCCTGGAGGACGACCAGCCCCGCCTCCTCGTGGCCAACCTCCACGCCGTGGATCGGGCCGGCCACTACGGCGATCGCGACGCCTACCTGGACGCCGTGCGCGGCCTCGACGATCCGATCGCCGATCTGCACGCCTGGATCCGGGACACCGAGGCCCTCGCCGACGACACCTGGTTCCTGCTCCTGACCGACCACGGCCGCCACACCCACGCGGACACCGATCCCGTCTGGCGCAACCACGGCTGCTCGTGCAACGGCTGCCGCCACATCGCGTTCGTCCTCACCGGTCCCGGGGTGGCCAGGGGCCGCGTCTGGTCGGAGCCGGTCACGCTCGCAGACCTGGGCGCCACCCTCGCCACGTTCCTCGGTGTGGACCTGCCCTTCGCCGAGGGTGTCCCCGTGCTCGGCCTCCTCGACGATCCGCCCTCGGCGCCGGGCCGCTCCGGCGTGGTGGACCTGGCCGAGGCCGGCGGTCACCGGGCCGAGGAGGTCCGGGTGGAGGGCGACGCCCGACATCGCTCCGAGATCGTGCTGGACGGCGCTCCGGTGTCCACGCCCGGTGTCTTCGCCGCCGAGCACCCGGTCCTGGCCTCCGACGGTGAGCGCTCCTGGCTCTGCTTCCGGGAGGTGGTGCTCACCCCCGAGGCCCCTGACACCGCCTGGCAGGCGCGCTGCCTCGAGGAGGAGGGGGGCACGTGGACCGACATCGGCGGACCGGTGGCCGATCCCGGGCCCTTCTGGGACCCGGTGCTCCTGCCCGACGGCACGGGACGGGTCCACCTGGTCCACGTCGTCAACCCGAACGGCACGGCCACCGGCGGCAAGGACGGCGCCCTCGGCCCCGTCACCGTGGACGTCGGCACGTGGGACGGCGCCGCATGGACCGTGTCGACCTTCACCCCCAAGGCCTCCTTCCCCACCGATGCGGACGCCGTCCTCCACGGCGACGGGATCCTCGTGGCCACGGGCGCCAGCCCCGCCTCGCTGCGGGGACGCCACCACCGCGACATCTACCGGCTCCCGGCCAGCCCGGGGGCGGAGTCCTCCTGGCGTTTCGGCACCTTCGAGCCTGTGAACCTGGGCTCCACGCTCGCGGGCGGCGGGGCCTGGCGCATGGAGCGGCCGGCCCTCACCGTCGGCGTGGACCGGGTCGTGCGCCTGGCCGCCGTGGGCGTCACCGAGGGGGGCGCCCGGGCCGTGCTGGCCGCCCGCGGCGAGCGCGACACGGCGTGGGGGGACGCCCGGATCGCAGATCTGCCCGGCCCGGTGCTGGCCCACGTCCAGCCCGTCTGGGTCGGGGACCGGGCCGTGTTCGCCGTGCTCGACGGGGACGAGGCCCTCCTGTGCGCCGTCGGCTGGGACGTCGAGGCCACGTGCGCGGGGACCGGCAGCCCCCGGATCCGCACGATCGTCAGGGTGGCGGGCGGCATCGAGGCCGTGGTGGACGAGGGCACGGGGCAGTGGGGCATGCTGCCCGTGGCCGCGGCCGAGGTGGGGGCGATCCCGTAACGGCGGCGCGACCTCCCGGGTCCCGAGGTCGAGGGGTTACCCTGCCCGAGGTGCGCCATGGCCATCCTGCCCATCCTCACCGTCCCCGATCCCCGGCTCGCCATGAAGGCGCGGCCCGTGCGCCCCGACGAGTTCGGGCCGGACCTCACCCGGCGCATCCGCGACATGGCCGAGACCATGTACGCGGCCCCGGGCGTGGGCCTGGCCGCCCCCCAGGTGGGCGACCTCCGGCGCTTCCTCGTCTGCGATCCCGGAGGGAAGCTCGATCCCGAGGGCCGCATGCACGGGGAGCGGCTGCTCACGCTGGTCAACCCCGTGCGGGTCGAGGTCGCGCCCGAGACGGCCGAGTGCGAGGAGGGCTGCCTCTCGGTACCCGGCTTCTGGGAGCCCGTGGTGCGGCCCGCCTGGGCGCGGGTCCGGTTCCAGGACGAGACGGGCGCCGTCCACGAGGTCCGGTACGAGGGCTACCCCGCCGTGGTGGTCCAGCACGAGATCGACCACCTCGACGGCGTGGTCATCCTCGACCACGTCTCGCGCCTGAAGCGCTCGCGCTACCTCCGGGCCCGGACGAAGGTGAGGGAGGAGACCTAGGTGCGCGTCGGCTTCATGGGCACGCCGGGCTTCGCGGTCCCGACCCTCCAGGGCCTCCTGGAGAGCCGGCACGAGGTCGTCACGGTGGTGGCCCAGCCCGATCGTCCCGCCGGCCGCGGCCAGCAGCTCGTCTCGCCCCCCACCGTCCAGCTCGCGCGATCACGGGGCGTGCCCGTACTCCAGCCCCAGGCGCTCAGGTCCGGGCCGTTCCCTGCGACCTGGGCCGCGCTCGGGCTCGACGTCGCGGTGGTCGTGGCCTACGGTCGCATCCTGCCGCCCGCGCTGCTTCGCGCCCCGCGCCGGGGGTGCATCAACGTCCACGCGAGCCTCCTGCCCCGCTGGCGGGGGGCCGCGCCCATCCAGTGGGCCATCGCGGGAGGCGACACCGAGACCGGCGTCACCACCATGCTGATGGACGAGGGGCTCGACACCGGGCCCATCCTCCTCCAGCGCCGCACCCCGATCGGCCCGGACGAGACCGCCACCGACCTCGCGCTGCGCCTGTCCGAGCTGGGGACCGAGCTCCTGCTCGAGACCCTCCAGGGCCTCGACGGAATCGTCCCCCGGCCCCAGGATCCCGCCCTCGCCACGCACGCACCGCCGCTCTCCCGCGACGACGGCCGTGTGGACTGGCGCCTGGATGCCCGCGCGATCGACGCCCGGGTCCGAGGCCTCTCGCCCTGGCCCGGCGTCTGGACCACCTTCCGGGGCGACCTGCTGCGCATCGTGCAGGTCCGGCCCGTGCAGTGCGACACCGGCGACGCCAGGCCGGGCACCGTGGTGGAGGCCCGCCGCCGCCTCGTGGTGGCCGTGGGCGACGGTGCGCTCGAACTCGTGGTCGTGCAGAGCGGCTGTCGCCGGGCCCAGGAGGGGCCGGCGTGGCTGCTCGGCGCCCGCGTCCAGATCGGGGAGGTGATCCCGTGAGAATGCTCGTCGCTCCGTCCATCCTGTCCGCCGACTTCGGGCGTCTCGCCGAGGAGATCGCCAGCGTCGAAGCCGCCGGCGCCGACTGGATCCACGTGGACGTCATGGACGGCCGCTTCGTACCCAACCTCACCATCGGGCCCATCGTCGTGGAGGCCGCCCGGCGCGCCACCCGGCTGCCGCTCGACGTCCACCTCATGATCGAGGAGCCGGGCCGTTACCTCGCCGACTTCCGTGCGGCCGGCGCCGACTGGATCACCGTCCACGCGGAGGCCTGTCCCCACCTCCACCGCACCGTCCAGGCGGTGCGGGAGACGGGCGCCCACGTGGGCGTCGCGCTCAATCCCCACACCCCCGAATCGGTCCTCGACTACGTGCTCGACGACCTGGACCTCGTGCTCTGCATGAGCGTGAACCCGGGCTTCGGGGGCCAGTCGTTCATCCGGTCCGCGCTCGCGAAGGTGGCCTCCCTCTCCGGCCGGATCCGCGACCGCGGCCTCGGCACCCTGATCGCCGTGGACGGCGGGGTCAAGCCCGCCAACGCCAGCCTGCTGCGCGACGCCGGGGTGAACGTGCTGGTGGCCGGCACCGCCGTGTTCGGCGCCCCGGACCGGGCCGCCGCCGTCCGCGCCATCCGGGGGGAGCCGTAGACCCCGCCCCGGGGTCCCGAGGGGCGCCGTCTTGACGGATCCCCGGCCTCCGGGCTACCAGGGCCCGGTTCCGGGGTGTAGCGCAGTCTGGTTAGCGCGCCTGCTTCGGGAGCAGGAAGTCCGCGGTTCGAATCCGCGCACCCCGATTTTCGCGGAAGCCCCCGCGCCCCCGGCGGGGGCTTCCGCGCGGGGGGGCGGGGTGCGAGCGGTGCCTGGAGGGGCGAGCCGATGCCGGCGCCCCTGCGGATGTGGTCTGAACACCGATGGAGGATCAGAGACGAACCGAAGGCGCTCGCTCGTCGAGCCGTGGCAGAAACTCGGTTCGGACCCAGGCCGCCGCGGCGTCCACGTCGAACGGGACACCAGGGGCGAGGAGGGGACGAACGTCCTGGCGGAAGACGTGGTCTGCCACCTTCGCCTCCAGGTTGGCACGGAGGGCCACGCTCCGCCAGGCCGTCACGTTGCCCCGGAGGATCACTCGTCCAACTCGATCTCGTCGTTGACGACGACCTTCCACCGCTCGTCCCGAGGTCGCCTTCCCGAGGCGAAGTCGGATCGGAGCGCCACGGGAAAGGCGACCTGGCCGGCCAGCCATCTCGCCAGTGGATCGGCGGTCTCCCGGCAGCCGACGAGGTCCAGGAGCCAGCCCGTCCGCTGTACCACGCTTCGCTCGACACCAGGAGCCGCCTCGACGAGGCGAGCCGGGTCCAGGGTCTCCGACAGTTCACGAAGGAGGACGGCGACGTGTCCGAACCCGCCGCACGCGAGGGGATACCGGACGAGGTCCAACGCGGTACGCTCGGGAGTCGACACGAGCATCGCCCCGGTGGGCGTGTTCACCCGCAGCGTCTGGCTGGGGGGGGCGAAGCCCTCGTGGAAGTCGATGCGCACCCGCCCCGACGCGACAGGCCGGGTCGGGAGGTCCACGACGACCTGGAAGACCTGTGCCGCCTGGTGGGAGGCACCGTGATGGGCTGCGGCGGTCAGCAGGCCCACGTAGTAGCATCTTCCGAGGTACGTCATCAGGTCGTCGATGAACCAGGGGGCAGGGGGGCACCCGAGCGCTCGGTACTCCAGGGGGACGACGACGTGGAATCCCCGCCGGGGTCTGGCGATCCGTCCCGCCTTGTGGAGCCGACGGAGGGAAGCGGCCAGCGCCTTGTCCGAGACCGAGGTGGCCAGGGCGGCCTCGGACCGTGTGAAGGTGTAGCGCCCCGCGCTCTGGAGGGAGTCCACCCACGCCGGGAGGGAGGAACGCGATGGAGTGGGAGACGAAGTAATCACATGCAGAAAGTACCACATCATGTAGTCTTTCGCAAGCAGTGGCTTCGGCCGCGGTGGCCACGACCTGGTCAGCGCCACGACCTCGGTGATGACGACCCCCTCGTCGGAACGTACGGATCTTCGGCGTGAGGCGCGGTGGCGCTGTCCACCGGATCCATGGCCGGGAGCGACGGCCGATGGACAAGGGGTCGAGGGCGATGTACCATCGGAAGGGTCGTTCCATGGCATCCGCTCTGGCCACCGCTGCGCTCCTTGCGCACCTCCTCGCCGGGTGCGACTCCGCGGAGGACGACACCCGCTCCGAAGCCGATGCCGACACCGACGTCGACGCGGATTCGGACACCGGGCCGCAGGACGACGACGACGACGGATGGACGGTGGCCGCAGGGGACTGCGACGACGGCGATCCGACCGTTCACCCCGGCGCCGCAGAGGTCTGGTACGACGGGGTGGATCAGGACTGCTCAGGCGGCAGCGACTACGACGCCGATGGGGACGGGTACGACTCGGACGCGTACGGGGGCGACGACTGCAACGACACGGAGCCCACGGCGAATCCGGGCGGGACCGAGACCTGTGGCGACGGGATCGACAACGACTGCGATGGGGACGACAACGAGGAGGGAGCGCCCGGCTGCCGCTGGTTCTATCGGGACCTGGACAGGGACGGATATGGAACAACCGGCAAGTGCCTGTGCGAGGGAGAGGGCGATTTCACCGCATGGGTGACCCACGACTGCGACGACACCGATCCCGACGTCAACCCAGGCGAGGAGGAGGTCTGCAACGACGGGATCGACAACGACTGCGACGGAGGTCCGGGGCGCTGCTGCTTGAATGGGGAGATCGACCTGTCCACAGCGGATGCGACGCTCGTGGGCGAAGAGGTGGACGACCACGCCGGTTCCTCGTTGGCCGCGGGGGATGTCGATGGGGACGGTGTCAACGACATCGTGGTCGGAGGACAAACGTACACCGAGGACGACGAGAGCGCGGCTGCCCACGTCGTGTTCGGTCCCGCGGGCGGCGACATCGCACTCGCGGATGCCGGAGTGAGGTTGATGGGTGATGGCATCCTCAGAACGGGTGTTGCAGTCGCGTCGGGGGACATGGACGGCGACGGGACAGCGGACGTCCTGGTCGGAGCGCCCGGGTACGATGCATCGGAGTACGGCGTCGTGTACCTCGTCCTCGGGCCGGCAGAGGGAGCGGTGTACCTCTCTCGCGCGGATGCGACGCTCACGGGGGAGGACGGGCAGGACTACACCGGACGATCGATCGCCGTGGGAGACATGAACGGCGACGGAGCGACGGACATCCTCACCGGAGCCCCTGGCGAAGACGCGGGTGGGAGCGATGCCGGTGCAGCGTACCTCGTGTTCGGTCCTGTCACGGGCGACGTGGCCCTGTCCACGGCCGACGCGAAGCTGGTAGGCGAAGAGGAGGATGACAACGCGGGCTTCTCGCTGGCAGTCGGGGACGTGGACAGTGACGGGATCTCCGACATGGTCGTCGGAGCGACGAAGAGGGACGAAAAAGGGGGTCCCCGAGCCGGTCCCGGCTCCGTGTACCTCGTGAACGGTCCCGTCTCGGGCGAGGTGGACCTGTCCACCGCCGACGCGAAGCTCGTGGGGGAGGAGGCAGAGGATGAAGCAGGCTACTCGGTCGCAGTCGGAGACATGGACGGCGACGGGGCGATGGACATCCTCACCGGAGCCCCTGTCGAGGGCACGGGCGGAAAGTCCGCCGGCATCGTGTACCTCGTGCTCGGCTCCGTCTCGGGCGAGGTGGACCTGTCCATGGCCGATGCCAGGCTCGTGGGGGAGGTCCGCGACAATGCCGGCCACTCCATCGCGACCGGAGACGTGGACGGAAATGGTGCCGAGGACGTTCTCGTAGGAGCGATGGGCATCTCCTGGGGCGGTGGGGCATACCTCGTATTCGGCCCCGTTTCGGGCACGTTCGATCTGGGCGATGCCGATGCGGTGTTCCTGAGCGATACGGTGGGCGATTTCGCGGGCTGGTCGGTTGCAGCGGAAGATCTGGACGGTGACGGGGCCGACGATGTCCTCGTCGGAGCCTCCAGTGCCTTCAGTCCGCTTCCGTACGGCTACCGGGGTGGTGCGGCCTACCTCTTCTACGGGGGAGGCCTCTGAGACCGCGGTGTCCATGTCGCCACATCGTTCACCCCCCACGCCACGAACTCCCCCACGCCCTCCGCCTCGGCCCCGACCCCCTCCGCCACCCACCGAGTTCTACATTCCTCCAGTGAGGCAGAGACCGCGCTCCTTGGAGACGAGGAGGGTGGATGTTGCAATGTGCAGGTGATAGAATGCAATCACCTGCGAAATAGAACATGAATGACCAGCCCTCGGACCGACTGCTCGCCCTCGCCGCCGCGCGAGGCGTGATCCGCACCCGTGATGCCCTCGCCCACGGCATCGCCTCCATCTACCTGACCCGACTCGTGGCCGACGGGCGCCTGGAGCGCGTCGCCCGAGGGGTCTACGTGCTGCCCGGAAGCGGCCTGGGGTCCGGGACCGCCCTGGCCATCGTGGCGTCGCGGATTCCAGGCGCCGTGGTCTGTCTCGGCTCTGCGCTCCAGTTCCATGAACTCTCCACCTGGGTGCCCGGGGAGGTGTGGATCGCCGTGACCTCGGCACGCAGGCCGCCGAGGGTCGACTGGCCTCCGGTGCACGTGGTCTGGGTGAAGCCCGCACTCCTCGAGTTCGGCGTCGAGGAACGGGTCGTGGACGGGGTGCCGGTGCGCCTGACCACTCCGGCTCGAACCGTGGCCGACTGCTTCAAGTGGAGATCCCGCGTGGGCATGGACATCGCGACGGAGGCGCTTCGGAGCTTCCTCCAGAGCCGGCAGGGCTCGAGGGACGAGCTCCGCTCGCACGCCGAGCGATTGCGCGTCGCCCATGTGATGCGGCCGTACTTGGAGGCCATGACGTGACCGGAGATCTGCCCGCCGCCCTCCTGGGCAGGATCCGCCGGCTTGCCCGCGAGCGCGGGGAGGATCCTCAACTGCTGCTGGTCCGGTACGTCAACGAGCGCTTCCTCTACCGGCTCTCCGTCGCCCCCGGGGGAGAGGCTTTCGTGCTGAAGGGAGGCACGCTCTTCCTCGTGTGGTCCGGGCGGATGCACCGGGTGACGCGTGACCTCGACCTGCTCGGCCACGGTGCCCCGGAGGTCGCGCGCCTGGAGGAGTTCGTTCGCCAGGTCTGCACCGTCCGGTGCGACGAGGACGGGGTCCGGTTCGACCCGGCCACGGTCCGAGGAGAGGCCATCCGCGAGGGGGCGGACTACGGCGGGATACGGATCCGACTCCGAGGACGACTCGGCCGGGCCGATGTCCCCGTGCAGGTCGATGTCGGCTTTGGCGACGTCGTGACCCCGCCTCCTGTGGTGGTGGAGGTCCCGTCGGTCCTCGACCTGCCTGCCGCGCGACTCCGCGCCTACCCGTGGCAGGCCATGCTCGCCGAGAAGGTGCACACGATCGTGGTCCTGGGACGGGACAACAGCCGGATGAAGGACTTCCACGACGCCTGGTGGCTGCTGTCACGGCACCCGCCCGACGGGTCCCTCGAGAGAGCGGTGCGGGCGACCTTCACACGGCGAGGGAGCGACATCCCCGCCATGCTCCCGGACGCCCTCACGGACGCGTTCGCGGAGGATCCCGTGAAGGTCGGACAGTGGCGGGCCTTCCTGGGACGGGCCCGGGTGGACGAGCGCCCCGAGCTGATCGCGGCGATACGGGAGGTCCGTCATGCCCTCTCCCGGATCCTGGGCTGGGAGGACGACGGGGCCCGCTCACCGGGCTCCCCCACCGAGGGGAGTGAGCGTTGAGGGGTCACCTCTCCGAAAACGGCGATCCCCCTGCCCAACCACTCGGCCTCCTCGAAGGGGAGGCTCCGGATCCAGGTCTCGAGTCGTCCAGCCAGCCCGACTTCGTGTCCACGCAGCCTCCTGGCTGCGTGGACACCATGCTCCCGCCCCCCGGCGGGGGCTCGTCCGCACCTATGGCGCGGGGGCCCTGGCGCCTCCGGGCGGGGTCACCACGAGGTCGGGCCCCTCCAGGCGCCACAACTCGGGATGTACCGAAAAACACAGGCAGTTGTGGCGCGAATGGCGCCATAACTCGAAACGTTCTAGAAACACGGTCAGTTATGGCGCGAATAACGCCACAACTTGGTATATTCTTGAGAACATGGACAGTTGTGGCGCGAGACACGATCCCTCTGGGAGGGAGCCCCCGGACCAGGCGCGGCCGTGGCCCATGGCAGCCCGATGAAGGCGACTGCGACGACAGCGATCCGGCGGTGAATCCTGGCGCCCTTGGGCATGGACGGCGACGGCCGGGGTGAACCGTAAGGGCACTCACCGGCACCTCTCCCCTGACGAGCCTGGGAGGTTCCGTGCACCCGCCAGCGTCTGTGCTCCTCGCCCTCGTCCTCGCCGGGTGCGACGACGGAGAACCCCCGGATGGAGGCGACGAAGATGGGGACGGCTGGACCGTCGAGGAGCACGACTGCGACGACCAGAATCCCGACATCCACCCAGAGGCGGAAGAGGTCGTGGACGACGGGATCGACCAGGACTGCGACGGGTACGACGCCTGCTACCGGGACGACGAT
Source organism: Deltaproteobacteria bacterium (assembly GCA_041309225.1). Lineage (GTDB taxonomy): Bacteria > Myxococcota_A > UBA796 > UBA796 > JAFGLY01 > JAFGLY01. Next base: position 574 of record JBFYZZ010000020.1, on the reverse strand, counting down.
CACGACGGATACGGCACAACGGAGACGCTCACGTCGTCGGACGGTGCCTGTACGAGCTACGGGGAGTCCGCGGTATCCACCGACTGCGACGACGAACGCCCTGCCGTCTACCCCGGAGCGGAAGAGGTGGTAGCCGACGGGATCGACCAGGACTGCGACGGGAACGACACGGACGCGGACGGAGACGGCCACGCCTGGAAGGAGGTCGGTGGGGACGACTGTGACGACGGGAATCCGGACGTCCACCCTGGAGCCGAGGAGGTCTGTGGGAACGGGGTCGATGACGACTGCTACGAGGGGGACAAGGAGTGCCCGGTGAGCATGGACGAGGCGGACGCCACGTTCTGGGGCGCCGAGGATGCAATGGCGGGGTACTGGGTCGCTCCGGCTGGAGACTTCGACGGAGACGGGCACCTTGACGTGGCGATCTCCTCTCCGCAGGACGCGGACTCTGGCGGGAAGATCCATGTGATGACCGGGCCGTTCTCGGGGGAGTACAGCCTCGATGATGCCGCGATCGCTTTTCGGGGGGAGTACCCGACGTACGCCTGGGCGGGTCGAGCGATGGACGGAG
>JBFYZZ010000019.1:0-33502 GCA_041309225.1 Deltaproteobacteria bacterium | reverse complement strand
GCCCGGCCCTCCGGAGGGAGGCGACTTCAGGGAACTTCCCCGGACCTGCCCCGATCTGGAACGTGAACGGGCCGCAGAACGGCTGAAGTCGCGACAGGCAGGGATCGGGCGACGACATCGGACTCGATCTCGGACTCGGACTCGGTCTCGACTGTCCGGCGTGCCGCGGTCCTGCCCCGGATCGCCCACCGCGCCACCCCGCTCCCTTCACCAGGCCCCCCTGGAGTGGGGCAACTCCGAGGACTTCCCTCTTGCCCCCCGTCGATCGTTCGTCTACGATGCCTGTGCATCCTGGCGGTCCCGCTGCGCGATCCAGCAGCTCTCCATGTCGCACGTCCCGTTCCACGCCGATCTCCAACGAAACCCGTTCCTCGGGCAGGTACTGGTCGGATCCGGCCGCGAGGCCGACCCCGTCCGGTTCCCCGTGACCTTCGCGGTGGAGCGCGAGTCCGAGCGGATCTGGTCCCTGCGCATGGTGCCCGTGGGGCCCGGCCAGGTGGCCCCGGCGCTGGATCTCGGGCGGGACGACCGCGCCCTGGTCCTCTCGGGCGGTGGGCTCGAAGCCATCCGCGCGCGGACCCGCTGGAAGGGCCTGCCCATCCTGCCCGCGGCGGCCGCCCTCCGCCTCCAGCCGCCGGTGGAGTGGATCCACCTCCCTACCGGCGTCCAGCCCCGCGGCGAGCCGCCCACGTCGCTCCTCGCCCACCCCGAGGCCGCCCTGCCCGAAGCCTGGGGCAGCCGGGTGGCCCTGTCCGTGCAGGATGCCTGCCACGGCGAGCTCCTGAGCGCCGATCCCGCCGTCCTCCGCTCCGCGCTGCGGGCGTTCCTCCAGTGCTACCAGGTCTCCCGGATCGGGCGCGACGCCGACCTGCCGCCCATCCCCGACGGGCTCCTGAATCCCCTGCTCGAGCCCCTGGCCCCCGCGGCGTACCACGAGGCGGTGTTCCTGCCGGGCGAGCGCTTCTGGTGCCTCGAGTTCCGCGTGCGGGAGGCGGGTGCGGCGCCCGATCCCTCGGCGATCGTCCGCTGGGTGTCCGAGGGCGAAGGCGGCACCTGGCGCGCCGGCTGGTCCTGGTAGGCGTGGACGCTCCGGTCGGTCCCGGCCTCGGGGGCCCGGGCCCCGATGCGGCCACCCTCGAGCGGGCAGCGCGACGCGCTCTCCTGGTGGGCGGGCTCTCGCTCCTCCTCCTCGTGCTGGTGGCCGTCACACTGGTGCGGACGCTCGGCGATCCGACGGCCCTCCAGGCGCTGCGCCGCGATGTCCACCCCGGCATGCTCGCGGCGGCGCTCGTCCCCCTCTTCGGCGGGATCGTCTTCATGGCCTTCCGGTGGCGGGAGCTGATCCCCGGCCGGGAGCGGATCCCGCCCTGGGGGCTCATCGGCGTGTGCGCGGCGGGTCAGCTGCTCAACGTCGCGCTCCCCGGTCCCGTCGGGGAGTTCATCGCCGCCGCCATGGTCCGCCGCCGCTACCGCATCCCGGGCACCCTCGCCTTCGCCGCCGCCATCCACTCGCGCTTCGTAGGCATCACCACCGCCGCCCTGCTCTCCCTCGCCATCTGGCTGCTGTTCCCGCTTCCCATGGACGACGCCACCCGCCGCCTCATGGCCTGGGCCGTGGTGTTCGTGGTCGCCTCCGGCCTGGGCCTGGGCCTCTTCGCGATCCGACCGGACCTCTTCACCCTGGCCTCCGAGCACACCCTCGCCCGCTGGTCCACCTGGCGCCTGGGCCCGCTCGCGCGCGCGAGCCGCTCCGCGCACGAGCTGGTGGTCCGCCTCACGCAGGCGCTCGCGGACCTGGGCCGCTCCTTCGGTTGGCCCCACCTCCGCGCCGCCGGGTGGGCGCTGGCGGGCCTCGCCTCGGTCACGCTCGGTACGGTGGTGGCGGCGAAGGCGCTGGGTGACCCCGCCCACCCCGCGGCGCTCGCCTTCGCGCACGCCTCGCTCACCGCCGGCGCGCTCGTGCTCTTCGCCCTGCCGGTCGGGCAGCTCGGCTGGGACGCCGCCTTCGCTGCCCTGCTCGCCACGGTGGTGGGTCTGCCCCTCGAGGACGCATTGGCGATCGCGATCCTGGTGCGGTTCGCCCAGTTCCTCATCATGCTGGGTGGCGCGTTCGTCCTGCTCGACGAGGTACGCCGCCTGGGTGTGCCCGATCGGGGTGCGGTTCCGGCGGAAGGCGGATAACATCCAACTGCCCTGGTTCCCCGGAGGCGTTCCCATGCGTGCATGGATCCTGGTTTCGTTCCTCGCAGCCGCGTGCGGGCCCAAGGAGGTCCCCCCCGCGCCCGCCGCCGCTTCGCTCGCACCCGCGCCCGTCGCGGCCGAGCCGGAGCCCGAACCTCCCGCGCCCGCAGAGGTCGTCCCGGTGGAGAAGGCACCGCCCAAGGACAACGTGGACCTCTTCGTCACCGTCACGCGGGCCGACGGCAAGAAGCACGAAGGCCGGATCCGCGTCCTGGAGCGCTCGACCGACTGGTTCGGCGAGGAGGACTGGACGACCGATCCGACCGACCTCAAGGTCACCCTCGAGGCCGGCGGCAAGGAGATGGACGTCGATTGGAAGACGCTCCGGAGTGTCACCATCAAGTTCGCCAAGGTCTCGCCCGAGAACACCGACTGCTTCTACGACAGCGAGTTCAGCCCCTGGATGTACGCCTGCACGCTCAACAGCGACTCCACGGCCGTCACCACCGACGGCAAGACCTGGAAGGTCACCGGCCGCCACAAGTGGCGCCTCACCTTCCTCGACGGCACCACCGAGGAGTTCTGGCTCTTCAAGCACCCCGCCCGGATGCATGATCCCAAGACGTACGACATCGACGTCGAGGCGGACCAGCTCGAGAACGTCGCCCTCTACGAGGAGCTCCAGAACCGCCTGTGGGTGGAGGCCAAGACGGTCGTGACGGGCGTCACGATCAAGCCCTGACCCTCCCCGCATGGCCGGCGCGCCCGGGGGCGAACTCCTCGCCCGCTTCCGCCGGTGGGTCCTGTGGGGGCTCGCCGCGGGCATCGTGCTCTACCTGGCCGGCTCGCTCTGGGCGGGCCTCGGCGAGATGGGCGGTGAGCTCGAGCGCTTCGCCTGGTGGCTGGCCGTCCCGGTCCTCCTCCTGACCTGTGCGAACTACGGCCTGCGCTTCCTCAAGTGGCACTTCTTCCTCGGGCGCCTGGGGATCCGCGTGCCCTGGAGGGACAACCTGCTGTTCTTCGTGGCCGGCCTCGCCATGGTCATCTCCCCGGGCAAGGCGGGCGAGATCCTCAAGCCCTGGCTGGTGCGGGCCCGCACGGGGGCCAACCTGGCCACCTCCATCCCGGCCCTGCTGGCGGAGCGGCTCACGGACGGCATCGCGATGCTCATCCTGGCCGCCTTCGGCGTGGCCACCTACGCTGGCGACAAGGTCCACTACGTGACCATCCCCGCCGCGGTGGTCGCCCTGGGTCTCGGCGTGCTGGCCAGCCGGCGTGCGTCCATGGGGATCCTGGCGCTGCTCGTCCGGCTCCCCGGCCTCGGGCGGGTGGGGCACAAGCTCGAGGAGATGTACCTGGCCACCCGCACCTGCCTGGCGCCCGGCCCGCTCCTCCTCGCGGTCGCGGTGTCGGTCGTGGCCTGGTGGGCGGAGTGCGTGGGATACTGGCTCGTGCTCCACGGGTTCGGCGTGGACGCCTCCCTCGACCTGTCCACCTTCCTCTACGCCTTCGCCACCGTGGCGGGTGGGGCCATGCCCGGGGGCCTCGGCGTGGCCGACGGCGCCCTGGGCGCCGGGGCCTGGAAGCTCGTGCCCGAGATCACGCGCGCCCAGGCGCTGGCGAGCGCGCTCCTGGTCCGCATCGCCACGCTCTGGTTCGGCGTGGGCCTGGGCGCCGTGGCCCTGTTCCGCCTCGGCAGCCTGCTCGAGGGCGCGGGCCGTCCCGACCCCTCCCGCTAGTCAGGAGTCGCCATGTTCCTCGCCGCCTGCGTCCAGGTCCGGGGCACCCACGACGTCGCTGCCAACCTGGCCGCCGTGGAGCGGCTCGTCCGGCGCGCGGCCGGGTACGGGGCCGCCCTCGTGGCCACCCCCGAGAACACCCCCTTCGTGGGCCCGGCCCCCGAGCGCGTGGCCCTGGCCGAGCCGCTCGAGGGTCCGCTCGTGGCGCGCTTCGGGGCCCTGGCCCGCGCGTGCCGCATCCACCTGGTCCTCGGCTCCTTCCCCGAGGCGGTGCCCCTCCCCGGCGGGGGGTCCGACCGGGTCCGGTCGTGGAACACCTCGGTGCTCCTCGGCCCCGATGGCTCGATCCTCGCGGCCTACCGCAAGATCCACCTCTTCGACGCCGAGGTCCCGGGTCAGACCCCCCACCGTGAGTCCGACTCCATGGTGCCCGGCACCGAGCTCGTCACCGCCGACACGGCGCTCGGCCGGATCGGCCTCTCCATCTGCTACGACCTCCGCTTCCCCGGCCTCTACCAGGCCCTCCGCGATCGCGGGGCCGAGATCCTGTGCGCCCCCGCGGCCTTCACCTTCATGACCGGCCGCGACCACTGGGATCCCCTGATCCGTGCCCGGGCCGTCGAGACGCAGTGCTGGCTCCTCGCGCCGGGCCAGTGGGGCAGCCACGACGCGGAGGGCGCGCGCCGCTCGTGGGGGCGCTCGTCCATCGTGGACCCCTGGGGCACGGTGGTGGCCCGGTGCGGCGACGGCGAGGGTGTGTGCCTGGCCGAGGTGGACCTCGATCGGGTCCGCGCCGTGCGCGAGGCCATGCCCGTGGCCGCCCACCGGCGGATCTGATCCCGGGCCCTCCGGGCAGCCGAAACGCCGTCCTCCGGCTGCATGCCGGTCGAATGCGGGACGTGCCGGGCGCGTCCTTCGTGTGCATCTTCGGATCGGACGGACCTGGAGGTGACCATGGAAGGTTCCGCACTTCCCCGCGACGGACGCATCCCCGCCTTCGACATCGGCGAGCTGGTCTGCCACCGGCGGCTCGGCGTGCGGGGCGTCGTCGTGGACGTCCAACCCCCCCTCCCCCCGCTCGAGGCCGATACCGACGTGGCCCCGCGCTACGAGGTTCTCCTCCACAACACCGCCCGGATCCTGGTCGTGGGCGAGGACGTGCTCGAGCCCGACCTGACCTGCCTGCCCATCGTCAGCCCCCTCGTCCGCGTCTTCTTCCACGCCTTCCGCCAGGGCAGGTACGTGCTCACCGGCGCGGTGAACTGACGGCCCCCGACGGTGCGGGGCCGGGCCCGCCAGGGCCGCCCCCCACGTCAGCCCGCAGGGCCGGAGCCAGCCTGGACCGTCGGCCCGCAGGGCCGGCAGCACCTCGCGGCCGGCGGGGAGGGCTCCGGGCGACGCGATCCATGAGCGGACCGGTCCGCTCGCGAGCGCGCCCCCGACCTCGATTCCGCTCATCATCGCGGCGACCGGAGGCCCGACCGCAAGCAGGCCGCGGGCCCGACAGGGCCGCCCCCCACGTCGGCCCCGCAGGGCCGGAGCCCCCTCGCGGCGGCCGGGGAGGCCCGCAGGGCCGGAGCACCCTCGCATCCCGCGGGAAGGCCCGGAGGGCCAGAGCACCCTCGCATCCCGCGGGAAGGCCCGGAGGGCCGGCGACACCTCGCGGCCGGCGGGGAGGCCCGCAGGGCCGGAGCCCCCTCGTTGCCTGGGCCGGATCCGCCCTCAGGACCCGCCGAGGAAGCGCCACAGGATGCGGAAGCCGGCCACCATCGCGGCCACCGAGGCGCCCTCGCCGGCCTGGTGCGACTCGGCGGTGGCGCCAGGCCCGAAGTTGACGGCCGGGATCCCCCGGGCGGTGAGGCGCGCCACGTCGGTCCAGCCCCACTTGGGGAGCACCCCGGTTCCGCTCGCCTCGACGAGGCGGAGCGCGAGGGGGTGGTCGAGCACCACCGCGCCCGCCGGGGCCCGGTCCACCACCTCCACCGTGGCCGTGGGGACGTGCGCCGCCACGAACTCCCGGAGCTCGACCTCGGCCGCCCGGAGGTCGCGCCCGGGGGCGAACCGGAGGTTGAGGTTGAGCGTGAGTGCATCGGGCACCACGTTGCGGGCGATCCCGCCGTGCGCGGTGGTGGCCGACAGCGTCTCGGGGAACCGGAGGCCGTGGGTCTCCACCACGCGCGGGCGGCGGGCCGCGAGGGCCACGAGCAGGGGGGCAGCGGCGTGGATGGCGTTGAGGCCCTCCCAGGGCCGGGCCGAGTGGGCCCGCTGGCCGGGGATCACCACCTGGGCCTGGATGGAGCCCAGGCAGCCGACCTGCACGGCGTTCTCCGACGGTTCCAGCAGCACCCCGAACGTGGCGCCCGACAGGGCGGGACAGGCGTCGAGGAGCGGTTCCAGGCCGTTCTCCTCGAACGGCCCCTCCTCCCGGTCGTAGAACGCGAACCCCACGGCGAAGGGCAGCGCGGGCTCGGGCAGGCCCGCGGCGAGGGCCAGCATGACCGCGATCCCGGCCTTCATGTCGCTCGCGCCCAATCCGGTGATCCGGTCGCCGTCCTGGTGGGGCTGGGGGAAGGGCCCCGTGGGCGGCACGGTGTCGAGGTGGCCACAGAGCAGCACCCTCGGGCGCTCCCGGGCCGAGCCCCAGGCCGCGAGGGCGTTCCCCACGCGTTCCACGTGGAACGCCAGCGGCCGGAACCACTCGGCCACGCCGTCGCAGATCTCGGCCTCGTTCCCCGTGACGCTCTCGGTGGCGCACAGGTCGGTGAGGAGGGCCGCCAGGTGGGAAGGGAGGCGACGGGCGTCGGGCCGGAAGGGCGAACGGGGGGGGCTAGGCGGGGACATCGAACTCGCGGAGGGCCTGGTTGAGCGAGGTCTTGCGGTCGGTGGAGGCGCTGCGGCGGCCGACCACCAGCGCACAGGGCACCTCCCAGGTCCCGGCCGGGAACACCTTGGGCCGGGTGCCGGGCATGACCACCGAACGCGCGGGGATCCGCCCCTTCGTGACGACCGGCTCGGGCCCGGTCACGTCCACGATGGGCGTGCTCGCCGTGAGCACCGTGCCGGCGGCCAGCACGGCCTCCTCCTCCACGATCACGCCCTCCACCACGATGCTGCGGGACCCGACGAACGCCCCGTCCTCCACGATGACGGGCCGGGCGCCGGGCGGCTCCAGCACGCCGCCGATCCCCACCCCCCCCGAGAGGTGGACGTTGCGCCCGATCTGGGCGCAGGATCCGACGGTGGCCCAGGTGTCCACCATGGTACCGGCGCCCACGTACGCCCCGATGTTGACGTACCCGGGCATCACCACGCACCCGGGCTCCAGGAAGGCCCCGTAGCGGACCGTGCCAGGCGGCACGACCCGCACCCCCTGCGCTCTCAAGTCGGTCTTGAGCGGGATGCGGTCGTACCAGGTGAACGGCGGCACCTCCATCACCTTGAGCTCGGACACGCGGAAGAACTGGAGGATGGCCTCCCGGACCCACTCGTGGAGCACCCACGTGCCCCCGACCTTCTCGGCCACCCGGACGGCGCCCCGGTCGAGCAGGTCCACCACCGCGCGGACCGCGGCGGGGTCCACCGCCCCCGGATCCGCCGTGCCGCGCTCGATGCGGGCGCGGAGGTCGGCGAGGACGGCGGCGTCCACGGCGCCGCTCACAGGATCGTGCGCCAGACCTCGACGGCCTTCCGGCAGCCCTCGAGGTCGGGCATGATGGCGAGGCGCAGCCAGCCGCGCCCCGCCTCGGTGACGGCGAAGAGGCGGCCCGGCGCGGCGATGATCCCCGCCTCGAGGAGGCGGGCAGCGTACCCCACGTCGTCGTAGCCGGGGGGGGCCTTGAACCATACGTAGAAGGTGGCGTTGGAGCGGATGACCTCGAACCCCGCCCCCGTGAGGAACGCCTCCACCAGGCGGCGGCGCTCGATGTAGGAGCGCGCGAGCGCCCGCGGGTGCGCGTCGTCGGCCCAGGCCGCCGCGGCCGCGGCGTTGACGAAGTCCTGGGCCGCGATCCCCGGGTTGGCCCGGAAGTCCACGAGCCGCCGGATCCAGGCGGGATCGCCCGCGAAGAAGCCGGTGCGGTAGCCGGCCATGCTGCTGCGCTTCGACAGCGTGTGGATGGCCACCACGCCCTCGGTCGCGACCTGCAGGACGGACGGAGGGGGGTCGCCGTCGTAGATGTCGCAGTACGTCTCGTCGGCGGCGAGCAGGATGTCGTGCTCCCGGCAGACCTCCCAGGTGCGCCGGAGATCGTCGAACGTGGAGACCGCGCCCGTGGGGTTGTGCGGCGAGTTGACGATGAGGAGGCGGGTGCGGGCGAGGAGGTCGGCGGGCAGCTCCCAGGGCCGGAACCGGAAGTCGCCGCCGAGCGGCACGGCCACCGCGTCGCCGCCCGCGAAGAGCGCGCCGCGCTGCCAGGCGGGGTAGCCCGGGTCCGGGAACACCACGGCGCGGTCGGGCGCGTCGCGGTCCACCACGAGCAGGGGGAGGTGGAACACCGCCTCCTTGGAGCCGCTGGTGGGCACCACGCACCGATCGGGGTCGAGCGCCACCCCGAACCGGCGCTCGAGGTAGGCCGCCACGGCCCGCCGCAGCTCCGGGGTGCCCTGCACCACGGGGTAGCGGCTGGTGGGCTGGACCCCCGCGCGCAGCGCGTCCTGGATGAACGTCGGGGTGGGGTCCACGGGGTCGCCCAGCCCGAAGTCGTAGAGCGGGATCCCGCGGGCCTCCACCTGCTTCCGCTTCTCGGTGAGCTCGACGAGGGGGTAGGCCTCCAACCGGGCGAGGAGCGGGTTCAGGCGAGCCACGGTGCCTCCGGTACGCGACGATGCAGGGTAGCCGAGCGGGCAGGCGGTGTCATGGGGCCGCGGGCGCGGTCATCCCTCGTGCGGCGGGCTCCCCGGCGGATTCCCGGGCGGATGCCCGCTTCGGATCCCTCACCCCTCGGTGGGCTTCCCGTCGGCCGAGAGGCGGTATCCGATGCCGCGGATCGTCTCGATGCGGTCGCCCGACGCACCGAGCTTGCGGCGCAGGCGCTTGATGTGGCTGTCCACCGTGCGCTCGCTGACGGTGACCCCGTCCTCCCAGGCGTCCGCGAGGATCTGCTCGCGGGTCAGGGCCCGGCCGCAGTGCTCGAGAAACGCGAGGAGCAGGCGGAACTCGTGGGCGGTCAGGTCGATCTCCACGCCTTCGACCCAGGCCCGGTGCGCTTCGCGGTCCAGCACCAGGTTGCCCGCGACCAGGCGTTCCTGGGGAGCCGGGGCCTCGGCCGCCGCGGGGCGGGACCGCCTGAGCACGGCGCGCACCCGGAGCACCAGTTCGCGGATGCTGAAAGGCTTGACGACGTAGTCGTCCACCCCGAGTTCCAGCCCCACCACCCGGTCCACCTCCTCCCCCCGGGCCGTCACCATCACCACGGGGATCGCGGTCGTGGAGGGGTCGCTCCGGAGACGCCGGAACACCTCCGTTCCCGGGAGGTCCGGCAGCATCCAGTCGAGCAGGACGAGCACGGGGCGCGGATCGATGGCGACGGCCCTGAGGGCCTCGCGCCCGGAGGCCGCACTGCGCGTGGTGAACCCCTCCCGGCGCAGGGAGTACTCCAGTGCGGCGACCAGGTCGGCTTCGTCGTCGACGATGAGGATGACCTCGTCCATGGCAGCCAGGGTATCGCCGCGATGTGGCACGACCGGGCCAGAGGCATGGCACAACGGAGGCAGCCGTCGTGCCCCACGGAGCCCCCGAATCTCCATCGCCGTGCCGCGACGACGCCACGGATTCGACACGGAGGGACCGTAGACTCCTGGGCGCAATCCCGGGTGGCTCCGGCCGCCCCCCTCATTCCAAACAGGAGCGAACATGCGCAACCTGCTCGCAGTGCTGGCCCTCTGCCCCCTTCTCGCCTGCAACGACGCGGACGAGACGGGTGATTCCAACACCCCCGACGACACCGACGGCACCGACGACACCAGCCCCGACGACACCGGAAACCCCGCCGACTGTGTCGAAGAGGGCGGTGCCTGCGTGCTCACCGGCACCTACACCGAGGACATGGTGCTCACCTCCGACAAGGCATGGCTGCTCCGGAGCGCGGTGATCATCGGTGACGACACCAACGAGACCACACTCCGGATCCAGCCGGGCACCAGGATCTACGGCGAGTCCGCCACCAACGGTCTGCTCATCGTCTCCCGCCACTCCAACATCATCGCCGAGGGCACCGCCGCGGCGCCCATCGTCTTCACCTCCGACCAGCCGGTCGGTTCGCGAGCGCGCGGAGACTGGGGTGGCCTCGTGATCAACGGCCTGGGCCGGATCAACGCCTGCACCGACGGCAGCAACCCGTGCGAGGCCGAGGGCGAGGGCGGCACCGGCACCTACGGCGGCAGCGACAACGCCGACGACAGCGGCTCCCTGAAGTACGTCGTCATCGAGTTCGGCGGGACCGAGATCAGCAAGGCCAACGAGGTCAATGGTCTCGGACTGCAGGGCGTGGGCAGCGGCACGTCCCTGGACTACATCCAGGTCCACAACACCCTGGACGACTGCATCGAGTTCTGGGGCGGGGCGGTCAACGCCACCCATCTCGTCTGCACGTCCCCCGGCGACGACGGGATCGACTGGGACCTCGGATACCAGGGCAAGATCCAGTTCGCGGTGGTCCAGCAGATCCTCGGCGGCGGCAACAACGGCTTCGAGGGTGACAACAACCCGGACGACTACGCGGCCGAGCCACTCACCTCGCCGACGATCGTCAACGTCACGCTCGTGGGCGACGAGTCCCTCAAGGAAGACAACTTCGGCATGCTGATCCGCCGGGGCACCCACCCGATGCTGCAGAACATCGCGGTGATGAGCTTCTCCAAGGCGTGCCTGTCCCTCCGCGACTCCGAGACGATCGCCGGGTTCACGAGCGGTGACGCCTGGATCACCCACTCGGTCCTGGCCTGCGACAGCGCCTACGAGGACGCGGACGAGGGGCCCATCTTCACGGACGGCGAGGGCAACTCGACGGCGTCCGACCTGGGTCTGGTCGATCCGCTGGACCCCGCGGCGCCCGACTTCCGGCTCGAGGCCGGCTCGGTGCTCGCCACGGGCGGGCAGGCCCCCTCGGACAGCTTCTTCCAGCAGGTCAGCTACATCGGCGGGTTCGACGCGACCACCGATTGGACGGCCGGCTGGACTCACCACGACGACAACTAAGCCATGAGCGACCGGCGAGGACTCGCCCTGGTCCTCCTGCTCTGCCTGCCGGTGGGCGCCCTCGCAGAGGAGGCTTCGGGCAACCGTGCCTCCGAGCTGGCGCGCCTCCGGCGGGAGGTGGAGACGCTGTCCACCGAGATCGCGGCGTCCAGGGAGGACACGAGGGCCAGGATCAAGACGATCGAGGCGCAGACGATGGAAGTCGAGGTCCAACTCCGGCGGGAGGAGCTCAGGCTCACCCAGGTCCGTGGCGAGGTGGACGCCAGCCGGGCGGAGCTGGCTCGGTCGAGCACGCGCGGCGAGACACTCACCCCCGCGCTCCTGGAGTCCATCCAGCGGATCCGCGCTGCCGTGGACGCGAGCCTGCCCTTCCACCTGCCCGAGCGCCAGAACGAACTGGCCAGGATCCGGGACCAACTGTCCGCGGGCCTGATCTCCCCCGAGGGTGCGACGGCACGGCTCTGGGCGTTCACCGAGGACGAGCTCCGCCTCACCCGCGAGAACGGCCTGGATCGACAGGTCGTGCCGCTCGACGGGAAGGAGGTGCTGGCCGACGTGGCACGGCTCGGCATGGCCGCGCTCTACTTCCGGACGGACGGCGGCGTGTACGGAACGGCGGTGCGTTCCGGTGAGGGCTGGACGTGGAGGGTACTGACCCGCCGCGAGGACCAGAAGGCGGTCGAGAGCTTCTTCAACAAGGTCTCGCACGGGGTGCGGAGTGGGGACTTCACGCTCCCCGATCCGGGGGCCTCGCCATGAACCTCCCCCTCCTGTTCCTCGGGGTGGCCCTGGCCGCCGACCCCGCTCCAGCCACCTCCAGCCTGGACGCCGCCTATCAGAAGGAGTTCGCCTACCTCACCGCGGAGAAGCGGGAGCTCGAGCAGCGGCTCCAGGAGATGGGCGGGGAGGCCATCCGGCGTGTCGCCGAGGCGAGCGCCCGACTGGACACCGTCCAGGCCAGGCTCGTCTCCACGTCCCACGAGGCCGACCTCGCCGAGGACGAGCGCGACATCGTGGATCGCGAACTCGGGGAGATGGACGACGCGAACTCGGTGCTCTCGTCCACCCTGCAGCAGGCGGGCGACACGCTGGCGCTCGAAGGGTTCGGCGATCCCGTCACGGCCATCCCGCTCATCTTCCGCACCGCGGCCGAGCGCCTGGCCCAGACGGACGAGATCCGCTCCGAGGAGGGCGTCTTCTTCCTCCCCGAGGGCCAGCAGGCCGAGGGGCGGATCTTCCGCTGGGGTCAGGTCGTTGCCTGGGGCGTGTCCGACGAGGGTTCGGGTGCCCTGGCCCCGGTGGCCGACGGCAAGCTCCAGCTGCGGCGGAGCTACGGCCAGACGACGGCCGCCTCGCTCGCCGCCGGCGAGCGATCGGCGACGATGGAGGTGCACCTCTTCGAGCCGGACCGGTTGACCACGGAAAAGGAGAAGGAGACCGGGCTCGGTCCGCTGCTCGAGGATGCGGGCGCCATGGGGTACGTGCTGTTCGGGCTCGGTTGCCTCAGCGCCCTTCTCGCCCTTTCGCGGGCCGGCACGCTCGCGCTCGCGCGGCGCGGCGGCATGTCGCTCGTGGACGCCGTCACCGAGCAGGTCCAGGCCGACCGGTTCGAGGAGGCCCTGGCCCTCCTCCGGAAGCGGAGCGGATCGATCTCCCGGGTGCTGAAGGCGGTCTTCGAAAACGCGCATCGCTCCAGGGAGGAGCTGGATCGTGTGGTGGACGAGGCCATTCTCCGCGAGACGCCCCGGATCGACCGGTTCGCCTCGGCCCTGGTGGTCATCACGGCAGGCGCCCCCCTGCTCGGGCTGCTCGGTACGGTCACCGGCATGATCGCGACCTTCGACGTCATCACGGAGCACGGCACCGGGAACCCGAAGCTGATGTCGGCCGGCATCGCCGAGGCGCTGGTCTGCACGGCGATGGGCCTGGCGGTGGCCATTCCCACGCTGCTCGTCGGGAACGTCCTGGCCAGCGTCGGCAGCTCGGTGAAGAACACCATCGAGCGCGGCGCGCTGGCCCTGGTCAACGCGCTCGACCTCCAGCGGTCCGACGCGGCCCGCCCGTGCGAAGACCCCGTCGAACGCCTCCTGGTGGCGAATGAGTGACTCGCTCCTGCTCAAGGTCTACGACCTCTGGCACGGAGGGGGCGTGGTCATGCCCGCCCTCTTCACCACCGCCTTCGTGCTCTGGTTCGCCCTCGGGGAGAGGCTGCTCGTGCTTCGGCGCGGGGATCGGCGCGACCTGAGGACCCTGGTGGCGGCATGGCAGGCCGAGCCGCAAGGGCGAGCCCGGGGCGTCATCGGAGAGGCGGCCCGCCGGGGATCGGCCCTGTGGCGGCGGCACGGCGGCCCGGTTCCCCGCCCGTTTCTGGACGAGGCCTTCGCCGACCTCGAGGAAAGCCTGCAGCGAGGGACGATGCTGGTGAAGTGCCTGGTGGCCATGTCCCCCCTGCTCGGCCTGCTCGGCACGGTGACGGGCCTCATCGAGACGTTCGGATCGCTCGGCCACTCCGCCACCTCCACCGCCTCGGAGGGCATCGCCGGCGGCATCGTGGAGGCCCTGTACGCCACGCAGATGGGACTGGCCATCGCCGTGCCGGGCCTGCTGATGGGGGGCGTCCTCCACCACTTCGAGCAGAAGCTCACCCTGGAACTCGAGGAGCTGAAGGCCATCCTGTCGGGCAGCCTCAAGCGGGTGCCCGCGTGAGCCGGCGGCAACACGTCCCCCACAGCGACCCCCACATCGACGTGGTGCCGCTCATCGACTGCATCCTCGTGCTGCTCATCTTCTTCATGGTCACCACCACCTTCGCGAAGGATGCCGAACTGCAGATCGAGCGGCCGGGCGCCCAGAGCGCCTCTCCTGCGAACACCCGGGCGCTCCGGGTGTTCATCGACCGTACCGCTGCCGTCTACATCGACGAGACGCCCGTCCGGCCCTGGATGGTCCAGAGCCGCGTCCGCGATGCGCTGTCCCGGAGCGGTGAAAAGACGGTGCTGGTGGTCAGCGACCGGCGGGTCACGGCCGAAAAGCTGGTCGAGGTCGTCGACCAGTGCCGGCTGGGCGGCGCCAGGGAGATCGGGGTGGTCACGGACGCCGAGGATGGCTGACCTGCTGCGCCGTCTCGGTGCCCTGGGCATCGCCGTCCTGGGGACGGTCGGTGTCTGCGCGCTGAGCCTCGGCATGAACGCCCAGGTGGAGAAACGCAACGAGGAACCGGTGAGCGTGGTCAAGGAGATCGCCGGGACGCCACGGGCTTCGGCTCAGCGACCGTCCCGCTCGCGGCGGACCGGTGCGGCCCGCCAGGCCGCCCGGAAGGGACCCTCGGCGACGCCGCTCCTCGCGGCTGGCCTGGAGGGTCTGGACTTCGGCCTCGGCGATGCTGCCGACATGGCGCTCGCCGGGGCGACCGAAGCCCTCGTGCGGGATCTCGGAGCGGCCGTGATCGACGAGGATGCGGTGGAGGTGCCCCCCCGCCCCAACCGCCAGGACCCTCCCTCCTTCCCCGCGCGGGCCCGGGCTCTCGGGCTCTCCGGGCACGTCACCTTGTCCTTCGTGGTCGACGTGGACGGGTCGGCACAGGACGTCCACGTCGTCGAGTCCGAACCCCCCGGCGCCTTCGACGACGCTGCCGTCGCTGCGGTGTCGGAGTGGACGTTCGAGCCCGGGCGTCAGGAAGGCACCCCCGTGGCGGTCCGCGTCCGCCAGACGCTGAGATTCGCGCTGGAGTGACGATGCGACCCTCGTTGGTCCTCTGGCTGATCTGGATCGGCGTCGCGGAAGCGAAGCCCCGCACGGCCGCGCCCGAGGAGGATCCGATCGCGATCGTGGGTCTCCTCGTGCGGGAAGGCGAGTGGGAGCGTGCCTCGGAGGTGCTGGCTGGGATCCCCACCGAGGACGGGGGGAGCGATCCCTCCCGGCTGTGGATGCTCCGGGGCCTCGTCGAACTGCACGAGAAGAAGGCGATCGCCGCGTCCGTGTCGTTCCAGCGTGCCCTCGAGACGGCGAACACGGGGCGGGAGCTGCTCGAGTTGCACCTCGCCCGGGCGCTCCTCGCCGCGAAGGACCCCGAGCGGGCGCTCGAGGCCTTGCACCGCACCGGCGAGCTGGGCGACAGCCTGCCCGGCACCTGGCTGCTGAGGGCCCAGGCCTGCGAAGAGATCGGACGCTGGGACGAGGCGTGGAACGCCCTGGAAACGGGAGCGCTCCGCCTGCCCGACCAGCCGGATCTGCGCCGACAGCAGGTCTTCCTGCTGGTCCGGCTCGGCCTCTTCCGGGAGGCGCGTGCGCACGGCGAAGCGCTCCTGGCCCGTCCCGACGCCGGTGCCGAGGATGCCATCGCCATCTCGGAGGCGCTCCGGCGCGGCGGGGACACCGGGGAGGCGATGGCGATACTGGAGGCGGCGCTCCTCCGCGACGGGAACGACCGCGACCTCCTCGTCCAGGCTGCACGTACGGCGATCGACGACGGGCAGTCCCGCAACGCCGGGCGTTTCCTGGAGCGGGCAGCCACGATCGACCCAGGGCTCGCCCTCGAGTCCGCCGAGGCCTACCGCCGGGCCGGCGAACTCGAAGCTGCGCTGCGGATGAACGGCCAGGTGACGGACCCGGCGGCGAAAGCCCGCCAGCGCCTGGGCCTCCTCCTGGAGGGCGAGGAGTGGGAGCGTGCCGTCGCGCTCGAAGAGCGCCTCGTCCGGCTGGACCTCGGCGACGACGACGGCATCGCCTACGGCCTGGCCTACGCCTGGTTCCACCTCGGCGCGTTCGACCGGTCCGAGCGCTGGCTGGCGACCATCGGCGATCCCGAGTCCTACGCGCGGGCCACCCAACTGCGGGTCGCCATGGCCGCCTGTGTGTCCGGGGGAGCGTGCCCGTGAACGCCCTCCTCGTCCTGGTGGGGGCCGCACTCGCCCAGACCGGATCCCTCTCGGGGGTGGTCTTCGACGCCGACGGCTCGCCGGTTCGGGACGCTCGGGTGTGGGTGGGCGAGACCGAGGTGCGGACCGACGCCTGGGGGGTCTTCCACCTCGATCTCCTCCCCGGGCAGGTCGACGTGCACGTCGAGGCCTCCGGGCTCCCCGTGGCGGACGTGCCCGGCGTGCCCGTGACCGCGGATCGGACCACCGAACTGCTGGTCACGGTGGGTCAGGGGGAGCCTCAGATCTCCCTCGAGTCCCCGTCCATCGATGCGCCGCCGCCGGAGGCGCCGACCGGCCCGCCCGGCAGGGTGGTCGGGACGGTCACCGACAGGTCCCTGGGGACCCCGCTCGCCGAGGTGCGGCTGTTCGTCCGGGGCGCAGGGGCCGCCGGTACGACCGCGCCGGACGGCACATGCTCGCTCACCCTGCCGGCCGGGACGTGGGAGGTCACGGCCATCCGAGCCGGCTACGAGGCCCGCACCGAGATCGTCCAGGTGGTACCGGCAGAGGAACGTACCTTCGCATTCTCTCTGGAGAAGATCGGGCTGGTACTCTCGGACCTGACCGTGACCGCGCCCCGGATCACGGGTGCCACCGCCTCGCTCCTGGACGAGCGGCGGGAAGCGGCCGCGGTATCCGACGTGCTCGGTGCCGAGCAGATGAGCCGAGCCGGAGACAGCGACGCCGCCTCCGCACTGAAGCGGGTCACGGGCCTGACCGTGATCGGCGGCAGGTACGTGTACGTGCGGGGGCTGGGTGATCGCTACTCCTCCACCCTGCTCAACGACTCGGCCCTGCCGAGCCCCGAGCCGGAGAAGAGGGTCGTGCCGCTCGACCTCTTCCCGACCTCCCTCATCGAGGCCATCGTCATCCAGAAGACCTTCTCCCCGGATCGACCTGGCGAGTTCGGCGGCGGGGTGGTGGAGATCCGCACGCGGAGCATCCCCGAGACGCCGGTCCTGAGCCTCGGAGTCTCAGGCACGTGGGTGGGGGGGACCACGATGTCCGACGCCCGGGTTGCCCCGTCCGGCCCCACCGACTGGCTCGGGCTGGGGAGCGCCTGGCGGGCGCTGCCCTCCGAGGTCGCCGAGGCCAGCGCCGAGCAGCCGCTCAAGTCCGGCGGCATCTTCTCGGACCTCGGGTACTCCGCCGAGGAACTCGAGCGATTCGGGAAGCTGATCCCCAATCGCTGGCGCCACGAGGGGCGGACTCTCCCCCCGGACTTCGGCCTGAACGCGAGCGCCGGTCGGCGCTGGAAGCTCGGAGAAGCCGAGATTGGCGCGCTGGGGGGGCTGGTGTACTCGAACGCGTGGGACATCGAGGAGGGAGTCCGAACCGTGTACGCCGCAGGCCAGGATCGGCTCCGGGTCGCCCGCCAGACCGAGTTCGTGGACACCTCGAACCTGATCCGGGTGGGAGGCGCCCTCTCCCTCGGTCTCGACTGGAGAGACTCGGTTCGCTTCGCCTCGACCACGCTGGTCAATCGGGCCTCGCAGGGGACTGCGCTCCGGTGGACCTGGGACGACCCGGAAGGCAGCAGCGACACCTACAACGAGCGGATCGACTGGGTCGAGCAGCAGTTGGCCTTCGAACAGGTCGCCCTGGACGTGGAGCTCGGCCCCGTGGAGGTCGCCGCCCGTTATGCGCTGGCGTTCGCGAACCGGGTCGAGCCCGACCGTAGGGAGTGGACCTACCTGGCGACCGAGGAGAGACTGGTGCTCGCCCAGCGGGCCGGCTGGAACGACATCCAGTACCAGACCCTCGACGACACCACCCGCGACCTGAGGTTGGACCTGACCTGGCACGTGCCCCACCTCGGTCACGACACCGCCGTCAAGGTGGGGGGCGCGCGAGCGAGCCGCGATCGCGCCTCCACCGTCCGGCGCTTCTCCTACGGCTTCAAGGGCACCGAGGGTATCGACCTCACCGCTCCCATCGACGAGGTCATCGTGCCCTCCAACATCGGGGCCGAGGAGGACGGGGATCCGGGCTACCTGCAGATTGAGGAGAACACCGTCAACTCCGACGACTACACGGCCAGCCAGTCGCTCGGGGGTGCCTACGGATTGGTTGACGTGGCCTGGACACCGCGCATCCGCACGCTGGCGGGCCTGCGGTACGAGCGCTCCGTGCAGAGCGTGTCGACGTTCGAGCTCTTCGACGCGAACAGGGAGCCTGCCGAGGCGGCCCTGGAGTCGCGGGATGCCCTTCCGGCCGCCACCGCGACCATCGGGATCGGGAGTGCGGCGGATCCGGACGAGATGCTGCTCAGGGCCGGCTACGGGCGCACCCTGTCCCGGCCCGAGTTCCGGGAACTCACCGAGGTCGCCTACTACGACTACCGCACGGGTCGCTCCCTCTACGGCAACCCGGCTCTCCAGCGGGCCACCATCGACAACCTGGACCTGCGCTGGGAGTGGTATCCCCGCGCGGGGGAGAGCCTCTCGGCAGGGGTCTTCTTCAAGTACTTCGATCACCCGATCGAGTCGGTCGTGGCGGTGAGCGCG
Organism: Deltaproteobacteria bacterium; assembly: GCA_041309225.1. Taxonomy (GTDB): domain Bacteria; phylum Myxococcota_A; class UBA796; order UBA796; family JAFGLY01; genus JAFGLY01. Next base: position 14,961 of record JBFYZZ010000019.1, on the reverse strand, counting down.
GTGTCCGGCAGCCTGGGCACGTTCGACAATGCGACCAGCGCGACCAACCTCGGCGCCGAGTTGGAGTTCCGCCGGCGCCTGGACGTCGTCCTCCCGCTGCTCGAGGACGTCTACGCCAGCACGAACGTCTCGCTCATCTCGTCCAAGGTGGATCTCTCCGACACCGAGGGCAACCAGACATCGGCGGAACGCCCCTTGCAGGGCCAGTCCTCGTGGGTGGTCAACGCGCAGTTGAGCTACGAGAATCCCGACGTCCGGACCTCGGTCTCCCTCCTCTACAACGCCTTCGGCCCCCGGATCGTCGAGGTCGGCAAGTCAGGGATACCCGACGCCTACGAGGAGCCCGTGCACCGGGTGGACCTGGTCGCGACCCAGGGCCTGGGGCCCCATTGGCAGGTCCGGCTCAAGGTGGCCAACCTGCTCGATTGGCCCGCCCGCCAGACCGTGGCCGGCAACGTCACGGAGGAGACCCGGGACGGGAGGTCGGTGGGGCTGGCCCTCACGTGGACCCCGTAAGGTCAGGCGGCCCTCGGGATCCCAGACCGGCCGCAGACTTCGTCGTATGCCCGGAAGAGGCCGTCGAAGACGGCGTTCCAGCCGAACCGGCGCGCCCTTGAGATCGCCGCCTGCCGCATGACCCCGCGCTCGGCGGGACGATCGAGCAGGGCGGAGACAGCCCGGGCGAGGTCGTCCGCGTCGTCCGGCTCCGTGAGGAGCCCACACCGCCCGTCCTCGACGATGCCTACCGCTCCGCCCCTGCGGGCGGCGACGGGTACCAGGCCCGAAGCCATCGCCTCCAACGTCACGAGCCCGAAGGTCTCGGTGGTGGAGGGGAAGACGAAGAGGTCCGACGACGCGTAGGACTCGGACAGTGCGCAGCCGCCCTGGTATCCGAGGAAGTGCGCTCCGGGCATCAGCGCCTCGAGCTCGGTCCTCGCGTGGCCGTCGCCCACGATCACCATCTCGAAGTCGTCCCGGTCCTCCCGCAGCCGGGTGTACGCATCCGCCAGGACCTGGAGGTTCTTCTCCCAGACGAGCCGGCTCGTGAAGAGGACGATGGGCTTCCTTCCCCCGCTGAACCTGGACCGCCAGGAAGCCGATCGGTAGGCCGGGTTGAAGAGACCGAGGTCGACGCCATGGGGCAGGTACTCGAGGTTGCCGATGCCCCGATGCCGTAGCTCCTCGAGTACGGGGAGTGCTGGGACGAACGTCCGGTCCACGCCGTTGTAGAAAGACCGGGTGATCCTCCAGGCGAGGCCCTCGAACGCCGACAGGTGGTAGTAGCGGCTGTACGCCGGGAAGTGCGTGTGGTAGGTCGCGACCACCGGAATGGCGTGCGCCCTCGCCCAGCAGAGCGCGCTCCAGCCGAGCGTGCACGGGCTGTGGATGTGGACGAGATCCGGCTGGAACTCGGACAACGCCCGGGCGAACCACGTCTCCCCGGGCAGCGGCAGCCGGTACGCCTTCTGCAGGGGGAGCGGCACCGAGCGGACCCGGTGCATCGGGATCTCGGTCTCTCCGGGCTCCGGGACCATCGCCGTGATGGCCAGGACGTCGTGCCCCCGCTCGCAGGCGGCCTCCATGGTCCGGTAGAGGACCCGCGTCACGCCGTCCTGGCCGATCCGCATGTTCGCGCTGAAGCAGGCGATGCGCATGGAGCCTCCCGGTCTACTGGGATCAGGAGTACTCGGACGAAGTGAACCGTTGATTACGGGATCGTTGATGTTCCGTTACCGGAACGTCCCCCCAGGCCCGAAGTCCTGGGGACTGCCTCAAGGTGCTTTCGCGGCGAGAATTTCGCGTATTGCTCACCGTGCGTTCACGCGGACCTAGCACGGCTCGGTCAACTTCTCCCTTCCCGTCCGCCACCGGAGCCTCCGATGAGCCGCGTAGACCTGCACGTCCACTCCCGCCACTCCCGCCACCCCGCGGAGTGGTTCCTCCAGCGGATCGGTGCCCAGGAATCCTACACCGACGTCGAGGAGGTGTATCGGATGGCCAAGGCGCGCGGCATGACCTGGGTGACGCTCACGGACCACAACACCATCGACGGCGCCCTGGAGCTCCATGAGCGCCATCCGGACGACACGTTCGTGAGCGTGGAGGTGACGGCCTACTTCCCCCAGGACGGTTGCAAGGTCCACGTGCTGGTCTACGGCATCGACGCAGAGAAGTTTGCGGCGATCCAGGCCAGGCGGGGCGACGTCTACCGGCTCCGGGACTGGCTGCGGCAGGAGGGGGTCGCCTGCTCGGTGGCCCACGCGACCTTCAGCGTCAACGAGAAGCTCACCGTCGCCACCGTGGAGAAACTGGCGCTGCTCTTCGACGTGTTCGAGGGGATCAACGGCGGGCGTCCCGAACCACACAACGAGAGCTGGATGGAGGCCCTCCGTGGCCTCACCCCCGAACGGCTGGCCGAACTGGAGGCCAGGCACGGGATCCAGCCGTGGGGGCCGAGCTCCTGGATCAAAGGACTCACCGCTGGATCCGACGATCACGCGGGCCTCTTCGTCGGTCAGACCTGGACCGAGGCGGACGCCGGGAGCCTCCCCGAGTTCCTGGACTCCCTGCGGCAGCGCCGGACCCGGCCCGCGGGGCGCCACTCGGACCACCGGTCGTTCGCCTGCGCCGTATACAAGATCGCGCACGAGTTCTCCCGCGCCAAGGGCGCGAGCGGAGGGGGTGGGGCCTGGACCACCCTGACCGCGCTCCTTTTCGACAACGGCCGCCTGGGCCTGCGCGAGTGGCTCGCCGTGCAGAAGGGACGCCGGGGCCGGAACGCCACCGACCGGATTCTGGCGCAGTGCATGGAGGACTTGATCGACGGTCGGAGCCGGGACCCGCTCGACTCGGCCACCCAGGTCGAGCGCACGTGGCAGGCGCTCACCGGCTTGTCCGACGGGTTCTTCGCCCTGATCGCCGAGTCCCTGACCAACGACCTCCAGAGGGGGGAGACGGGGCGCCTGATCCGGAACCTCTCGGCCAGTCTGCCGGCGCTCTTTCTGCTCGCCCCCTTCCTCACCGTGCTGCGCCACCAACATGGGGATCACGAGCTGAGGAACGGTGTGGCCGCCGCGTTCGGCGTCGATCGGGCCCGCCCGGGCACCCTGCTCTGGTTCACGGACACGCTCACGGAACTCAACGGCGTGGCGGTGACCCTGCGCGAGGTGGCGACATACGCCCGCCAAGCGGGACGCCCCATGAAGCTGGTGGCCAGCCTGGCGGACCACGAGGATCCCAAGGACCTGCCGCCCGGCACCCTCCTCCTCCCCTGTATCTACGACGTGAGGCCCGGCTTCTACGACGCCGTGAACGTCCGCCTGCCCTCGCTGCTGCGCTCCCTCGACGCGATCGCCCGCGAGGAGCCCTCGGAAATCGTGATCTCCACGCCGGGGCCGGTCGGCCTGGTGGGGCTCGTCGCGGCGCGCCTGCTGCGCGTCCGCTGCACGGGCGTGTACCACACGGACTTCACGGCGCAGGTCGACCGGTTCATCGGGGATCCGTGGGTCTCCTCGCTCGTCGAGGGCTACACGCGCAGGTTCTTCACGCTGGTGGACGAGGTGCGCGTCCCCACTGCCCGGTACATGGACATGCTGGTCGAGCGCGGTATCGATCGGGCCCGGATGAAGATGTTCCGGCGCGGCATCCCGCCGGAGTTCGCGGTCCACGACGAGGCCGGGCAGGCTGCCTGGCGGGCCCGGCTGGACCTCCCGCCCGGTGTGCCGGTACTGCTGTGGGCTGGGCGGCTCGGGGCCGAGAAGAACCTCGATTTCCTCCGGCAGGTCCACCGGTCGGTGGCCCGGTGGCGCCCCGACACCCGGCTCGTGCTGGCGGGCGACGGGCCCGAGGCGCGGAGCCTCCGCCGCGCCTGCGAGGGTGATCCACGGATCGTATTCACCGGTCGCCTGGAGCGGACCGACCTCGTCCACCTCTACGGCCTCGCCGACGTCTTCGTGTTCCCGAGCACCACCGACACCTTCGGGATGGTCGTGCTGGAGGCCCAGGCCTGCGGGCTCCCCGCGATCGTGAGCGACGTCGGAGGGCCCCAGGAGCTCGTGGACAACGCACGGACGGGCTTCGTCGTGCGGGCCGACGACCTCGAAGCGTGGACGGCGGCCGTGATGGCCGTCCTGGACATGAGGACCAGCGCTCCGAAGGCCCTGGCGGGCATGCGGTCGGCTGCCCGCGCGCGGGCCGTGAACGGGTGGGGCTGGGACCGGCTTCTCGACGACATGATGGGCCTGCCGGGACGGGAGCCGGGCACCGGGTGCGAGTCCACCGCCCTGGGGGTGGGGATCGGCGCGGCTCCGGCCCAGGGGTTTCCGGTCCCTTAGCGTGGGAGCACGAGGCTGAAGGTGCTGCCCGCGCCCGCCGCGCTCTCCACCCGGGCCTCGCCGCCGTGGACCTGCGCGATGTGCTTCACGATCGCCAGCCCCAGCCCTGTGCCACCGGCTGTGCGGCTGCGGGCCTTGTCTACCCGGTAGAAGCGCTCGAAGAGGCGAGGCAGGTGCTCAGCGGGAATGCCGCTCCCGTGGTCCCGCACCCAGACGACGAGTCCCTCCGCGCCGCGCTCGGCCCCAACCTGGACCGAGTTCCCGGGATCGCTGTACTTCACCGCGTTGTCCACGAGGTTGATGACCGCCTGCTCCAGTAGCGCCGGGCTGGCCTCGACCCTCAGGCCGTCCGGGCAGTCGAGGGAGATGGTCACTCCTTTCTCGCTGGCCCGCGGCTCGCAGACCTCGACGGCGGTCCTGAGGACGTCCTCCAGGAGGATCGACTCCATCAGGATCTCGGTCTTCTCCGAGGCCTGCTCCAGCCTGGACAAGGTGAGGAGATCCTCGATGATGGCGTTGAGTCGATCCACCTGGCGGGCGGCGATGCGCAGGAACCGTTCCGCCTCCTCCGGATCTTCCACCGCGCCGTCGAGCAGGGTCTCGATGAACCCCTTGATCGTGGTGACGGGGGTCTTGAGTTCGTGGGACACGCTCGCGACGAAGTCCTGGCGGACCCTCTCGAGGGTGCGCAGTCGGGTGACGTCGTGCAGCACCACGAGCGCGCCGATCGTCTCGCCCGACGGCGCCCGCAACCGGGTGGCGTGAGCCTGGGCGAGACCGAGCCCCTCCACACCGAACGGGAGCTCTCCCTCGACGGGGTCGTCCTGGCCCATGGCCGCCGAGAGGAGGTCGGCGGTGTCGCCCAGGCCTGCCACCCCAGCGATGGGACGCCCAATGATTTCTGAAGGTTCGTGGCCGAACATCCTGGAGGCCGCCCGATTCATGCTGAGGATGGAGAGGTCGTGGTCCACGGCGACCACGCCCTCCACCATGCTCGACAGGACAGCCTCCATCTCCTTGCGTTGGGCCTCGAGCCTCCGCATGCGCTCGTCGAGCGCGCGGGTGGGCGGACGGCTGCACCGCCTGGGAGCGCTCACGCCCGATCCCGGAACCGGTAGCCCACGCCGCGTACGGTCTCGAGCCACTCCCCGGCATGTCCGAGCTTGCGCCGCAACGCGACCATCTGGACGTCGATGGAGCGGTCCGTGACCGGGTAGTCCGCGCCGTGGACGTGCTGGATGATCTGGTCGCGGCTGAACACCCAGCCAGCCCGGCGCATCAGCGTGGCGAGGATGCGGAACTCAGTGGCCGTGAGCGGCACCACCCTGTCCTCCAGTCGGACCTCGTGGCGGCCGGGGTCGACCAGGAACGGGCCACGGCGCAGCACCTCGTCCTCGGTGGGGGGGGGGATCGTTCGCCGGCGGAGGACGGAGCGCAGGCGCGCCACGAGCACCCGGGGGCTGAACGGCTTGGTCACGTAGTCGTCGGCGCCCAACTCGAGACCCGCGACGATGTCCGCATCCTCCCCGCGCGCCGTGAGGATCACCACGGGGATCTCGCGGGTGTCCGGATCGCGCTTCAGGTTGCCGCAGACCGTGAGGCCGTCGATCCCGGGGAGCATGAGGTCCAGGAGGACCAGCGTGGGCTTGAGCGAGCGGATGAGGGCGAGGCCCTCCTCGCCCGTGAAGGCCATGCGCACCTGGTACCCATCCCTCTGGAGGTGGTGACGGACCAGTTCCTGGATCTCCTCTTCGTCCTCGACGACCACGACCAGTTCGTGTGCCAAGGGGACCTCCACGCTGCGAGGAGGGGGCACTCCGGCGCACCCGTCCGAGCGAGGGGGCGTGGCCGGAAGGTGCCCGGCGATGGGCGTCTTACCCCTCGGCAGGGCTGCTCGGCGTGGCATTCCGGCGGCAAGGACGGGGCAAGGCAGGGGCAGGGGGAGAGACAATGGCCGTACATCCGCTCATATCGTGCGTTCTACGGTTTTATCCCTGCATCGGGACTCACGACGGGCGTTTCCTTCCGGGCCGTGGGCCGTGACAAACGAGGACCTCGCCCGGCAGACGACCGTGCCGGATCGCAGGGTCAACCGAGGCGAGATCGACATCGACACCGTCTGCGCGCGGTTGACGTCCGGCGGGCTGGACGAGTCCGAGGTGCGCCTGGTCCGGGCTGCATCCATGATGGTCACCGATCTCGAGTGCATCGGGGACCTCTCGGTGCACAGCCGCGAGCTGGTCGTCGCCCCGGAGGAGACCGGCGTCCCAGGGGACATCCCGGGGCCGTCTCGTGCGGGGAGGAGGTCATCCGGTCTCTGCGGGTCGACCGTCGTTGGTGGCGGTGAAGACACCCGGGAAGGGGAAAGGGCGGATGGTGGTCCGCCCTCTCGAGCATCGGTTCCTGCGGGGGTCGCCGCTCTGAGGCGACCTGGGTCGCAGGTCAGTCCCAGAGGTCGATGACCACGTCCACGATCTCGGTGTTGTCCATGTAGTAGCCGCGGACGATGTCGACCTCGTCGGCATAGGCATCGAAGAACCTGGCCACGTCCCCCTTGGCGAAGAAGGGGACGAGCTGGTTGGTGTGCTCGTCGCTGTGCCATTCCATGCCGGGCAGGTTGCCGGCGCCGTTGTTGACGATGGGCTCCCAGGTGGGATCGGAGCCGGGCCCGGTGAGGTACCCGCATTCGTGGTCACCGGTGACGATAACCAGGGTCTCGCCCCAGTTGCTGTTTTCGTGGACCCAGTCCACCACCGCTTCCACCGCCATGTTGAAGTCCGTCTGCTCTTCGATCATGCGGCCGGACTGGTGGGCGTGGTTGGCCCAGTCCACGGCACCGCCCTCGACCATCAGGAAGAACCCGTCCTCGTCGTCGTCGAGGATGTTGAGGGCGGCCAGGGTCATCTCCTCGAGGGTGGGAACGGTCTCCGTCAGGGGAACCTCGTAGGGGTCGGCGTCGCTGTCACCACTCCGGCTCTGCTGCAGGGTGGCGTAGACGTAGGGGATGCCGATGACGCGATCCGGGGTGTCGCCATCGGCCAGCGTCTGGAAGTCGTCCCGGTCACGGATGACCGTCCAGTCGTCGTCCAGTCCGTCCCCATCCGCATCAGCGCCCGTGGCCACCATGTCGTCGGTGAGGTCGCCCCAGGTGGTGGCACCGCCGACGTACTTCTCCCTCCCGGTCGGGTCCCGGGGTTCACCGTCGTTGTCGTAGTCGGGGGCGCCCGTGCCCATGATGACGTCCACGGCGCTATCGTAGATCATCTCGTTGGCGATCTCTGCGTAGTTGTTGCGGCTGATGTTGTGTGCCACGAATCCGGCCGGTGTGGCATGGCTGAATTCGACGGAGGTGACGACGCCGGTGGCCTTGCCCAGATCCTCGGCGTACTCGACGATGTGGGTCAGCGGGTTGCCGTCGATGTCCATGCCGATGTACCCGTTGTAGGTCTTGACACCCGTGGACATGGCGGTGGCGGCAGACGCCGAGTCGGTGGTCTTGTTGGGTTCCGAGTGGTAGTCCACCCAGTCGAAATCGCCCCAGGCGAGCTCGGTGTCGTAGCCGTAGACCACCGGGCTGCCGTCGGTGGCCCTCTCGACCTCGTAGGTGCTCATGGCGATGCTGGTGGGGAACTTCTCGTAGACCTGGGTTCCGGCGCGGCCGTACTGGTAGTAGCTGGTGGCGTCGATGTGGTTGTAGCCCCAGCCGTCGCTGATCAGGATGATGACGTTCTTCACCTCCGCCTTGTCGATGCTGCTCAAGCTCTTCGAGTAGGTGCTGGCGGGAAGGGCCAGCGCCAGCAGCAAGGCGGTCGTTGCGGTGATTGTCGTGTTTCTGGCTAGCTTGCTCGGTATCACTTCATACTCCATTCGTCTGATTTTGGTGAAAATGCACACGATCAGAGAAAATCGCGTTTTTCCGTTCGAAGTTGAGCACCTCCTTCTCTCGCATCGAGAGTGAGACGTTCGCCAGTTCCAGACGGGCGACCATCTTAGGGTGCCGCTGCTAGGTGGGGGTTGATGTCAGATGAAGTGTGCTAGAAGTGGGTTCGCACGGCACTAGAGGTCGCACTACCGGCTTATGGCTACTTTGACGTAGTGAATCCGCGGTTCGTGGAATCGAGGTCCCAGCCCACCGGGCCCGCTCGCCGCACGGATGCCATCGAAGGCCAGACCGATCACCGGCCAGGTATGGATCGAGTCTCGCGTTGTCACTCGCAGAGATCCGCGTCCTGGGATCCCGAACCCGGTGCGGCCACGGCCACGGCGTCCAGGAGGTCCTTCAGGCCGGCTTCAGGTGGCCGGGCGACCGTAGAGGCGTCGAGGTCGAGAACCTCGCGCCTCTTGCTCCCAGGAGGAAGGGCTACGCACTGTGCATGCAACTCGACGCTCTTGTGCACGGCGTCTGCGAGGGCGGCGAGGGGCCCGACGACGGCGACGCTTCGACGATGGCCAGCCACAAGCCCGCGGGGCCCCGGTCGCGGTTGCAGGCGGCGTCCACGCGCGCGAAGCGCTCGAGGGTGCGGAGCAGGATCCCGATCAGGCTCGCGTCGCCGCGGACCCGGACGCCCGGTTCCCCCTGCGACCACACCCGCCCGGCGGTCGATCCGAGGACCGAACGGGCCTCCTCGGCCAGGACCCGCAGGGCCACCTCGACCTCGGTCCGGACGACCGCGAGCAGGGTGCGCCGCTCGTGGGACGCATTCGACGTGACGCGAGCTTGCCGCTCCCAGGCCGCCTGCAGGAGGGCGTGTCCCTCGGTGCCCACGATCCGGTGCGATCGACCCCGGGCCTCGGCGAGGGCCACCGCCGCGAGCCCGGAGCCCATGGCGACGAGCGTGAGGAGGAGAGAGCGCCCCTCGTGCCGTACGGGCTCCAGGTCGGCGCTCACCTCCACGACCACGAGCCGGGTACCGTCCTCGCCCCCGGACTCCATTTCGAACTCGCCCGACCGGGACCGGACCTCCGTCCCCGGAGGCAGGGCCGGTTCGACCCTGATCGTCGGCTCCTGCGTCGATGCCCGAGAGCCCCGGCGAGCACGAGGTCCAGGCGGACCAGCGTGGGCTCGGGCGAGGGGCGTGGCATTCCGGCGGCAAGGGCGGGGCAAGGCAGGGGCAGGAGGGAGACCGAACCCAGGTGATTCGCATGTATTGTACGTTCCAATTGCATCATAACCACATACGATCCCCCGAGGGCGCGCGTGTCCCGACCCCGGGCCACGAAATAGGGGTCTCTCCACGTTCCAGATCCTGATCGAGGCCTGAGGAGGTCGGACGTGAGATCCCACGCCAGACGATCCGAGGACCTCACCGGGCTCCGCGAGCACCTTCTCGCCATGGGGGGCCGGGTGGAGGTCATGATCGCCCGTTCGATCCGCGCACTGGAGTCGGCCAACGGGGATCTCGCCCGGCAGACGATCGTACTGGATCGCTGGGTCAACCAGGACGAGATCGACATCGACGCCACGTGTGCGCGGTTGATGCTCGGCGGGCTGGACGAGTCCGAGGTGCGCCTGGTCCAGGCGGCCTCCAAGATGGTCACCGACCTCGAGCGCATCGGAGACCTCTCGGTCAACGTGTGCGAGCTGGTCCTCGCCCTGGAGGAGACCGGCGTCCCAGGGGACATCCCGGAGATCCGCCGCATCGCGGACCTCGTCCTGGACATGCTTCGCCGAGCCATGATCGCCTTCCGCGAGAACGATGCCGCGACCGCCCAGGCGGTCGTCGAGGCCGACGATGCCGTGGATGAGGCCTGTCGCACCCTGTTCCTCGACGTCCTCGGCCGTCTCGTGCGGGGGGGAGGTCATCCGGAACTGTGCGTGCCGGAGCAGACGATCGCCCGCTCCCTGGAGAGGACGGCGGACCACGTCACCAACGTCGCCGAGCAGGTGATCTTCGTGGTGCGCGGACGCGACGTCCGGCACGCGGGGAAGCGACCCTGACGGAGACGTCGCGGTCCTTCCGGACGCCTCCTCGGCTCGACGATCCGCTCGACGCGGACCGGAGGGCCGCGCTCGCGCCCGCCGTCAAGGCCCCCGGATCCCCGGCCATTCCGAGCCCACCCGCTTGCTCTCCACACCGTCCCTGGGCGATCATCGGGGCGATGGATCCACCCCCCGCCTGGCCCTACGCGTTCCCGGAGGCGCACGCCGCCGTCTCGGCGGTGATCCGGGCCCGCTCCAGCCACCCGGCCGACGTGCGGGACGTGGCGCTCGACGGCCTCGATCTCGCGGCCTGCGACCAGGCCCTCGACCTGGGCTGCGGGTTCGGCTTCATGGGGGAGGCGCTGGCGCGCCGGTTGGCCCCGGGCGCGCGGGTGATCGGCGTGGACGCCTGCCCGGCCAACGGCCCCGCGTTCCGCGCCCGCGTGGAGGCGACCGGGCGTCGCGCCGAGTTCCGGCGCCTGGACCTCGACGCCTCCCTGCCGTGGCCCGACGCCTCCTTCCCCCTCGTCACGTCGTCCTACTCGCTCTACTTCTTCCCCTCGATCCTCCCCGAGGTCGCGCGCGTCCTCGCCCCGGACGGCCTCTTCGTGGCCATCACCCACCACTGCGACGTCCTCCAGCCGCTCCTCCGGGGCCTCGGGGAGACCGAGGCGGCCCTGCGGCTCGCGGACCTCACCGGCCGGTTCTGCGCCGAGTCCGGGGCCGGGATCCTGGCGCCCTGGTTCCCCTGCGTGGAGACGGTGCCCTACCCGAACACGCTCCGGTTCGGCCGGGCCCATGCGGCCGAGGCGCTCGCGTACCTCGACTTCAAGCTCGGAATCCTCGTCGCCGGCGAGGCCGGACCCGTGCGACGCGCCCGCCTCGGGCGGGCGCTGGACGCGTGGCTGGACCACCACGGCGAGGTGTTGGTACCCAAGGACGACGTCGCGTTCCGGGCTCGGAGGTCGCCGTGCCCCCGTTGATCCCCCGCTTCTGCTCCCAGTGCGCCGCCCCGCTCGAGCAGCGGCCCGTGGAGGGGCGGCCGCGGGACGTCTGCCCCCGGTGCGGCACGATCTTCTACCGCAACCCGCTGCCGGTGGCCGCGGCCGTGGTCCTCGACGCCGAGCGCCGCGTGCTGCTGGTGCGGCGCGCCCGGGAGCCCCACCGGGGATCCTGGTGCCTGCCCATCGGCTTCGCGGAGGAGCAGGAGACCATCGCCGAGGCCGCCCTGCGCGAGCTCGAGGAGGAGACCGGCGTGGAGGGGCGGATCCTCCACCTGCTCGACGTGGAGTCGTCCCGGAGCGACTTCTACGGCGACCTGCTGGTCGTCACGTTCGAGGCCGTGGCCGTGGGCGGGACATCGCGCCCCGGCGACGACGCCGAGGCGGTGGCGTGGTACCCGATCGATGCGTTGCCCCCCCTAGCGTTCCCCTCCAACGAGACCGCGCTGGCCGCCTGCCGGGAACGCCACCGGGAGGGCTGGGCCATCCAGGACTCGTTCCAACGCCTGGAGGGGACCGCCGGGGTGGGGGAGCTGCTCTCGGACGCCCTGGTGGCCCTGGTCCGGGACCGGGCGGACGAGGTCGCGGCCCTGTGGCTCGCGGACGTGCGATCCAGCCCCTCCACGCGCGCCTACCGCGAGGCCGATCCCGGGCCGCTCGTCACGGCCGTCACCACCGCCCTCACCCAGTTCGGGCGGTGGCTCCAGGGCGACGAAGCCGAGTCGGAGGTGCGGGCGTTCTACCGGGCCGTGGGCCGGGACCGGCGAGCCCAGGGCTTCGAGCTGCACGAGGTGCTCTCCTCGCTCACCCTCGTCCGCAAGAACGTCTGGACCTTCGCCCGGGACCGCGGGATCTGGGCCCGGCCCATCGACGTGTACCGGGTGCTCGAGCTGGACCGCCGCATCGTCGCCTTCTTCGACCGTGCGGCCTACCACACGGTGCGGGGTTGGGAGGGCGGCGACGACCCACCCCCGCGGGCGGATCCGGGACCCGTCAGCAGTTGACCGTGATGCCGCCCTCGCAGACGGCGCGGCAGTGCCCGTCGTCTCGGATGGTGATCTCGCAGTTGTACTCGCGCTCGTTGACGACGATCCAGAGCGTGCCCTCGGCCGATCCGTCGTACTGGTAGAGCAGCACCCAGTGCTCCATCGCCTCCTGGGTCTTCACCTCGTGGCTCCAGAAGTCGGTGAGGTAGGAGCCGTCGAAGAAGTACGTGTCCGCCCCCACGTAGTGGTACGGCAGCCCGTAGGCCGGACCCTCCTTGGTCCAGGTGCCCACGCCGGTGCCGTCGTACTGCCAGGTCTCGCTCTTGGAGAAGACGTTCTCGCCGACGTGGGTTTCGAGCACCATCGCCACGTCCTCGCGGTAGACGGCGTCCAGCACGGCGGGGGTGGCGACCTCGTCGACCTCCACGGTGGTCTCGAGGTGGGCGTGGACCTCGTCGTCGGCCACGATCTCCACCGCCCACAGGTGCTCCACCGAGCCCGCGGGCGGTCCCCGCTCCGGGTCGCGGTCGACCGTCCAGTCCATGATCGAGGTGGTGCCCTCGCAGCCGGTCCGGACGTAGTGGTAACGGTCGGCCCACACCGCGCCGAGGACGTCCGTGGTGTTGGCCCGGGTGTACAGGTCGAGGTCGCCGTCCGCCTCGATGGTGCCCGCCCCGATGCCCTCGGTGCCCGCGAGGAAGTACCCCTCGGTGTAGGAATCGGTCCAGCTGATCTCGCCCTTCTCGGCGTCCCAGCTTCCCTTCTTCCGAGAGAGGGCGATGCCCGAAGGGTCGTAGTCGAACCGGCCGTCCTCGGTCTCGACGAGGAGGGTGGCGGGGTTGTCGAACCAGTCGTGCGGATCGAACTCGCAGGCGAGCGGGACGGCCTCCTCCTCCCCTCCGCACGAGGGGAGCACGAGGACGGCGAGGAGGAGGGCGGTCGAGCGCATGTCGGACTCCCGGGATGCGGGCGATCTCCATGATATCTGCCACCGGTGGGGGGGGGAAGGGGGCGGATCCCGGACGCGGGCTGGCCGTGCCGCCGCCGGGCCCCGCGCTATGGTCTGGTCCTGGCCCAGGGAGGTCCGATGGGCTTCCGGCTCGTGGTGGCGGAGAAACCGAGCGTCGCCCGGGACATCGCGCGGGTGCTCGGTGTGCCGGTCCGGGGCGGGCACGCCTTCGACGGCGGGGGGACCCGCGTCACCTGGTGCCTGGGCCACCTCCTCGAGTTGGTCGAACCCGCGGCCTACGATCCGGCCTGGAAGACCTGGTCGCTCGACACCCTGCCGCTGGTGCCCCCGGCGTTCCGGCTCCGGCCCCGCAAGGCGTCCACCGACCAGTGGCGGGCGGTGCGGGCGCTCCTCCAGGCCCGGGACCTGGACGAGGTCGTGAACGCCTGCGACGCGGGCCGGGAGGGAGAGCTCATCTTCGCGTGGGCGTACGAGGCGTCCGGCTGCCGCGCGCCGGTGCGCCGACTCTGGGTCTCCTCGCTCACCGACGAGGCCATCCGGGAGGGATTCGCCGCACTCCGGCCGCCCCGGCGCTCCCTCGAGGCCGCGGCACGCTGCCGGGCCGAGGCCGACTGGCTCGTGGGCCTGAACGCCACGCGCGCGATGACCCTCCGGATGGGCACGGGCCCGGGCGCCCCCCTCCTCTCCGTGGGCCGGGTCCAGACGCCCACCCTCGCGCTCCTGGCCACGCGCGAGGCCGAGATCGAGGCCTTCGTCCCCCGCGCGTTCTGGCAGGTGGTCGCCCGCTTCCGGGCCGCGGCCGGGGAGTGGGAGGCCATCCGCGTGGAGGCGGACGCCGAGGGAAAGGACCAGGAGCGCCTGTTCGACCGGGAGCGGGCGGAGGCGATCGCCCGCCGGACGCACGGGCGGCCCGGCACGGTCGCCCGGGTGGAGCGGAAGGAGGCGGTGGAGCGGCCGCCGCTCCTCCACGACCTCACCGCCCTCCAGCGGGAGGCCAACCAGCGGTTCGGGTTCACCGCGGCCCGCACGCTCGGGCTCGCCCAGGCCCTCTACGAGCGCCACAAGGTCCTGACCTACCCGCGCACCGACAGCCGTCACCTGCCGTCGGACCTCGTCCCCCGGCTCCCGGCGCTCGTGCAGGGCCTCGCCTGGGGTCCCTACGCGGCCGCGGCGAGCATGGCCGGGCGGCGCGATCCGGCCACGCTGGGCCGGCGCGTCGTGGATGACCGCGAGGTCTCGGACCACCACGCCATCGTGCCCACCGGCCGGGATCCGCGCCCGCTCGGCCTCCAGCCCGACGAGAAGCGCCTCTTCGACCTCGTGGCCCGCCGTTTCCTCGGCGCGTTCCACCCGGACGCCCGCTTCGCCCTCACGGTCGTGGAGACCCACGTCCGGGCGGACGGCCCTCCGGGCCCGGAGGTCGAGCGGTTCACGGTCCGGGGCCGCACCTGCCTGGACCTTGGCTGGCAGGCCGTGGATCCGCCCGCGAGCCGCCGCAAGGAGGTGGAGCTGCCGGCGCTCACCGAGGGCGATGCCGCCGAGACGCTCGCCGTGGAGGCCAAGGAGGGGTGCACCCAGCCGCCCCACCGGCACACCGAGGCCTCGCTCCTCGGGGCCATGGAGCGCGCCGGAGAGGCCCTCGACGACGAGGATCTGCGCCTGGCCATGAAGCGCAACGGCCTGGGCACGCCCGCCACCCGGGCGGCGATCCTCGAGACCCTGGTGGCGCGGGGGTACGTGGCGCGCCGCG
>JBFYZZ010000018.1:0-5859 GCA_041309225.1 Deltaproteobacteria bacterium | reverse complement strand
ACTCCCCGAGTGAGCCGTCACCTGCCCAGTTGCGAGACACGCCGGCCAGCCAGCGTCTCGCAACTCCCCGAGTGAGCCGTCACCTGCCCAGTTGCGAGACACGCCGGCCAGCCAGCGTCTCGCAACTCCCCGAGTGAGCCGTCACCTGCCCAGTTGCGAGACGCTCGGGTCCCCCTGCACCACGGACCGCGTCAAGGGGCGCCTGGATCCATCCCCCCAAAGCCCCGCGTCGGACCGACGTCGAACCGACCGGCCGGATCGGCACGACCCCTTCCGCTCGGCGGTTCGAACCGTTCCAGGCACTCTTCCGGCCCGAAATGGGGTAACGCCTGCCCGGGACCTGGAGTCGCCTCCCTCCGGAGGGCCGGGCGAGTGGGCGGCTCGGGGCGAGCCGGTCCGACGGGTCGTGGCGCCTCCCGGGAGTCCATCCGCGTGAACAGCGCGGTGGCACCGGCCCTCCGGGCCTGCCCGCGGGTTGCGAGGTGCCTCCGGCCCTGCGGGCCGACGTGGGCGTGGCTCCGGCCCTCCGGGGGCAGGGCGCGCTACCTTGCACCGGTGAGGCTTCCATGCACCCTCCCTCGCCAGTGGTACCGGACCTCCTGCACCGCGGCCGACCCGGCTGGCGCCTCGCGGTCCCGGCCCTGCTCCTGGCCGGCTGCGCACCGCACGCCCCGGATCCCATCGGCCCCGACGACACCGGTACGGAGGACACCGCGCCGGACGACACGGGCCACGGCGACACCGGCGCGGACGCGTGCCCCGGCTTCGAGGTGCTGGAGGGGCCGGAACCCGCCGCGGCAGCCGGTCCGCTCGACTCCCTGCGCCTCGCCGTCACGGGGGAGGGCGGATCGGGGTGGGAGGTTGCGCTCACGGACGCAGGCTCCGAGGACGCGTCGCTGGTCCGGCCCGTCCGGGCTACCGTGGACGGCGCGACCGTCTCGTTCGAGGGCATCGAGGTGGAGGGTGCCGGACGGCTCCGCCTCTCGGTGGATCCGGGCCGGGGCTGCCCCATCGAGGGCCCGCTGGCCGAGGTGCTCGTCGGTTCCACGATGCAGACCGAGGCCGTCTTCCTGCCCACCGCGCGCCTGGGCGTCGACTTCGGCGCGCCGTTGCCGACCGAGCCGGTCCTGGCCGAGCCGGCCCCACCCGGCCTCGAGGTGACCGGGCCCGCCGTCGTGGGATCCCCCGAGGAGGCCGGTGTCTTCCGGTTCGCGGCGGCGGCGTGGGGCGAGGGCCGGGCGGTGCGCCGCCTGCTCGTCCACCTGGCGGTGCTGCCTCGGGACGACGCCGACCTGCCCTCGCCCGCCGCGATCCCGAGCGAGGACGGCCCCTGGCCGGTGGACAGCCTCGCCCTCACCATCCCCACGATCCACACCGGAGCCGGCACGCTGCGTGACGTGGCGGTCCGGGTCGCCTACCCGTCCGACGGGTCCGGGGCGGCCGCCGAGGGTCGGTTCGCGGCGGTGGCGTTCCACCACGCAGCCCACAGCCCCGCGACGATCTACGACCGCTACACCGATCTGCACGATCGGCTCGCCAGTCACGGCCTGATCGTGGCGAGTGTGGACGCCTCGGCGGCCATCTCGGGCACCGCCCAGTCCTGGGAGAACCTCTGGGACCTGTCCACGGTGCAGCTCGCCCTGGTGGACCTCGTGCGCGAGGATCCCGGGCCCGTGCTGGAGGGGCACGTCGATCCCGATCGCGTCTTCGTGTCGGGGCACTCCCGCGGCGGAGCGGCCAGCCTCATCTCGCTGTGGCGGGACCCCGGGCTGAACGGGGCGGTCTGCTACGAGCCGGTCAGCCCCATCCAGACTCCCTCCCAGGACTGGACCGACCCCGAAGCCAACGGCGACCGGCCCTACCCCGTCCGACCCATCCTGCTCTTCGCGGGCAGCCTCGACGCCGACGAGCCCTGGCCCCTGGTCGACACGGCCTGGGAGCAGACCGTTGGGCCCTCGGTGTTCGTCACCCTGATGGGGGCCAACCACGAGGACACCCTCGACGCCGACACGCCCGGCTACGACACGAGCGCGTCCACCATCCCCGTCGAGGCCCGGCACGACCTCGACCAGCACTACACCGTGGCCTTCCTCGCCCGCTTCGGGGCCCTCGACGACCCGGCGGGCGACCTCTCCATGGAGCGGCCGCTCTTCGGGCCCGAGGCGCTCTCCAGCGACCTGTCCGAGGAGGGCGTCGCGGTCCACGTGCGCCGGTACCTCGCCTCCGCCCTGGCGTTCGACGATTTTCAGGGCGACGCGCGAGAGAACCTCGTGGGTGGGGCCAACGCCGGGGCCGACCTCGACGTGGACGCCAACGAGGAGCCCTACGCCGAGGGGCTCGCCGCGGCCTGGCGCGGAAGCGACGTCATCGAGGCCATCGGCGACTGGGCCGTGGCCCGCCACCTCGCATGGAGCGATCCGTCCGCGGAGCTGTGGCTCGCCCTCTCGCCCGACGGATCCCCACTCGACCTCTCGGCGCAGCGTACGCTCGTGCTGCGGGTGCAACGGGACTGCCCTCCGCCCGGTTGGGGCGGATGCCCCGACGTGGAGGCCGACTTCGACGTGGTCCTCCGCGACGCCTCGGGCCACGAGGCGTCCGTGCCGGTTTCGGAGGGCATGGGCGATCTGGGCGTGGTCGGCCGTTTCTGGCAGAGCAGCCTGCTGCCTCTCGACGCCTTCGCCGGGGTGGACCTGGCAGCGGTGACGGCCGTGGTGCTGCGCTTCGACCTGCTCGGCCTCGAGGAGGGCGATCTCTGGGTGGACGACCTCGGCGTGGAGTAGGGGTGCCCATGAAGATCGGTCTGATCCCCCAGGTCGTCATCGACGCGCTGCACCCGACTGCAAGCGTCCCGTACGTCCCCCTGGGGCTGCTCTGCCTGGCGGGAGCCCTGGACCGCAGGCGGCACGCCGTCGAGATCATCGACCTCACCATGGCGGTTCGGGACCGCGCCCTGCCCTGCGATCGGGACTTCGAGCGGGCCGCCGCCCGCCTGATCCACGCCCGGGGTTTCGACGTCGTCGGGTTCTCGACGTTCTCCTCCACCTACCACCACACCCTGAAGATCGCCCGGGAGCTGAAGGCCCTCTCTCCATCCACCACGATCGTCTTCGGCGGACCCCAGGCCACCTTCTGCCACGAGGAGACGGTCGTGGCGTTCCCCGTGGACTACGTCGTCCGGGGGGAGGGGGAGATCACGTTTCCGGAGCTGCTCGAGGCCCTCGAGGGCGGCCACCCGCCCGACGAGGTCCGCGGCCTCACGTTCCGGCGCGACGAGCGCACCGTCCGCACCGAGGACCGCCCGCTCGTGCCGGACCTCGACGCCCTGCCGATGCCCGCCTTCGACCTGTACCCGCTCCTCAGGCATCCCAAGGCGCCGGTGGAGGTGACGCGGGGGTGCCCCTTCCGGTGTACCTACTGCGCCACCTCCAACTACTGGAGGCGCTGCGTCCGGCAGAAGTCCATCGGGCGGATCTGGACCGAGATGACGATCCTCGCCGGGACCTGGGACGTCGAGTACATCTCGTTCGCCGACGACACCTTCACCGTCCATCGGGCCTGGGCGGCGGAGTTCTGCGATCACCTCGTCGCTCACGGGTTCCGGAGGAAGTGGATCTGCAGTACGCGGATCGATGCGGTGGACGCCGCGCTGCTCCGGAAGATGGCGCGCGCGGGCTGCGCCCACATCTTCTACGGCATCGAGAGCGGCTCGGAGCGGGTGCAGAAGCAGATCCGGAAGAACATCCGGGTGGAACGGGTCCTCGACAACCTGCGGAGCACGGCCGAGGCTGGGATCGGGATCACGGCCTCTCTCATGATGGGCTTCCCGGACGAGACCGAGGAGGATCTGTCCAGCACGCTCCGGCTCCGCTGCGACATCCAGCGGCTCTTCCCGACGAGGCAGGCCATCCAGGTCCACGTGCTCTCCCCCGACGTCGATACCGAGATCACGCTGGAGAACCGGGATCGCTTGAGGTACGACGGCTTCCACTCCGACCAGTCCGGCGTGCAGAACGCCCTCTTCGACGAGGAGATGATCCGGGCCCACCCGAACCTCTTCCTCGGCTACCACTACATCGAGACCCGGCACCTCGACCGGGAGTTCGTGAAGCTCGTCCACAGCTTCCTCACCACGGCCCAGGTCATCTGCTACTGGAGCTGCCTCTACGCCATGCTGAAGGACGGCGATCCCCTCCGGGTGGTGAAGGAGTGGATCGCCGCCTTCCAGCGGGAGGCCGGTGCCGCCGCCGGGCCGGACACCTCGCTGCAGCGCCGGGCGGCGGCGAGCATCGCCACCTTCTTCCGGTCCTACTTCACGCGCCTGAACGGGATCCCGGCCCCGGTGTGCGAGCTCTTCCTCCACGAGTACGAGATGACGAAGCTCAAGGGAGGTCTGATCATCGATGCGGACGTCCAGCGGAGGGCGGCCGACCACGGGTCGCTGGCCACGCTGCACCTCGCCTACGATCCCCGGGAGACCATCGCCCTGATCCGGAAGGACGTCCGCCGGATCGCCACCCAGCGGAGGAAGCCGACGCAGGTCGACCTCCGGCGGCGCCCGGATCCGGCGTCCCGAGGCACGTCGGCCGGCGGCGGGCGTGGGCCCGCCGGCCGGCCGGGGGGGAGGGGCTAGCCCTGGAGGCGGCGGCGGAGGCCGGACCACCCGAGGAGGAGGAGGAAGAGCCCGGCGGCAGCGCCGACGCGCTTGCCGGGCAGGTCGGTGGGCTCGCCGCAGCCGCAGGGAGGACCGGCGCCGCGCAGCGCGGCCTCGATGTCGCAGACGTCCCCGATGCCGTCGCCGTCGTAGTCGGCCTGGTCGGTGTTCTCGTTGAACACGCAGTTGTCGCAGGCGTCGCCCACGCCGTCCATGTCCTCGTCGGCCCAGGAGCCCAGCGCGTCGTGCAGGCAGGGGTCGCAGGCGTCCCCGATCCCGTCCACGTCGATGTCGAGCTGCGAGATGTTGGCCACCAGCTGGCAGTTGTCGCACCCGTCGCCGATCGTGTCCGCGTCCGAGTCCAGCTGGTCGGGGTCGTAGGCGTACGGGCACATGTCGCAGTCGTCGCCCACGCCGTCGGCGTCGGCGTCCAGCTGCTTCTCGTTCACCAGGTCGGGGCAGTTGTCGCACGCATTCCCGATGTCGTCGTCGTCGTCGTCGTCCTGGTCGAAGTTGGCCGTGGTCGGGCAGTTGTCGCAGTCGTCCCCGAACAGGTCGAAGTCCGTGTCGAGCTGTTCGGGATTCATGATCTCCCAGCAGTTGTCGCACTGGTCCCCGATCCCGTCCCCCTCCACCTCGCCGTCCTCGTCCAGCTCCCCGTCCTCCTGCCGCGGGTTCGACTCCTCCGGACAGTTGTCGCACGCGTCCCCCACGTAGTCCTTGTCCACGTCCGACTGGTCCGGGTTCGAGTCGAAGGGGCAGTTGTCGCAGCACCCCGCCATCTCGCACCCGTGCCCGTCCCCGTCCGCGTCCGTCTGGTACGGGTTGAACACGTAGATGCAGTTGTCGCAGATGTCCCCCACCGCGTCGCAGTCGTAGTCCTCCTGCAACGGGTTCCACTGGTCCTTCTGCCCGCAGTTGTCGCACACCAGCTGCGCCATCCGATCCGGGAACCCGTAGTCCCCCGCGATCGAGATCACCCCGTACCCGAACCCGTCGTGGTCCTGGTCCACCCCGAAGTCGAGCACGAAGTACTGGCACCCGTAGATGTAGTAGTCGTGGTAGTAGTCCGCGCTCTCGTACGGATTCCCCAGATCGTCCACGTGCCCCGCACACATCGGGTCCGTCAGATCGATCAGCGGCTCGTCCGACACGTCGATGCCGTTGCAGTTGAGATCCTGCGTCATCGTCGTGTAGCACCCGCCGGC
>JBFYZZ010000017.1:0-14453 GCA_041309225.1 Deltaproteobacteria bacterium | reverse complement strand
CCCGGCTCACACCGTCTCGACCAGCACGGACGTCTTGTCCTCCGGATCCACGCGGACGTTCAGCTGGGTCCCGGGCGTGAAGTGCGCGAGGGTGGACTCCGGGAGGAGCATCTTGGTGCTCGCCTCGTAGGGCGGCCGGCCCTCGAGCTGGATCGTGAGCGTCAGGCGGTGCTGCGGGACGTCGTTGATGGTGACGCCCGTGCGGGCGATGGACACGATCCGCCCCTTTCCACGCACCCCGTGGAGCCGCAACCGCTCGGCCCGCCTGGCGGACCGCCGCAGGTTGAACCCGATGGCGAAGGGGATCAGGGACATCCCACCCGTCACGCCGAACGAGATCCAGTACTCGCTCGGCTCCATGTCGAGGAAGGACAGGTCGACCCCCAGGAGCGCCGCGACGACGCCGGCCAGCACGGCGGCCAGCATCAGGACCGACATCCCCATCAGGTAGAGGCCCACGCCGGCCCCGATGCCACCCGCCCGCTTCGCCGCCACCCGCGAGTACTCCGCGTCGGCGAGGGGGAGGCTCCGGGCGCAGAGGGTCTGGCCCGTGGTCGCGAAGCCCTCGACGATGGTGGTCACGAGGGCCTGGCCCGTCGCCCCGCAGGCCTCCATGTGCGCCTTCAGCTGCTCCTTGGCCCGTTCGACGTCGCCCTGCCGCTCCCAGGCGTTGGCCCTGAGCACGGTGCAGAGGCCGTCGGTGGCGTCCATGATCGGCACCTGGTCGTAGGCCTCCCCCAGGACCCGGAGCACTGCAGAGAAGTCGCTCCGGATCGTGTCCACGATGGCCCGGGCATACCGCCAGTAGGAGTCCGCCTGCAGGTCGTCGGCTCGGGGATCGCAGAGCGCGAGCCACTTCTCGGCGGATCGGACGTCGCCGTACCTCGCGGCCTGGGAGGCGAGGTCGCACAGCATCATCTGCCGGTGCCGGGGGAGGTTGAACGCCTCCCAGGCGGACTCGTACATCGCCCGCTTCCTGAGCAGGTTCTCCTGGCCCTTGAGCTTGTTCGAGAACATGAGCGTGAGGAAGAACAGCCGCTCGGCGCTCTCGAAGCTGCCCGTGGCGGCCAGCTCCTTGCGGGTGGCGAGCCAGACCAGCGTCGCCTCCTGCATCTTCCAGTCGGGGATCGCGCCGCCCTCCACGAGGTTCTTCAGGCTGTCGGGCGCCAGGAGGGGCTTGTGGTCCTGGGACCGCAGGCGGTTCAGTCGCTCCTCCTCGGTGAGGCCGGAGGTCGAGAAGGAGAGCCGCTTCGCCTCCGGGCGCGCGGCCACGACGTTCGTCCCGCCGCAGGCGCGGCAGGTGGCCTCGCCGCCCTCGAGGGCGACCTCCAGGGGGGCGGCGCAGGCCTCGCAGGCCAGGACGCGGTCGTCGAACCCTGGGACCCGTTTCATGGTCGCTCCGTCGGCCGAGGAGGATCGTGACGGCGCTCTATTCGCGCCGCCATCGGGCGGGCAAGGCACCGCGACGCCTTGGATCCGCCGCCCGGCTGGAGGTAGACATCGCCCATGGCGCCCCCGGCCGAGCCACCCTCAGCATCCTACGACGTCGTGATCGTCGGAGCCGGACCGGCGGGGCTCAACTGCGCCCGGAAGCTCGACGGCCGGTCCGTCCTCGTCCTGGAGCAGAAACCCGGGATCGGCCCCAAGGTGTGCGCGGGAGGGCTGACCACCCGGAGCATCGCGTACCTGAAGCTGCCGGAGGCGCTCGTCGAGCGCAGGTTCGACCGGGTGTACCTGCACAGCCCCCGGCGGACCGCCGAGGTCCGCTGCCCGCTGGCGACCATCGACCGGGCCCGGCTGGGGGCCTGGATGCAGGAGGGGCTGCCCGTCCGGACGGGAGCCCGGGTGACCGGGGTGGAGCGGGACCACGTCGTGGTCAACGGGGTGGAGCGGATCGGCTTCCGGTACCTGGTCGGTGCCGACGGCGCCCGCTCCGTCGTCCGGAGGTCCCTCGGCCTGCCGTCCGAGCGCGTGATCCATGCCGTCCAGTACCTCGTCCCCGCGGACGGTCACACGCGACTGGAGGCGTTCTTCGACGCCCGCCTGTTCGGGTCCGGCTACGCCTGGATCTTCCCACACGACGGCTACGTCTCGGTGGGGTGCCGGTACGATTCCCGTTGTCTCGGCGTGAGGCACATCCGCGAGGGCTTCCACGCCTGGCTCCGCCGCCACGGGTTCGACGTTGCACGTGCCGAGTACCAGGCCCACACCATCAACTGCGACTTCCGCGGGTATCGGTTCGGTCACGTGCTCCTGGCCGGCGATGCCGCGGGCACGGCCTCGTTCCTGACCGGCGAGGGGATCTACCAGGCCCTGATCTCCGGAGAGGAGGCCGCCAACGTCATCGCCACGGGGCGATCCGGCCTCCTCGACGAGGTCCTCCGCGGGGACCGGCTCCACGTCCTCATCCAGGACGCCCTGGACGCGGCGGGGCCCCTGCGACCGACCCTCCTGGAACTCGGCATCCGGCTGCTGCAGAACCGGCACCTCGGGACACGGATGCTCGGCGCGTAGGGATGGGGCGCGGAGGGCCGACCCGGCCGGGACCGGTGGGGAGCGTGGACCGGGCGGCGCTACTCGATGTCCGGGAAGCAGATCTTCCGGTTCTCGTCGCCGCCGCCCGTGGACCGGCAGACCATCCCGTCGGGGCAGGCGCTCTCGTCGTCGTCGCACCTGGGGAAGCAGTAGAGGTCGTCGGTGCTCTCGAAGCTCGCGCACACCCGCTCGTCGGATGCGTCGTCCTCGTCGTCCCATGTGCAGTCGGCGTCCTCCAGGCACTTCCACGTGCAGAAGCCGTCGCCGGCCTTGTCGATGCACGCCGCGGTGGCGCTTTCGGGGATGTCGGTGCAGTCGTCGGGTTCGTCGCAGGGCTCGTAGATGGCGTCGCCGCCGCAACCGATGGTCCCGATGGGGAGCAGGAGCGCGGCGAGCAGGGGGAGGGTACGGATCATGGTCACCTCAGGTGTGGCGCGAAGATATCACCTTCTCGGCCCGTTCGGCGGGGCCTGGCGGGCCAGGCTGTTGGATCTCGAGCCTGGCGCGCCGCGCCTCGAGGGTCCACGCCGGATCGGCATGATCCGGATCATGACGGCGACTACGCCATCGCCGGTTGATCGGCCTTCCGCGCCCTTGACCCGTGGATCCGTCGCACCCAAGCTGAAGCCCTTCTCGTGCGTCCAGACCGCCGCACCCGGAGGCGCCCATGAAGGTCCTCCTCGTGGATCCCAGCACGCGGCACGCCCAAGACACCCTCGAGGGCGGCCGCCGGATCGCACCAGGCCTGATGTACGTCGCCGAGGCCACGAAGTCGCACGGCCACGAGGTGCGGGTGGTCATCGTGGACGCCGACGAGATCACCCCCGTCCTCGAGACCTTCGCGCCGGACGTGCTCGGCGTGGGCTCCATGACGGCGACCTACCCCACCGCGGCCGCGATCGTGCAGGCGACCCGGCGCCGTTCACCGCGGACCACCACCGTGCTGGGCGGCGTCCACGCGACCTTCCTCCCCGGGGAGAGCCTGCTCCACAGCGGGGCGGACTACGTCGTGCGGGGCGAGGGCGAGTCGTCGTTCCCCATGCTCCTCGACGCCCTGGAGCGAGGGGACGACGGCCTCGGCATCTCGGGGGTGTGCCACCGGGTGGGGGACGAGTGCCACCTGGCCGACGTCGCGCTCCTGGACGACATCGACACCCTTGCCTACCCCTCGGACGAGCTGCTGCCCGACGACGCCGTGGACAAACCGTTCATCTTCAGCAGCCGGGGCTGTCCCCACCGTTGCAGTTTCTGCACGATCCCGACCTTCTACGGGGGGCGGTTCCGCCCGCGATCCGTCGAGCGGGTCGTCGGGGAGATCGAGCGGCTGCAAGAGGCCGGGCACCCCCACTTCCTGTTCCTGGACGACAACTTCACGGCGAACCCCACGCGCGTGGCCCAGATCTGCGACGGGATGCTCGCACGGGGGATCCGCATCCAGTGGGGTTGCCAGGCGCGGGTCGACTTCGTGGCGAACCATCCCGACCTGGTCCAGAAGATGGCCGACGCCGGGTGCCGTTCCATGACCATCGGCATCGAGAGCGGCATCGCCGAGATCCTCGACTCCTACAACAAGAAGATCACCCTCGACCAGGTGCACGAGGCCGTCCGGGTGATGGAGACCAGCCGCATCGTCGACTTCTGGTACTTCATGTTCGGTTCGGGCGACGAGTACGACACGGAGGACTACTGGAGGAAGAACGCGGATTTCCTGTTGTCCCTCGATCGGGATCTCGTCAACGTCAGCCTGATGACCCCCTACCCCGGGACCGACCTCTACACGAAGCTTGTCCGGGAGGACCGGATCATCGACTGGCGCTGGGAGCACTGGGACGCCGCCCATTGCGTGTACCGGCCTCTCCACGGCGATCCCGGCACGCTGGAGCGGATCTTCCTGGAGACGCTCCGGCGCCACTACCTGCACCGCTCTCCGATCCGGAACGTGAAGGCCGTGCTCCGAGCCAGCGGCTCGGGCCGGTACCACGTCCGGGGGCTGCTGTCGTTCCTGGTCCTCATCGCGCTGGAGGGCGCCCGCCGCAGGCGGGCTCCCGCGCGGCAGCCGGAGGCCCGACCCGCCGGTGCCCCCTCCACCCCCCAAGGAGCAAGTCCATGAGCCTGAAGACCCTCTTCGTGATCAAGGCCGTCGTGTGCCTGTGCCTCGGTGTCCCCATCGTGCTGGTGCCCGACCTCGTCTACTCGCTCTTCGGCGCCGCTCTCGCGGCCGGGGGCGTGTTCGCCGCCCGGGAGTACGGGGCGTCGCTCATCGGCAACCTGCTGCTCACCTGGTACGCGAGGAACGCGCCGGCGTCGGATGCGCGATGGGCCATCCTCCTGGCGCTGTGCGTCTACGACGCCATCGGGTTCCTGGTGACCCTGGTCGCCGTCCTGGCGGGCACGCTGAACGCGCTGGCATGGCTCGTGGTGGTGGTCTACCTGTTCTTCGCCCTGGCGTTCGGGTACTTCGCCCTGTCCGGGAGGCGGGCGGCCCAGGGCGGCTGATCCCTCGGCGTCGATCCGGGGACCCCAGTACGGAGCACCGACCGGTGGATGTAGAGGGAGCCCGCAGGCATGATCCAGATCATGCAGCCAAACACGAGAACTCCGCATGATCACCGTTCGACGTTGATTGACTCCGAGATCCGCGTGGCGGTAGCCTCCAGGCGACCGGTTCCCGGTCGACCCAATCCCGCCCCGGAGAACACCATGTCCCTCCCGCTCACGACCGCACTCCTGCTCCTCATGCCCCTCCCCGCCTTCGCGGAGGTGCCCGCCAACGACGACTTCGCCATGGCGACCGAGATCTCGGCGGTGCCGTTCTCGGACAGCCTCGACACGCTCGATGCCACCGCGGACGCCGCCGACCCGGACTGCCTCGGGATCGGAACCTGGCACTCCGTCTGGTATGCGTGGACGCCCGGCATGGACTTGGAGGTGGCGGTCTCCACCTCCGGCAGCGAGTACGACACGATCGCCTCGGTCTGGACGTACGACGGGGTCGAGTTCACCGAGGTCGGCTGCAACGACGACTACGGAGGCCTCACCTCCCTCGTGCCCTTCTCGGCGGTCGAGGGCGAGACCTACTACATCCTGATCAGCTCCTACCGGGAGGAAGGAGGCGGGCTGCTGGAGGTGGCGCTGTACGAGTACGTGTACGTGCCCTTCGTGGTCACGGTCGCGCTGGACGATGCACGGACCCACGTGCCCAGCGGCGAGGGCAAGGCCTGGGGCACGCTCACCTGCTCGGAGCCGGGATGGTACGACGTCTATGGGTCGTTCACCCAGCGGGCGGGGCGGTTCACCGTCGGGTCCTCGTTCTACACGTACGGGGAGTGCACCGAGGGGGAGATGGAATGGGTGGCTCCGATCTGGGGGGAGAGCTCCCTCGTGGGTCGGGTGGACTACTACGTGAGCATCTGGGGATACTCGTCCGCGACGGGTGAGTCGGACTACGCCTCCGCGATGGGGAGCACGACCGTGAGGGGCTGGTCGGGCCGGTAGGGCCTGCGGGCGAGATGAGGCGATCCCGCAGCGCGGGTCGTCCCACTTCGCCGCCCGATGGGTGGCACGCGCCCGTCGCGACGTGTCCGCACCGGGGGCAGGTCGCGGTCTCGGTCATCGCTTTCGCTGACGAGGGTAGCCGACGCGGTGCCTCGTACCGCGCCTCCAGCGGGAGCGTCTTGTTCTTCGAAAAGGGCTCGCCCATCACCTGACCATGGGCGGCGACGTCCAGGAGCATCGCCCCCACGAGCCGGCACCGGGAGCACCGGTACCGCTCTCCGGTCACCCCCACCACGACTCACGTTTCTCGCCTCGGTACCACCGTGGTACGACCATACACGTCTTTCCAGCATCCTGGATCTTCGAATCTCCGCCCCAAACCTGGCAGGGGCAGAGGGACTCGAACCCACGACCTGCTGATTTGGAATCAGCTGCTCTGCCAACTGAGCTATGCCCCTGCGGCCCACCGGCTCTATCGCCAGCGGGTCGGGGGAGCAAGCCGCCTGGGGCCGCGCGCCGCGGTCAGGGCGCGGGGGGCCGGAAGGTGGCCAGGTAGGCCACGACGGCCTGGAGGTCGTCGTCGGAGAGGTCCGCGAAGGGCGGCATGGGGGTACCGGGCCGGCCCTGGCGGACGGTGGTGGCCAGGGCGTCGGGGGTGGCCCGGGCCCAGAGCTCGGGCCGGGTGAAGTCGGCGGGGCGGGGGGTGAGGCCGGCGGCGCCGGCACCCCGGCCGTCTCCCGCTCGGCCGTGGCAGAGGGCGCAGCGGGACCGGTAGACCTGCGCGCCCTGGGCATCGCCCTGGGCCAGCGCCGCGCCGGCCGCACCGAGGGCCAGGCAGAGGACCGCGAGGAGGCCGGTGCGGGCCATGGGCCTACTCCGCGCCCTCGATGCCCCGGACCGGGCCGCCGTTGGCATCGTCGGCGTCGGGCGCCTCCTCCTCCTCCTCGGACCGGGCGGCGGCCTCGCGGGCCGCGGAGTCCTCGTCGAGGGTCTCGAGGAAGGCGAGGATCCGGCGGGTCTCGGGCCGGTTGGTGGTGTAGGAGAAGCCCGGCATGGCGCCCCGTCCCTGCTGGACGAGCTGGACGAGGGTGTCGTGCCGCTCGGGGGAGGAGACGTGCAGCAGGGAGGGCACTCGCGCCTGCAGGGAAGCGGCGGCGGGGCCGTCGCCCTGGCCGTACCGGCCGTGGCACATCCAGCAGGAGCGGTCGTACAGGATGCGGCCCTCGGCGGCGTCGTCCTTGCGGCGGGTGGGCCAGGTGCCCGCCCGGGCGGCGGCGACCAGGAGGAGGGCGGCGACGGGAAGGGCGATGCGGAGGGTCAGAGGAGCACCGAGACGAAGGAGGCCCGCCGGAGCAGGGGCTCCAGCGGGCCTCGATGGCGGGGTTGACGGGACTCGAACCCGCGGCCTCCGGCGTGACAGGCCGGCGTTATAACCGACTTAACTACAACCCCGAAAAAGACGGCCCGGGAGGTGGGCGGAACAGGGCTCGAACCTGCGACCCGCAGCGTGTAAGGCTGCTGCTCTCCCGACTGAGCTATCCGCCCGCACCCGTCCCCGCCAGGGGGGAATGCCGCGGACGCCCGCGTTCTACCCGCGCCTCCGGGGAGTGTCAAGCGCGGTCTCGCCGATCCCGTGCCCACCCCGCGTCGGATGCGGGATCGGCGAGGGGGGATCGGCCCCCTTGGCGTCACGGATCCGGGGGGGCTGGTGGCGAGGGTGGGGGGATCCGTGCGCGCCCGACCCCCCCAGCGTCACGGATCCGGGGGGGCTGGCGACGAGGGTGGGGGGATCCGTGACGCCCGGCCTCACACCGGGACGCCGGGATCCTCGGGCGTGTCTCCGAACGTCTCTCCGCGGCGGAAGAGGAGGTCGGGGTCGTCGAGCACGAGCGCGAGGCGGAGGACATCGTCCATGTGGGCCACGGGCACGATCTCGACGGCCTCGCGGACCACCCGGGGGATCTCCGGGACGTCCTTCAGGTTGCGATCGGGCACGAGCACGCGGGCGATGCCCTGGCGGTGAGCGGCCAGCGTCTTCTCCTTGAGGCCGCCGATGGGCAGGACCCGCCCCCGGAGCGAGATCTCGCCGGTCATCGCTACGTCGCGTCGAACCGGGATGCCGGTGAGCGCGGACACCAGGGCGGTGGCCATGGCAACGCCCGCCGAGGGGCCGTCGGTACGGGCGGCGTTGCCCGGATAGTGGACGTGGAAGTCGTTCTTTTCGTGGAAGTCTGGGGAGATCCCGAGGCGGTCGGCCCTGGATCGGACGTAGGTGAAGGCCGCGGTGGCGGACTCCTTGAGCCAGTCGCCGAGGAGGCCGGTGAGCACGAGGTTGCCCTTGCCCGGCACCACCGCGACCTCGATCTGGAGGGTCTCCCCACCCCAGGCGGTGACGGCCAGGCCGTGGACGAGGCCCACCAGATCGGCTTCCTCGACGGTGTGGTCGAGGTAGCGCGGCACGCCGAGCAGGCCGCCGATGTTGGCCGCGGTGATCCGGGCCTGGAAGCCGGGACCCTCCTCCACCACGCGTCGGGCCACCTTGCGGCAGATGGTGGCGATCTCCCGCTCCAGGCTCCGGACGCCCGCCTCCCGCGTATAGGCGCGGATGACGGTCTGGACCGCCTCGCGGGTGAGGGCGAGGTGCTCCGAGGCGATGCCGTTGGCCACCATCTGCTTGGGCCAGAGGTACTTCCTGGCGATCGCCAGCTTCTCGGCCTCGGTGTAGCCGGCGATGCGCAGGATCTCGAGGCGGTCCACGAGCGCGGGCGGGACCCCCTCCACGGTGTTCGCGGTGCAGATGAACATCACGTGGGAGAGGTCGAAGTCCATCTCCAGGTAATGATCGTTGAAGGTGTGGTTCTGCTCCGGGTCCAGGACCTCGAGGAGGGCCGCCGAGGGATCGCCCCGGAAGTCCATGGACATCTTGTCCACCTCGTCGAGCAGGAAGACCGGGTTGGAGGAGCCGGCCTTGCGGATGGACTGGAGGATCTTGCCGGGCAGGGCGCCGATGTAGGTCCGCCGGTGGCCGCGGATCTCGGCCTCGTCGCGCACGCCGCCCAGCGCCTGGCGCACGAACCGGCGGCCGGTGGCGCGGGCGATGGACCGGGCGAGGGAGGTCTTGCCGACGCCGGGTGGCCCCACGAGGCAGAGGATGGGGCCCTTGCGGTCCTGCACCAGGCGGGCCACGGCGAGGTACTCGAGGATGCGGTTCTTGACCTTGCGCAGGCCGTAATGGTCTTCGTCGAGCACGCGGCCCGCGGCCTCGATGTCGAGGAGGTCGTCGGTGTACTCCTGCCAGGGCAGGGAGAGGACCCAGTCGATGTAGTTGCGGACGACCGTGGCCTCCGCCGACATCGGCGGCATGAGCTTGAGCTTGCGGATCTCCCGCTGGACCTTCTCCTCGGCCTCGGCCGAGAGCCGGACCTTGGCGGCCCGCTCCTCGAGTTCGCCGATCTCGGACCGGAACTCGTCTTTCTCCCCGAGCTCCCGCTGGATCGCCTGCATCCGCTCGTTGAGGTAGTACTCCTTCTGGTTGCGCTCGATCTGCTTGCGGACGCGGCTCTTGATCTTGCGCTCCACCTGGAGGATCTCGATCTCCGACTGGAGGTGCTTGAGCAGGCGCTCCAGGCGGAGGTGGGGCGACGGCTCCTCGAGCAGGGACTGCTGCTCCTCGACCTTGAGGGAGAGCCGGTAGGTGAGCAGGTCGGCGAGACGGCCGGGGTCCTCGACCGCCGCGATGGCGGAGACCGTCTCGGCGGGGAGGCTGCGGGCCAGCCCCTGGTACTCGTCGAAGGCGTCCTTGAGGGAGCGGACGAGCGCCTCGACCTCGGGGCCCTGGTCGGGATCCCCTTCGAGCGCGCGGGCCTCGGCGCGGAAGGCGGGGTCGGTGTCGAGGACGCGGACCACGCGGGCCCGCTCCCGACCCTCGACCAGAACCCGCATGGTGCCGTCGGGGAGCATGAGCGCCTGGACGACGACGCCGATGGTGCCGACCTCGTAGAGGCCGTCGGGCTCCGGATCCACGGCCTGGCCGTCCCGCTGGGTGACGAGCAGGATCTCCTTGGTGGCGTTGGACGCCGCGTGGACGGCCCGCTTGGACTTCTCGCGGCCCACGATGAGGGGGACGGCCTGTCCGGGGAACAGGACCAGGTTGCGGAGAGGCAGGAGCGGCAGGACCCGGGCCGCCCCTTCACCGTCCTTTCGATCGCGGAAGAACACGGCGCCTCCCTGCGCTAGGCCCAGCGGGCCTCGCTCCCGTAGACCAGGATGGGCGGCTGGCGCCGCTCGACGACGTCCTCGTTGATGACGCACTCCTTCACGTTGTCACGGCTGGGGAGGTCGTACATGACGTCGAGCATCAGGTCCTCGAGGATGGAGCGCAGGCCCCGGGCGCCGGTCTTGCGGGCCAGCGCCTGGCGCGCGACGGCACGCAGGGCGCCGTCGGTGAACTTGAGGTCCACCTCCTCCAGCTCGAAGAGCTTCTGGTACTGCCGCACGAGCGAGTTCCGGGGCCGGTGGAGGATGTCCACCAGGGCGTCCTCGTCGAGGTCGGTGAGGGTGGCGACGACGGGCAGGCGGCCGATGAACTCCGGGATCATGCCGAACCGGAGGAGGTCCTCGGGCTCCACCATGGACAGGAGGGTGCCGCGGTCGAGCTCTCGACGGGCGTCTCCGGCGGGCGTGCCGAAGCCGATGGCCTGCCGGTTGAGGCGCTGCTCGATGATCTTGTCGAGCCCCACGAACGCGCCGCCGCAGATGAAGAGGATGTGGGTGGTGTCGATCTGCAGGAACTCCTGCTGGGGGTGCTTGCGGCCCCCCTTGGGCGGCACGTTGGCGACGGTGCCCTCGATGATCTTGAGGAGGGCCTGCTGCACGCCCTCGCCCGAGACGTCGCGGGTGATGGACGGATTCTCGGACTTGCGGGAGATCTTGTCGATCTCGTCGATGTAGACGATGCCCTTCAGGGTGCGCTCGAGGTTGTAGTCGGCGGCCTGGAAGAGGGAGAGGATGACGTTTTCGACGTCCTCACCGACGTACCCCGCCTCGGTGAGGCT
The DNA here is from genome assembly GCA_041309225.1 of Deltaproteobacteria bacterium. GTDB lineage: Bacteria > Myxococcota_A > UBA796 > UBA796 > JAFGLY01 > JAFGLY01. The sequence continues at coordinate 3,369 of JBFYZZ010000017.1, read as the reverse complement.
GGTGGCGTCGCAGATGGTGAAGGGAACATCCAGGAAGCGGGCGAGCGTCTGGGCGAGGAGGGTCTTGCCGGTGCCGGTGGGGCCGAGGAGGAGGATGTTGGACTTCTGGAGCTCAACCTCGTCGTGGCCCTTCTTGGCGTCGATGCGCTTGTAGTGGTTGTGCACCGCCACGGAGAGGACCTTCTTGGCCCGCTCCTGCCCGATCACGAACTCGTCCAGGTGGCTCTTGATCTCCATGGGCTTGGGGACCAGTACGCGGGAGGCGTAGTAGTCGTCGCGCTCGTACTCCTCGGTGATGATGCCGTTGCAGAGCTCCACGCACTCGTCGCAGATGTAGACCGATGGACCCGCGATGAGCTTCTTCACCTCCTTCTGGGACTTGGAGCAGAAGGAGCAGGTGAGTTCGCGTTCGCTGGGGCCACGCCTGGTGGTCACGACGCCTCCTCGGAGGGACGGCCCCCCCAACGTAGCCGCAGCAGCGGCGGGGGCCTATGGCCTCGCCGATCCGCGGGGCAGGATGATCTCGTCGATGATGCCGTAGGCGAGCGCCTGTTCGGCGTCCATGATGTGGTCGCGGTCGGTGTCCAGGGCGATGCGCTCGAGCGGCTGCCCGGTGTGCTCGGCCAGCACCTGGTTCATGAGCTCGCGTACCCGGCGCATCTCCCGCGCGTGGATCTCGACGTCGGCGGCCTGGCCCTGGTACCCGCCCATGGGCTGGTGGATGAGGATGCGGGCGTGGGGGAGGGCCCGGCGCTTGCCCCGGGCACCCCCGGCCAGGAGCACGGCGCCCATGGACGCGGCCTGGCCCACGCAGATCGTGCTGACCGGGGCCCGGACGTAGTGCATGGTGTCGTAGATGGCCATGCCCGCGGTGATCGAGCCACCCGGCGAGTTGACGTAGAGGAAGATGTCCTTCTCCGGGTCCTCGCTGTCGAGGAAGAGCAGTTGCGCGACCACCACGTTGGAGACGGCGTCGTCGATCCCGGTGCCCAGGAAGACGATGCGGTCCTTGAGCAGGCGGGAGTAGATGTCGTACGAGCGCTCCCCGCGATGGCTCTGCTCGACGACGAAGGGGATGTAGTACTCGGCGCGGTCGGCGGGCACGGCGGCTCCTCCGTAGGGGAAAGGCGTCGTAACCCGGGACACGCGGGCCGGTGGCGCTACTCCTGGCCGGCCTCGGTCGCGGCCTTCCGGGCCCGGGGCGCGCGCTTCTTCTTCGGCGCCTCGGCGGGCGCCTCGGCGGCGGGCGCAGGTGCCTCGGCGGGCGCAGGTGCCTCGGTGGGCGCAGCGGCCGCGGCTGGGGCGACTGCGCGCCTGGCGTGGTCGAGCAGCCAGTCGAGGGTCTTCTCTTCCAGCAGCCTCAGGCGGAGGGTGTCCACCGCGCCCTCCTCGCGCTGCAGGTAGCCCTTGATGGCCTCGACCCGCTGGCCCCGCTCGTCGGCGATGCGCTGGTAGGCGGCCTCCATCTCGTCGTCGGAGATCCGGATGTCCTCCTGGCCGGCGATGGCCTCGAGCAGGAGCGATGCGCGGGTGGCGTAGAGCGCCCGCTCACGGATCTGGGCCATGACCTCGGGGCCGAGGTCCAGGGTGCCCGCGGCGTGGCCCGCGTACTGGTGCAGGACCTTGCGCTCCAGGACGAGCAGCTCGGAGTGCTGGTCCCACTGGATCCTGGGCACCTCGATGGGGTGGGCATCCACGATGGCCTGCAGGAGCGACTGGCGGGCGACCTGCCGGGCACGCTGGGCCAGGGGCCGGCGGACCTCTTCGGTCACGGCGGCCCGCATGGCCTCCGCGCCGCCCTCGAAGCCGAGATCCCGGGCGACCTCGTCGCTCGGGTCGGGCGCGCGGGTTTCCTGGATGTCGTGGACCTTGACGGTGGCGAGCAGGGTGCGGCCCTTCAAGGTCTCGATCTCGCTCGACTCGCCGATGCGGACCTCACCCGTGCGCTCGGCGCCGCGGGCCAGGCCGCGGAGGAGGTCGTCCACGCCGGGGAGGTAGCGGTCCTGGCCGATGCGCACGGCCGTGCCGATCTCGTGCGCCACCTCCTCCTCGCCGTCCTTGAGCAGGACCTCGGCGATGGCGATGTGGCCCTCGCCCACCACGGCGTCGGGGGGGGCCTGCACGATGCGGGCGGCCTGCTCGAGGCGACCCCGCAGGGCCGCCTCGACCTGGTCGGCCGACACCTCCACCTCGGGCCAGGTGACCTCGAGGTCCCGGTAGCCCTCGAGGTGGAGCGTGGGCTTGACCTCGACGGTCAGCGTGAACGTGAAGCCCGTGGCCGGATCGAAGGACCCCTCTTCGACCTCGGGACGCCCCAGGGCCTGGAGATCGGGCCGGACCGCGTCCCACCCCTCCTGCACGAGCGTGGACACGACCTCGCCGCGTACCTGGCGGCCGTACCGGATCTCGAGGACTTCGCGGGGCACCTTGCCCGGCCGGAAGCCGGGTAGCCGGACCCGCCCCTTGAGCTTGCGGTAGGAGGCGTCCATCTCGCTGCGGACACGCTCGGCCGGGAACTCGAAGCGGATGCGCCGGGTGACGTCACCGACGTGTTCGACCTGGGTCTTCATGCGTTCATCCGTGAGGGGGTGCGGGGCTGCGGGGAGGGTGCGAGAAGGGGGATTCGAACCCCCACGGGTCGCCCCACCGGATCCTAAATCCGGCGCGTCTGCCATTCCGCCATTCTCGCGCGTCGTCCGTGGGGACGGCCGGGCCGGCATGTCCGGGCGGTGGGACGCGCGGCCTGGGGGAGGGAGGGAGTGGGCTCAGGAGGAATCGAACCTCCAACCTGCGGATTAAGAGTCCGTTGCTCTGCCTAGTTGAGCTATGAGCCCACCATGAGAAGGGCCGCGGCGATGGGGTGAGTGATGGGAGTCGAACCCACGACCTCCAGGGCCACAACCTGGCACTCTGACCAACTGAGCTACACTCACCGTGGCGGCCCCGCCTCATAAACCCGCGGCGCAGATGGTGCAAGGCGCCCCGGGGAGCGGGTTTGGCGCGGATCGGGCCCGCACGGATCACGGGACCGGCAGGCCGGCCGGCCATCCGAGGCCGGGCACCGGACGGGGAAACCCCAGGTCGCCGGCCAGGGCGTGGACGAGGGCAGCCTCCGCGACCGGCCGGCACGGGCGGACCGCGGCGCGTAAAAACACCGCGGCCACCGGGTCCGCCGCGAGCGGCCACCCGGCCGGGACGGCACCCTCCAGGCTGGCGGGCAGCCAGGGCAGGGGGGCGGCGGGATCCTCGGCCTCGAAGGTTGACTCCTCCGCCTCGATCTCGCCGAGTGTGGCCAGGAGGGCGAGCGGGGACGCCCACGGCCCCTCGGGGCTCCAGGCGGCCGGATCCCAGGCCACCTCGGCGGCGCCG
>JBFYZZ010000016.1:0-5224 GCA_041309225.1 Deltaproteobacteria bacterium | reverse complement strand
ATCGGCGGCGCCGTCCTCCTCCTGCTCGCCGCGCCCGTGGCGTGGCTGCTGCGCCGGCGGACCGGGGCCACCCTGGCGGATCTCGTCGAGCGTGCCCCGGACGCCTTCCATGACGTGGCCGCGCTGCTCTCGGGCATCCGACACGAGGTCCTGAAGCACCGGGCCACGATCCTCCCGTCGGTGGCCGAGCGCCTGGAGCGCGGCGACCTCACCGCCGGGCCCTGGGCCGCGGCCGCCCTGTTCGGCCAGGGCGACGATCCCGGCATCCTCCGCCGGTTCGGCGCCTACCTCGCCGATCTCGAGGCCCTCGGGCGCCGGTGCGGCGTCCGGCTCAACCTCCAGCACCGGGATCCGGTGCTGGCGCCCATGCACGCCGCGATGGTCCGGCTCGGGCGGCTAAGACGCGCGCTCGAGCGGCCGGATCCGGCCCGGGTCCAGTCTCTCGCGCGGGCGCTCCGGGAGGTGTCCCGCGTGCTGGGTGAGGATGGGTACGGGGCCCTGGGGCAGCTCCTCCGCCGCGTGAGCGTGCTCCCGGTGGACGCGGAGCTCCTGCGGGCCGTGGGACGCCGGGTGGCCGCGGAGCCGGGCACGGCAGGGGCCCCCGCCCTCGAGGTGGAGGGAGGGGAGGAGCCCGTGCCCGTGCGCGTCTTCCCCCGCGATCTCGAGGAGATCGCCGCCAACCTGATCCGCAACGCGTTCGTCGCCGTCGGGGAGGAGTGCCCGCCCGGAGAGCGGCGGGTCGGGGTGGCGCTGGTCCTCGAGGTGGATCCCGTCACCGGCCACGAGGTGCTGGCCCTGCGCTTCCGCGACAGTGCCCCCAGCCCGCTGGCGGACGCCATCCTGCGCGGTCGGGGCATCGAGCGTGGGCTCGGGCTCGCCGCGGACCGCATCGCGCGGAACCGGGGGGTGGTCCACGTCGAGGCCGAGCCGGGCTGGGCCAAGGCGGTGGTGGTCCGCTTCCCGCGGGCCGAGGAGGAGGCGGCGTGAGCGAAGGGCCGATCCGGGTGCTCGTGGTCGAGGACGGCGAGGAGTACACCCGCACCCTGACCCGCTTCCTCTCGGGCCCCTTCGCTTTCGTCCGGGCGGGCAGCGGCCCGGAGGCGCTCGCGCATTGGCGCGAGGGCTTCGACATGGTCTTCCTCGACATGCGGTTCGACCGCGTCCCGGCCGGGGCCCTGCTCGGCGACCTCGAGGCCACGGCCGGACGCTTCGCCGGCGACCGATCCCGCGCGCGCGTCTTCCTGGAGGACAACCAGGGGGCCTTCGTGCTGGCGGCGCTCCGGGCCGACGGCTGCACCCTGCCCGCCGTCTTCTCCCACGACTTCTCCGCGGAGCCGCGGCGGTGGGCCCACGTGCAGCGGCTGCACGCTCCCGTGGACTTCCTGGCCGACAACGCGCCGCCCAGCGAGGTGAGCGCCTGCCTCGCGCGCCATGCTGGCAAGGGGTGAGGCGGGGAGCGCTTGCCCCGGACCCACGACCCGACTACCCCTCGGGACGCCCATGGCCATCCACCCCCTCGCCCACGTCGATTCCGGCGCCGAGGTCGCCCCCGGCGCCACGGTAGGGCCCTTCGCCGTGGTCGGCGAGGGCGTGGTCCTCCACGACGGCGTCGAGGTCATGGCCCACGGCGTCGTCCTCGGTCCGTCCGAGATCGGGGCCGGCACGCGCGTCTTTCCGGGCGCCGTGCTCGGGGCCGACCCCCAGGACGTCGCCTGGCGCGGGGAGCGGACCCGCCTCGTGGTGGGTCGCGGCAACACGTTCCGCGAGGGGGCCACCGCCCATCGGGCCAGTGCCCGGGGTGCGGGCGAGACCCGCATCGGCGACGACAACCTCTTCATGGCCCAGAGCCATGTGGCCCACGACTGCGTGGTGGGGAGCCGGTGCATCGTGGCCAACTCGGTGGCGCTCGCCGGCCACGTCGAGCTGGGCGACCGCGCCGTGCTGGGCGGGCTCTCGGGCGTCCACCAGCACGCCCGCGTGGGCACGCTCGCCATGGTCGGGGCCGGGGCCATGGTGTCCCAGGACGCTCCGCCCTACGGTCTCGTCCAGGGCGACCGGGCGCGGCTCGTCGGTGTGAACCGCGTGGGTGCGAGGCGTGCGGGGCTGGATCCAGGCGCGATCCACGCCCTCCAGGAGGCCTTCGACGTCCTGTTCGGCCGGGGGGGACCCCGGCGTGCCGAGGCGTTGCGGATCGTGGCCGGGGGCTGGGGCGACGTGCCCGAGGTGGCGCTGCTCCTCGCGTTCGTGGCGGCGAGCCGGCGCGGCGTGTGCCGCATGCGAGGCGCCCCGGAGCCGGAGGCGTGACGGCCCGCCTCGAGGTGGCCGTCGTGGGGCTCGGCCACATGGGCGGGCTCCATGCCCGGGCGCTCGGTCGGCGTCCGGACGTGCGGGTCCGTGTGGTGGATCCGGATCGGGGGCATCCGGGCCCGGTCGGCCGCCCGGACGCGGCAATCGTGGCCGTGCCCGCGGCGCTCCACGCGGAGGTGGCCCTGCCCCTGCTCGATGCGGGCGTGCCCTGCCTCGTGGAGAAGCCGCTCGCCCCCGATCCGGACGTGGCCGCGGCGCTCGCGGCCCGACCCGGCTGCATGCCCGGCCACCTGGAGCGCTTCAACCCCGTGTTCCGGGCCCTGCCGGGCCTGCGGGCCCGCTTCGTCCAGGCCGAGCGGATCGGCGTCCCCACGGGCAGGGGCGCGGACGTCGACGTGGTGCTGGACCTCATGATCCACGACCTCGACCTCGCCCTGTGGCTCCTGGACGAGGTGCCCGTCGAGGTGCGGGCCTCCGGGCTCGCGGTCCCGGGGCCGGGCCGGGCTGGCGTGGACATCGCGAACGCACGCCTGGAGACGACCTCAGGGGCCGCGGTGGTGCTCACCGCGAGCCGTGTGTCCCGTCGGCGGGCCCGGACGCTCAGGATCTTCACGCACGACGAGTACGTCTCGATGGACCTCGGCGGCCGGCGGGCCTGGCGGATCCGCTGGGGGAGGGGACGGCTCGACGCGGAACCGGTGGCGGTTCCGCCGGGCGACGCCCTGGCGGACGAGCACGAGGCGTTCCTGGCCCACGTACGCGGGGTGTCGCCCTACCCGATCCCAGCCGGCGACGGTGCCCGGGCCGTGCAGCTCGCCCACCGGGTGCTGGCGGCGATCAGCGCGCCACGATGATCAGCTCGGGCACCGCCCCCCGGCGGTCGGCCCGGCTGTTGATGAAACGCGCCACGTCCACGCGGAACGCACGGAACGGAGGGCGGTAGAGTGCGCGGACCTCGGGCGTGTCGTGGTTGGACAGCACGACGTGCACGCCGCGCGCCGCGAGGGTGAGCGCCACGTCGCGCAGCCGCTCCTGGTCCTCGGGACCGAAGCGGCCCTCGGTGTAGGAGGTGAATAACGAGGTGGCCGAGCGCGGCACGTACGGCGGATCGAAGTACACCACGTCCCCGGCCTCGGCCCGATCGAGCGTGGCCTCGAACGGCGCGTGGAGCACCTCCACGCCGGCCAGGCTCCCGCTCGCCGTCCTGAGGAGCACCGGATCGCAGATCGTGGGGTGCTCGTACCGGCCGAAAGGAACGTTGAAGACGCCCTTCCGGTTGACGCGGTAGAGACCGTTGAAGGCCGTCCTGTTGAGGTAGACGAGCCAGGCGGCCATGTCCGCGGGGTCGTCCGAGGCGTCCGGTGGGGCCTTGCGCACCGCGAGGAAGAAGTCCCGCGAGTGGGCGGCGGCGTGGGCCTCCAGGCGCGCGATCACGGCCTCGGGGTCGTCACGGACGGCCTGCCAGGTGCGCACGAGCCGGAGGTTGGCGTCCGAGAGGACGGCGCTCCGGTACGGCCGGGGCCGGCACGCCGCGAGCGCGAAGAAGAGGGCCCCGCCCCCCACGAAGGGCTCGTGGTAGGTGCCGAACGTCGGCGGGAGGTGGGCCAGCAGGTCCGGCACCACCTGGCGCTTGCCGCCCGCCCACTTGAGGAACGGGCCGGTCGGGGAACGGGAACGGGACATCGGGCGAGCGTAACGGTTATCCACGCCCCATGCCCCCATTCCTCTCAGCACTGCTCACCGCCGTCGTCCTGGCGCCCATCGTGTACATCTCGGTCGTGTTGTACCGTGAGGGCCTCACCGTCGTCGGGCTGATCCTCGATGCCGTGGTCCTGCTGGCCGGAACGGCGTTCATCTACCTCTCGTGGCGGTGCCCGCACTGCTGGCGCCCGTTCGCCGGCACGCTGGTGGACACCTCGCGATCGAACGTCTCAGACACGGCCACCGTGCGCGACACCTCCGGGATCTCCCGCACCGTCACCACGAGCCGCGTCCGGACCACCCGGACGTACCGCTGCCGCCACTGCGGGGAGACGTTCTACCGAGGGTAGGGCGTCCGAGGCGGGCGACAGAGGCCCCCCACCCCCCGCCATCAGGCCAACGTCGCGATCCCCCCCGCGCAGGCGAGCGCCAGGGCGCGGACGGGCTCGTTGTCCTCGGCCCGACCGATCCGCCGGTGGGTGAGGGGATTGCGCTGGTTGGCCAGGCACGCGAGGCCGTTGGCGAGGTCCTCGATCCCGGCGCGCGAGAGGGGGGTCGACCAGGTCGGGAGCCCGCAGTCGAGGGGCGGGTCCACGCAGGCGAGCAGGACGACGGCGAGCGGGCGCAGGCCGAGCTGGGCGCGGGCGAAGCCGTGGGGTGCGTTCGCGGCCGTGTCGTGCGCGAGGGCATGCCACAGGTCGCCTCGGTTGCCCGGCAGGCGCGCGTCGTCCCATCGGGGCGCGAGGCGCGGCTTCAGGCCAGACCACCGGTCATCCAGCGCGTGGAGCGCGTCGCGCAGCCCGCGACCCCGGTCGGCCAGGCCGTCCAGGCGGCCGGACAGGACGCCGTTGAGCCACACCTCCAGCCCCTTCACCCAGAAGATCACGGGCGGGGCGGCGTCGAGCCCGGTCGGCAGGTCGACGGCCGCGTGGAGGTACTCCGCGGTACGCAGGGCCTCCAGCGCGCCGGGGTGCCTCCGGGCGAGGTCCGCGGGGCGGAGGCCCGGCACGGCCTCGGCGAGGCGGTGGTCGAGATCGTCGGAGGAGAGGGCCCGACCCGCGAGGTCGCGCAGGAGGGCGAAGACCGGCCCGGCCAGCGGATCGTCCGGATCGACGCGGATCCCGACGGGCCCATCGCGCCGCGCGCCCAGCGCCTCGAGGGCAGCCCGTCGGATGTCCTGCGGCTCGGCCGCGTCGCCGAGCACCTCCGCGAGGCG
>JBFYZZ010000015.1:0-7381 GCA_041309225.1 Deltaproteobacteria bacterium | reverse complement strand
GTCGGCTCGACGTCGGTCCTGGCCCCGATCCCGGGCGCGAACTCGGGCTCGAACTCGGCCAGCGTCTCGCAACTCCCCGAGTGAGCCGTCACCTGCCCAGTTGCGAGACGCTCGGGTCCCCCTGCACCAGGGACCGCGTCATGGGCGCCTGGACCCATCCCCCCAGAGCCCCGCGTCGGACCGACGCCGAACCGACCGGCCGGATCTCCACGACCCCTTCCGCTCGGCGGTTCGAACCGTTCCAGGCCCTCTCCCGACCCGAAATGGGGTGACGTCTGGGAGCGTCCTCCTCACCCCCCCAGGCGGAGGGTCGCCGCCAGGAGATCGGCCATCCGGAACCCGGACGGTGCCCCGCCCGCCACGCCGTCCACGGTGAGCCCGCTCCGCGCGAGCAGGTCGGCCGATTCCCGGAAGATGGCGTTGCCCGCGTCCGCGTCGAACTCGGGGTGGAACTGGACCCCCACAACCCGTCGCCGCCGGTCCAGGAACCCCTGGACGCGGGTGCGGTCGTTCCAGGCGATCCGGATCGCACCGCGGGGAATCCGGATCACCTCGTCGAAGTGGAACTGGAACACGGTGATCGCGGGGTCCACCCCGAACAGCGCCCTGCCTGCGGGGGTGAACCGGACCTCCCGCCAGCCCGCCTCCACCCCCTCGGGGCAGCGCCGCACCGCACGCGGCCCGACGAGCGCGCGGCACAGGGCCTGGTGGCCGTAGCAGATGCCGAACTGGGGCAGGCCGGCGGCCGCGGCGGCCCGGACGAAGCCGAAGAGCGCCCCGTGGAAGGGTGCATCGTCGAGGATGGAGAGGGCCGAGCCGGTGTGGATCGCCAGGTCGTACCCGCGCGGCTCGGGCACGACCGCGCCCTCGCAGACGAGCCGGACATCGACGGTGTCCGAGGGGTCGAGCCACTTCCGGACGTGGCGGTGCTCGCTCGCGTCGGTGGAGGTGTCGAGGACGAGGATGCGCGCCATGGGCCCTCCGGCCGGCCCTCCTATCCGGCCGACCCCGGGGCCCGCCCTGCGCCGGCGGGAGGCCGCCCGATGGACCCGCCCAAGAGGCGGGACGCGGCGTCCAAGGCGGTTCCTCCGACGCTCCTCGAGCCGGTCGCTTGACCGGCGGACCTCCGGCCGGTAGAGTGGCGGCGCTGGACCCGCTCCACGCCTCGGCCCCCTGGGCCATGCGGACCGGACGTGAAGGCCCTCCTCTCCCTCCTCTCCCTGCTGTTCCCCCTGACCCAGCCACCCACGGATCCGCCCGTGGCCCGGGACGACGTTCGCGCGGGAGAGGACATCGCCGCGTGGCGCACCCTGGCCGGCTCGGGCCTGCCGCTCGACGCGCTCCCCGCCGCCTACGCCGACTTCGTGGAGCACTTCCCGCGCAGTGCCCTCGCGGAGGTGGCCCTGGCCCGCTGCCTCGGCCAGGACGGCCTCGCCGCGTCGGTGCTCTCCCGTCTGGGCACGGCCGATCGGACCGACCTCGCCATGCGCTTCCGCGCCCACCGCGAGGTGCTGTCCCGCAACCCGTCCGAGGGCCCCACGCTCACCGACCTCGGCGAGTAGCCTCCTACACCGGCCTCCACAGCAGGAGGTCGTCGCGCAGGGTCCCGTCGTCCAGGGTGTACTCGCCCCGGCGGTGGCCCTCCTCCCGGAATCCGTGCCTGGCGTAGAGCGCGAGCGCGGGTGCGTTGTCGGCGAACACCGCGAGCGAGAGCTTGCGGAGCCGCGGATCCGCCTCGGCGCGGCGCACGGCCTCCGAGAGGAGCGCGTCGCCCACGCCCCTGCGGCGGGTGGACGGGTGGACGAACATCTCCAGCCGCCCCACGTGGCGGAGCGCGCGGATCCGCTCCCGGTGCACGAGGAGGACGCCGATCGGGCGCGGGCCCTCCCTGGCCACGAGGAACAGACCGCCGGGGCCCTGCAGGAGGTCGGCGAGGAGATCGCGCATCTCGGCCTCGGAGATCCGGAACTCGTCGGGCGCGGTGGCAAAGGCGCCGCCCTCGGCCAGCACGAGGCGCTCGAGGTCGATCACCGCGCGAGCGTCGGCGGGCGTGCCGGGGGCGACGATCACGGATCTTCTCCCCGGTGCCCCCGGAGATGAACCGGGAGGGGGTGACGCCGGACCCGCCGTGCGGCCCCGAGTGCGCCCCGGGCGACCCGGCCCGCGGGCTCGAGGGCGGGGGACGTCAGGACGCGCGCCACGTCGTCGCGGGCGAGGAAGGACAGCAACGCCGGCGGGAAGCGGCCCGTCCGGGCGGCGAAGAGGAGGGTGTTGGTGTAGGCGTCGCGGTGCTCGAAGAAGGTCCGGTCGTCGAGATCGGATGCCTCGTCCCCGAGGAGGCCCTCGGCCTCGGCCTCTGCGTGGAGCACGGTACCCGGGTAGTAGACGAGCCGGAAGACCTGGAGCCGGTAGGGCCGCGGCAGGCGGGCGACCAGCCGCAGGGTGGCCAGCCGGTCCTCGAGGGTCTCGCCCGCCACGTCGTAGATGACGTCGTAGTGGGGGGGGGCCGTGCGGGGGCCGTCGGTGCGGGTGGCGTACCGGGCGAGGATGCGCGCCACCTCGAGGATGCGTTCGTCGCCCTGGTCCGCGCGCCGGAACCGCTCCAGGATGCGGGGGCTGCCGTGCTCGATCCCCACCTGGATGCACAGGGCGCCGGCGTCCACCATGGCGGCGACCTTGGGCTCCGTGATCGTGGCCGGGGACCCCAGCAGGTAGACGGGCAGGCCGACGCGCCGGCGGTACGCCGAGGCGAAGCGCCGCACGTCCGCGAGCGGGCGGGCGAAGAAGGAGTCGTCGGAGAGCCAGGCCAGGTCCACGAAGGGGAGGTCCCTCCGCGCCCGCTCCAGCTCCTGCACGACGTGCTCGACCGAGCGGAACCGGACGAACCGCTGGCCCCGGTAGAGGTCCCTGAGGAAGGAGTTGCCGCAGTAGGCGCAGGCGTGGGGGCAGCCGCGGCTGGTCATGGTCTGGTAGCCCACGCGGCGGAACTGCCGGGAGACGGTGCCTTCGGCGAGCGCCTCGCGGAGCACGGCCGGCGAGGCGGGGACGAGCCGGTCGCCCCGGAGCAGGAAGTGCCCCTCGAAGGACCAGTCCGGGAGGGGGAACCGGTCGAGGTCCTGCTCCAGGGGCCCCACGGGATTGAGGACCACCTCGCCGCCGCGCCTCCACCCGAGCCCGGGGACCTCTGCCGGATCGCCCCCCTCCTCCAGGCAGCGCGCCAGCGCCGCCGCCGCGTGCTCACCCTCGCCGACCACCACGTAGTCGGCGTCCTCGAGGCACTCGGCAGGACGGACCGAGGGATGGAACCCGCCCCAGACCACCGGCACGCCGAGCGCGTCGTGGATCGCCCGCGTGAGCCGGCGGGCGGCGACGACGTCGTGGCTCATGAGGGAGATGCCGACGAGCCGACATCCCCGAGCGACGTCGACGACGCGGTCCAGGACCTCCCGAGAGTACGGCTCGCGGCTGTGTGGCGGGGGGCGGTCGTCCCCCGGACGGTCCGGCACCACCAGGAACCGCGTCTCGTGGCCCTGCTGCCTCAAGACGGCCGAGACGCTCCGCAGCCCGTAGCTGGTGGCGTCCGGGTACGGGCTGACGAGCGCGATCCGCATGCCGCTCCGGGACTACTCCCAGCCGTCGGTCTCGTCGATCAGCGTGACCTTGTTGTCGTCGAGGACGACCTTCCTCTGGAACCGGCGGACGGCGGTGTAGGCGGTCTTGGAGCCCTTCTCCCAGATCCGCACGATGCCCTCGTCGTCTGTCTCGAAGCGGTACACGAGCATCTCGGACCGCTGGGCCTGGCGCCCCACGAGCTTGCGTTTGTCCCAGGGCGCACCCCAGGACATCATGACCATGTCGGCGCTCCACCCCAGCTGGACGTCGCCGGCCACGATCGCCTCACGCTCCTGGGGCGTGTACCTGTAGTACATGTCCCACAGCTTCTGGTCCTGCAGGTAGGCGTTGCGCTCCTGCTCGGACTTGCGCTTCAGGAAGTCGGAGTGCTGCTCCTCGGACATGAAGGGCTTGAGGGCGTAGTAGTGCTGGAACTCGAGTTCCGAGAGGCGGTTGAGGCGGTGCTGCAGGCAGGCGCCGAGGACGAGGGGCAGGACGAGGACGAGGGCTCGCGCACGCATGGACACCTCCGGGACGGACTGCGCTCGGGATCCCCTCCATAGCACGGAGGTCCGGCGACCGGGACGGTGCCGCAGCCCTACGGCCCGGGTGGCGGCTCGGTGGGGTCGAGGGTCGCCACCGCCGCGCGCGGCAGCCAGCCCCACCGGCCGTCGGGCAGGGTCACGAGCACGTGCCCCTCCTCCCGGGCCCGGATGGCGGCCTCGGCCCCCTCGTGCAGCACGAAGAGGTCCACCCCGTCTCCCCCCACGGTGGAGCGGGCCGTGACCTCGGGGACCTGGACCACGGCCACGGCCCCCCGGGAGAGCGTGCGCTGGAGCGCGGCCGTGGACAGGCCGAGCAGGACGGCCAGGATCCCGAACGCTCCCACCGCCGCCCAGCCCCCGCCGGGCGCGGTGCGGCCCGTCCGGCGCCGGGCCACCAGCACGGAGGCCAGGGCAAGCGCGAACCCGGCGAGGAGCGCGGCGAGGCGGGCGCTCTCGCGGGGCGCCAGGGGGCGCTGCCAGACGAGGTACGCAGGGACCACGGCGGGCGGATCGAGGCGGTCCTCGACCTCGGTACGGACCCGGTCGATGTTCGCGCGCACATCGGGATCGCGTGGGAGGAGCACCTCCGCCCGGCGCCAGGCGTGCAGGGCGGCGCCCGGCCGGCCGAGGCGGTACCACGCGTTGCCGAGATCGTACCAGACGTGCCCGTCCTCGATCCCCGAGACGAGCACCTCCCGCCAGGCGTCCCTCGCGGTTGCGGCATCGCCGGCCTGGTAGGCGGCGACCCCCTCGTCGAACCGGGCCTGGGGCGCGGCGGCGCCCAGCAGGCCGAGGGCCAGCCCGGCGAGGAGCAGGGGCGGAACGCGGGGCCGGCGGACGCTCATCGGGTCCTCCGCAACAGGCGATCCACCATCCGACGGACCTGAGCCTCGAGGTCCGGAGGCCCCCCGTCGCCCCCGTAGCGGGCCCCGGACAGGCGCTCGTACAACCCGGCCGCAGCGGGTCCGAGGTCGGACGGCAGCCCCTCCAGCAGGCGGGCGGCGTCCACCGATGCCGGCGGCACGCCGAGGGCGAGGCCGGCCGCCTCCCGGAGCGCCTGATCCAGCGCGGCGAGGCGGGCGGCCCGATCCGTGGGCAGGCGACGGGCGAGCGCGCGGACGGCCCGGTGCCGCCGGGCCCGGGCCCCGACCCGCCCGCGGAGCGACCATGCGACCTGCAGGAGCAGGGCCAGGCCGGGCGGGATCATGAGAAGGAGCGCGACCGGATCCCGGGCGACCAGCCGCCGGTCCGCGATCCGGATCCCGGTGTGGACGGGCAGGATGTCGTCGCCCAGGGCTTCCACGTCCCGCTGCGCCGGACGGTCCTCGCCAGCGAAGGACACCACGTCCGCGGCTCCCACCTCACCGGGCAGCACGTCGAGCGTGGCGCCCGGAATCTCGCCCGTGACGTACCGGCCCTCGTGGGGGTCGAACCACGCGATGGGCAGGGGGGGGACGACGAGCGGGCCCTCCCGGAGGGGGACCAGCGCCCGCTTGAGGCTGGCGGTGGCGACGAACCGGCCCTGCTCGACCGTGCCCTGGACCTCCGGCTCGTCGTCGTAGGCGCGGAAGGCGTCGGAGGCCGGCAGCGGCGGCAGGCGGACCCCCGAGAGGCTGCCGTCGCCCTCGAGGTGGACCGTGAGCGTCACCGACTCCCCGGCTCGGACCCGGGCGGCGCTCACCTCGGATCTCACGTCGAACCGGCCGACGAGGCCCGAGAAGGCCTCGCTCCGCCCCTCCGCTGGCAGCGGCCGGATGCGCCACGTCACGGGCGCGGACGCGAGCAGCGCCTGGCGCGTGGCCTGGCTGAACCCGAGGTCGAGGAACTCGTCGAGTGGCCGGCGGCGGCGCCGGGCGTCGGCGCCGGTGTCGGCGAACAGGGCCTCCACCGAGGCGGGGGGGATGGCCCCCCGCCCCTCGCCGGTGGCCACGAGGGGCACCAGGATCTCGTGCACGACCACCGGCTGCCCGTCCTCCACCAGGCTGTACTCGCGCTTCACCTGCCCGGCCGTGGGTTCGGGGGTGAATCCCTCGAAGGAGGGGGCGTTCCAACGCGCCTCCACCAGCCGGTCGCGGTGGTGGAACACGAACCGGTAGACGACCGCCTGGCCGGCCCACAGGTCCGTGGCCCCAGGGTCCGGACCGAGCGTCGCCTCGGCCCCCTCCGCGCGGGTGCGGTCCGACGCCTCGGGCGGGTCCACCTGCAGGGACACCGCGGGCGCCAGGGCGGGCCCGGTGGCCAGGTCCAGCGACACGGGCCCGATCTCGAGGACGCCGGGTTCGAGCGGGGTCAGCGAGTACTGGTAGGTCACCGACCGCGTGGTCTGGAAGTTGACGATCATCGTCGACTGCGACTGCCCGACGTACTGGATCCGGGCCCCCCGGGGCACCGGGACGGCGGGCACGCCCCCGGCTTGTCCATCGGTCACCTCGAGGCGCAGGCCCACGGTCTGCCCTACCTGCACGCGATCGGTGTCGAGCGCGAGGACCGCACGGCCGGCCCGGGCCGCCGGTGCGACGAGCAGGGTGGCGAGCAGGGCAAGCCACCCCAGGAAGCGCGGCGGCCGGGTTCGGCCCATCACCAGTCCTGCTCCCGGGAGCGCCGACCGGCGGCTGCCGTGCGCGGGACGCCCTCCTTCACGCCATCGAGGATGCGCAGGGCCTCGGCGGGGGACAGGCCCTCGCCCGTGGCCGCGTCCGCAGGGGTCTCGGGGGGCCCTGCCGACGGGGCGTCGCCGCCTGCAGGGGCGATCTCGCCCTCCATGGGGGCCCCGCCCCCCTCGGGTTGGTCCTGGCCCTGCTCACCCTGCTCACCCTGCTCACCCTGCTCACCCTGCTGGTCCTGCTCCGGCGGGGTCCGCTGCATCCGGGCGGCGATCTCCTGGGCCACGGCCTGGGCGTTGCGACCGGCGGCTTCGAGGTCCTGCCGGACCTCCCGGGCCCGCTGGAAGTGCTCCCGGGCCTCGGTCAGGCGGCCGGCCCTGTAGGCGGCGTGGCCCATGTCGTAGCGCGCGACGGCCCTCAGCCCGGGATCGGTGGCCCGGTCTGCGACCCGCTCCCAGACGCGCTCGGCCTCGCCGAACCGGCTCGCCCGGAACAGGGCTTCGCCGAGTCGGAACGCGAGATCCATGTCATCGGGCCTGCGGACGTGCTCGGCCGAGAGGCGGTCGAGATCGGGGGTGGCTGCGCCGGTCACCTCCTGGCCCCGGGCGGGCCCGGCCAGGA
>JBFYZZ010000014.1:0-5673 GCA_041309225.1 Deltaproteobacteria bacterium | reverse complement strand
AGCCCGACGGCCACCGCGGTGCGGCGCTCGGACGGGAGGGCGCCGTCCACGAGGGCCATGATCGCCATGGGCTCCGTGTCCTCGGTCTCGAGGCGCTCCATGACGGCGTCGGCCAGGGAGGGCGTGGGCCCGGCCTCCGCCGCGACGGCTGCGGCCAGCGCCGAGGACGCCTCGGGGCGGGTGCCGCCGAGGCTGGCCAGCACCGTGTCGGTGAGGTCCAGCCGCCGGGTGTCGGCCTCGAGCCCCGCGGACAGGGCCGTGACCACGGCGTCGAAGGCGCTCCCGGGGGCGATCTCGCCAAGCACCCCGCGCGCGACGTCGACACCGTCGGACGCGCGGGCCAGGCCGTCGCGGAGGTCCGCGAACGCGGCGGCCAGGCGCGCCCCGCCCGCGGCTGCATCGAGGACGGCGCCGGGATCGGCCTCCCCGAGCACGGCCTCGAGGGCGGCTCGGGCGGACTCCGGCGCCCCCCGGTCCTCCTGGACGGCCAGCAGTGCCTCGAGCGCGGCGAGGTCCGCGGCCGGAGCATCGGCGCGGTCGCAGCGGTCGAG
Organism: Deltaproteobacteria bacterium; assembly: GCA_041309225.1. Taxonomy (GTDB): domain Bacteria; phylum Myxococcota_A; class UBA796; order UBA796; family JAFGLY01; genus JAFGLY01. The sequence goes on along the minus strand of JBFYZZ010000014.1, from coordinate 5,122 downwards.
CAGGAGCCGGAGGGGGTCGGTGGTCACGAGAGGGTCCGCCAGGGAGGGAGGTCGCGGAAGGCATTCGATCGGACGGTGGAGAGGGGGGTTCCATTCGACGCGAGGCGACCGGGGCGGGTCATCGGAGGTCCTCCAGCAGCTCCTGGAGGCGCTTGCGGGCGTAGAAGAGGCGGCTCATGACCGTCCCCTCGGGGATGTCCATGGCCTCGGCGATCTCCTTGTAGGAGAGACCCTCGATCTCGCGGAGCAGGACGGCCTGGCGGTGCTCCGGGCTCAGGTGCTGGAGCGCGGCCATGATGCGGTCGTAGAGGCGCTGCCGCTCGTGGTCGCGGGCGGGACTGCGCCGGAGGTGGTCGGCGTCCCACGCGTCGAGGCCCTGCTCGTCGTGGTCCAGCGTGTCGTCGTACTCCGCGGTGTGGACCCGCTGGTGCTTCCGGATGTGGTCGATGGCCACGTTCATGGAGATCCGGAAGAGCCAGGTGTGGAAGGAGGCGTCCTGGCGGAAGCCGGACAGGTTCCGGTAGGCCTTGACGAAGGCCTCCTGCGTGAGGTCGCGCGCCTCCTCCCGGTCGCGCACCATGCCGTAGACCAGTCCGTAGACCCGGTTCTGGTAGCGCTCCACGAGGCCGCGGTAGGCGGTGGTGTCGCCGGCCCGCACACGGTCCACGAGGTCGCTGTCGTCGAGGACGCGCTCCGGCTCGGCCACCCCGGCACGGGCGGCGCCGGGTGTGGGGCCATCATGGCCGGCGGGATGGGGCATCCGAGGTCTCCGGTGTGGGCACGGCCGTCCGGTCGGGAAGTGTCGCCCGGGTCGACGGGCGGACCGCGCGGACATTCACGATCTATCTGCAGGACCGCCGGCGGTCAGGTCTCGTGGGCCTCCTCCCACGTTCGACCCACGGCCGTCCCGACCACGAGCGGCACCGCGAGGGTCGCTGCGCCCTCCATCTCCTCCCGGAGGGCGCGGCGCGCGGCCTCCACCTCCGGGATCGGGACCTCGAGCAGCAGCTCGTCGTGGACCTGCAGCAGGACCCGGGCCGTGGGGTGGTCGCGCCGGAACCGGTCCCAGACGCGGACCATGGCGATCTTCATGATGTCGGCGGCCGTGCCCTGGATCGGTGTGTTGACGGCCACCCGCTCGGCCGCCTCCCGGACGTGGCGCTGAGAGGCCCGGAGATCGGGCACCCGGCGCCGGCGGCCCCAGCGGGTGGTGACCACGCCGTCGCGGCGGGCGGCCTCGACGGTGGCGTCCATGTACCGGCGGACCTGGGGATATCGCGCGAAGTAGTCGTCGATGATGCGCTGGGCCTGGCGCCGCGGGATGCCCAGGTCCCGGGCGAGGCGAAAGGCCCCCATCCCGTACACGATGCCGAAGTTGACGGCCTTGGCCGCCCGCCGCTGCTCGGTGGTGACCAGGCCCGGCAGGACCCCGAAAACCTCGGCGGCCGTGCGCCGGTGCACGTCCTCCCCGTGGAGGAAGGCGTCGAGCAGGGGCCCCTCCCCGCAGTAGTCCGCCAGCACGCGCAGCTCGATCTGGGAGTAGTCGGCCGAGACGAAGCAGTACCCCGCGTCGGGGACGAACGCGGCGCGGATCCGGCGCCCCTCGGGGGTGCGGACCGGGATGTTCTGGAGGTTGGGCTCCATGGAGGCGAGCCGGCCGGTGGCCGCCACCGCCTGGTGGAAGGAGGTGTGGACGCGCCCGTCGAGGGGGTGAACGGCGGCGGGCAGGGCCTCCACGTAGGTCCCGAGGAGCTTGGTCAGCCCCCGGAACGCGAGCACCGTCTCTGGCAGCGGGTTCTCGGGCACCATGGCCGCCAGGGCCTCGAGGGTCTGGGCATCGGTGGACCGGCCCGTGCTCGTCTTCTTGAGGGGCTGGAGCCCCTGCTCGTCGTAGAGGACCGTGGCCAGCTGCTGGGTGGACTGGACGTTGAACGCATGTCCGGCCATCCGATGAATCTCAGCTTCCTTCTCTGCGATCCTGATTCTGAGCTCCTCGCCGAAGCTCGCCAGCACCGCCACGTCGAGGCGGATGCCGTGCCGCTCCATCCCGGCCAGGACGGGGATTACGGGCAGCTCCAGGTCCCGGTAGAGGCGTTCGAGGCCCTCCTCGCGGAGGCGGGGCACGAGCGCGCGCTCGACGAGGAACGCCACGTGGGCGTCCTCCGCGGCGTACCGCGTGGCGGCCTCGATCGGGACGGCCTCGAACCCGACCCCGGAGGGCAGGCCCGCGGTGACCTCGGCGTACGCGATCATGCGGTGCCCCAGGATCCGGAGCGAGAGGTCGTCGAGCTTCCGGCTCTCCCGATCGGGGTCCAGCAGGAAGTCGGCCAGCATGGTGTCGCCGTCGATCCCGGTGAGGTCGAGGCCGGCGGTCCGCAGGACCTGGAGGTCGAACTTGACGTTCTGGCCGAACGTGCCCACCTCGGGGTCGGCCAGGAGCGGGGCGAGGCGGGCCAGTGCGGGCTCGCGGGGGATCCCTCCCTCTTCGAGATGGCCCAAGGGAACGTACACGGCGTCGTCGGGCGACCAGCACAGCGAGACGCCCACGAGGCGCGCCACGAGCGGGTCGAGCGAGGTGGTCTCGGTGTCGAACGCGAAGCGTCCGGCCGCCCGGCAGGCCGCCAGCGCCGCGTCGAGGTCGTCGAGCGTGCGGATCGTGCGGTATCGGCTGCGGTCGAGGCCCGCCGACGCGGGGGGCGGCCGGGCGGCGTCGAGTTCGGCCAGGTGCTGGCGGAACTGCCAGCGGAGGAGCAGGTCGCGCAGGACGGGGACGTCGGGGCCCTTCGGGGCCAGGTCCGCGAGCGTGGCCGGGAGGAGGTCGGCGGGCACGTCGGTGCGGATGGTGACGAGGTCCCGGCAGAGGCGGGCCCGGTCCGCGAAGGCGGCGAGGTTCTCGCCGAGGCGACCCGGGATGGAGGCCGCGCGGGCCAGCACCGCCTCCAGGCCGCCGTGCTCGCGCACGAGGGCCGTGGCCTTCTTCTCGCCCACGCCGGGCACGCCCGGGACGTTGTCGGAGGCGTCGCCCCACAGGGCCAGGATGTCCACCACGCGGGCGGGTGGCACGCCGAACCGGGCCTCCACCTCGGCTGGGCCCAGGCGCCGACGCTCGGCGCCCTTCCACTCGAGGATGGAGACGGATCCGTCCACGATCTGGGCGAAGTCCTGGTCGTTGGAGACGATGACGACCTCGGTGCCCGGGCCGGAATGGCGGCGGGCCAGGGTGCCGATGACGTCGTCGGCCTCCCACCCCGGGACGCCGAGGCAGGTCACGCCCCATGCTCGGACGAGGTCCGGCAGGAGGGGCCACTGCCGGGCCAGCTCGGGCGGCATGTCCGGGCGGTGGCCCTTGTAGTCCGGGTAGAGGTCCGTGCGGAAGGACGGTCCCACATCGAAGACCACGGCGAGGTGGTCGGGCCGCTCGTCGCGCGCGAGCGTCCGGAGGAGGTTGGCGAACCCGAGCAGCGCGCCGGTGGGGAGGTCCCCCGCCGTGAAGCGGGGCATGGCGTGGAAGAGGCGGAAGGCGTGGTTGGAGCCATCCACCAGGAAGAGCGTCCGGGCCATCGGGACCTCCGGCGTGCGCGGCTCCCCTATCTGCCGGCCCCCTGCCCGGATAGAGCGTCCTCCGGCCGCGGCCGACTCCCGCCGCTCCGGAATCCGACCCACCGGAGGACTCATGCAGATCGGCCCCGACGACCTCTTCAACCCGACCGACGAGCACCGCATGTTGCGGGGGATGGTGGCGGACTTCACGCGGGACGAGCTGGAGCCCAGGGCCGAGGAGCACGACCGGACCGGAGCGCTCGACGTCCCGCTCTTCCGCCGGCTCGCGGGCCTCGGTCTGCTCGGCGTCACCGTCCCCGAGCGCTGGGGCGGCGCCGGGATGGACACCACTGCGGCCGTGATCGTCTGCCACGAGATGTCCAGGAGCGAACCGGGCTTCACCCTGGCCTACCTGGCCCACGCGATGCTCTTCGTGAACAACTTCTTCTGGTGCTCGGACGACGCCCAGAAGGAGCGGTACCTCTCGCGGGTCCTCTCCGGCGAGTGGATCGCGGGCCTGGGCATGACCGAGCCCGGGGCCGGCACGGACGTGCTGGGCATGCGCACGACCGCCCGCCGGACCGACCGCGGCTACGTACTGAACGGCCGCAAGATGTTCATCACGAACGGCGTCGAGGGCAGCGTGTTCCTCGTCTACGCCAAGGTGGACGGCCGGATCACGTCCTTCGTGGTGGACGTCGACTGCCCGGGCTTCTCGCGGGGTCAGGTCATCCACAAGATGGGGATGCGCGGCAGCAGCATGGCGGAGCTGGTCTTCGACGACTGCGAGGTGCCCCGGGAGAACCTCCTCGGCGAGGAGGGGGGTGGGCTGGTCCACATGATGCGCAACCTCGAACTGGAGCGGATCACGCTCGCCGCCCAGAGTCTGGGCATCGCCGACCGCTGCCTGGAGATCATGATCCGCTACGCCGACGAGCGGAAGGCCTTCGGGCAACCGCTCCACCAGCTCGGCCAGATCCAGCGCTACATCGGCGAGTCCTACGCGAAGGCCGAAGCGGCGCGCTGCCTCGTCTACCACGTGGCCCGCTCGGTGGGGCCCGAGCGCCGCAACCGGATCGGCTCCGACGCCGCCAAGCTCTTCGCCGGCACCGCGGCCAAGGAGGTGGCGGACGCCGCCATCCAGGTACTCGGCGGCTACGGATACACCGAAGAGTACAAGGTGGAACGCCTCTACCGGGATGCCCGGCTCATCGAGATCGGCGGCGGCACCATCGAGAGCCACCAGAAGAACCTCACCAAGGACCTCACCCGGATCCTCTGCGGGTGAGCCCGGTCTCCCGCCGCAGGCGTTACCCCATTTCGGGTCGGGAGAGGGCCTGGAACGGTTCGAACCGCCGAGCGGAAGGGGTCGTGGTGATCCGGCCGGTCGGTTCGACGTCGGTCCGACGCGGGGCTCTGGGGGGATGGGTCCAGGCGCCCATGACGCGGTCCGTGGTGCAAGGGGACCCGAGCGTCTCGCAACTGGGCAGGTGACGGCTCACTCGGGGAGTTGCGAGACGCTGGCCGAGTTCGAGCCCGAGTTCGCGCCCGGGATCGGGGCCAGGACCGACGTCGAGCCGAC
>JBFYZZ010000013.1:0-9182 GCA_041309225.1 Deltaproteobacteria bacterium | reverse complement strand
CCCGGGCCCGCCCGGTTCGCCGGGGGGCGGGGGCCGGCCCCCGCCCCCGGGGCGGGGGGCGGGGGCGGGGCGGGGGGGGCCCGGAGGGGGGCGGGGGGGGGGGGGGGGGGGGCGGGGGTGGCGGGGGCGGCGGCTCCTGGGGCGGCGGCGGCGACGGCGACATCTTCTTCCTCCTGGTGTGGCTGGTCCTCAGGCACCCCACCATCGGGGTCCCGGTCGCCATCGTGGTCCTCGTCCTGCTCGTGCTGTCCCGCGGGCGGATCCTGGTCCCCCGCGGCCGCCGCGGGTCCCTGCGGCGCTCCACCTGGCAGTCCGGGGGGTACGCACCCGAGCCCCCGCTGCCCGTGCCGTCCGGCGGCCTCCCCCCGCCCCCTCCCCCGCCACCGCGTGCCCGCCTCGACGAGGTCCGCCTCGCGGATCCGCACTTCTCGGTGCCCGCGTTCCTCGACTTCGTCCAGGTCGTCTTCGCCCGCGTGCAGCAGGCGCGGCCCCTGCCCGGGCTCGGCCCCGTCGCGGCCTACGTGGCACCCGAGGTGCGGCGGGTGCTCGCCGAGCGATCCCGCGGGCTCACCGAGGTCCGAGACGTCGTCTTCGGCACCACCCGCATCACCTCGGGCCTGCGGGCGGGGCAGTACGTGGTGGTCGACGTCACGTTCGAGGCCAACCTGACCGAGGTCCGGGGCACCGGTCGCGAGGCGGGGCGCCCCGAGCAGCTGCTCGTCACCGAGACCTGGACCTTCCGGAAGTCGGCCGACGCCCTCTCCCCCGCACCCGACCGTCTCGTTTCCCTCGCGTGCCCCTCCTGCGGCAACCCCACCGAGACCCGGCCCGACGGATCCTGCGTCCACTGCGACGCTCCCCTGGATCGCGGCCGGGCGCTCTGGGAGGTCAGCGACATCAGCGTGCTTTCCCGGGAGCCCGTCACCCCGCCGCCGCTGGCCCCCGGGGGGATCGAGCAGGGCGCGGATCTCCCCACGCGCATGGATCCCGCGTTCCCGGCCCTGCTGCGCGCCTTCCTCGGCCGGCATCCCGACTTCGACCGGGCGGCCTTCCTCCGGCGCGTGTCCGAGGTCTTCCTCACGCTGCAGAGGGCCTGGGACGCCGATCGCTGGGAGGAGGCCCGCCCCTGGGAGACCGACCACCTCTTCCAGACCCACCGGTACTGGATGGACCGCTACCGGCGGTTCGGGCTCCGCAACCGGCTCGGCGACATCCAGGTGCTCGACGTCGCGCTCGTCAAGGTCGACTCCGACGCGTTCTACGAGGCCCTCACCGTGCGCATCAAGGCCCGGATGCGCGACTGGACGGAAGATGGCGCCGGCCACGTCGTGTCCGGCGCCCGCGACCGGCCGCGCACCTTCTCCGAGTACTGGACCTTCATCCGCGCCTGGGGCACCGGCGCGGCCCCCCGCCCCCGGGCGGACACCTGCCCGTCCTGCGGCGCCCCCCTCGACCGCGTGAGCCAGACCGGTGTCTGCGGCTACTGCAACGCCAAGATCACCAGCGGTGCCTTCGACTGGGTCCTGTCGTCCATCGAGCAGGACGACGTGTATGCCGGGTGAGGCCGGCTCCTCCCGCCGTGCCCGCCGCGACGAGGCGGCCCGCGTCGCCCGCGAGGCCCTCGCGCTGCAGGTCCGGAGTGCGACGCAGGCCCCCGACGGCTCGCTCGTCCGCGAGGGCAACGTCCGGCGGGGGGCGGCCTCCGGCGCCGATCGCTGGACGCACGGGTTCCACACCTGGCCGGCCGGCCTCGATCCCGACGCCGCTGCGCTGCTGGTCCGCTCCCTGCCCGACGGCCCGGTGGCCGATCCCTTCTGCGGGGGCGGCACCCTGCTGGTGGAGGCGCTCGCCGCCGGTCGCCCCGCACTCGGTTGGGACCTCGCGCCGGTGGCGGTCCGCGTATCCCGCGTCCGGACGCGCCTCGTGGACGAGCCCACGCTCACGGCGTTCCGCGGGCTGGCCCGGGCGGCCACCGACCGGGCCCGCGACGCCCGGGAGCTCCCGCCTCCGCCCATCCTCCGCCCGATCCACGCCTCCTACGAGGCCCACGTGCTCGGAGAGCTGGAGGCGCTGCGCCGCTCCTGCCTCGAGGCCCCCGCCGAGCTCCGCCCGCTGATGTGGGCCTGCCTGTCCGCGATCCTCGTGAAGGCGTCGTACCGCACGAGCGACACGGTGGCGCGCCGCGTGCCCCACCACCGGCCCCCCGGCACCACCGCGATCCTGTTCCACCGCAAGGCGCGGGAGCTGGCCCGCCGACTGGCGGCGCTCCGGGACGCCGTCCCCCCCGGGACGCCCGCGCCCCGCGTGGTCGAGGGCGACGCCCGGCGGTTCACCTCGGACACGCCTCTGGCGGGGATCGTCACCTCCCCGCCGTACCCCGGGGTCTACGACTACCTGCCCATGCAACACCTGAGGCACGTCTGGCTCGGGCTGGAACCGGCCGAGGGCTCGGAGATGGGCTCGCGCCGCGCCTTCCGGACGGACCCGGTCGTGGCGCGGGACGCCTGGCGCCTGGACACCGCCGCCTGGTTGGGGCGGGCGTCCGCGGCGCTCGAGCCCGGGGGGAGGCTGGTCGTGGTCGTGGGCGACGGCACCGCCTGGAACCGCACGATCGGCGTGGCCGACCCCATCGCCGAGAGCGCCGGCGCGATCGGCTTCGACCTCCTCGCCCGCGCCACCGCCGAGCGGCCCGGGCCGCCGTCACGCCGCCCCCGGTACGAGCACGTCCTGGTGTTCGAGCGTCAGGGCGCGTCGTAGAAGGACCCCATGGCCTCCACGGCGCCGAACGCCGCTCCGGCGCTCCCCCGGAGCTCCCAGACCACGTCCCCTTCGACGGTGACCTCCCGGAGGACGCCGGCGGACCCGAAGTTGACGAGCCGGTTCCCGTTCGCGAGAACCTGCACGCCGCCCTGGTACTGCGCCATGATGGGCTGGTCGCCGCCGCCGTGCCGCCACACCTCCCTCAGGAGACCCGCCTCCTCGTCCACCTCGTACTCCACCGCCTGGGATCGCCGAGCGCCGGGATCCGAGTGCAGCAGGATGAGCGTGCGGTCCGGCGTCCAGTGGGGATCGTGCTGGTAGGCGAACATGAGGGCGTCGGGCGCGAAGCCGTACCCCGTGCGCCCGAACGTGCGCAGGACCCGCGCGGTGGAGGCGTCGATCTCCAGGATCGTGTCGAGGTTGCGGAGCGACAGGAGGAACGTGTCGGTGGGTTCGTCGTACCGGACGGCGTTGGCGTGGGTCCAGTCGAAGCCCTGCGGGTAGAAGCCGTCGCGCCACCGGTCGTGCTCGGCTGGCTCCTGCCAGTCCCACGTGGAGAAGAGGGTCCAGGACTCGCCCCCGTCGTCGGGGAGGATCCGGATCTGGTCCCCGACCACGGTCACCTCCTTCTCCTCGTCGGGGTCGTACCACTCCCGGATGTCCGCCGCGACGTAGGCGATGTCGCCGTTGGGGAGCTCCGTGAACGAGTGGTGGCCCAGGACCAGGCGGCGGTCCTCCGAGAGGGTCCCGTCCCACGAGACCTCGTGGATCTCCCCGACGTCGATGGAGTGGTCGGTGGCGTAGGAGTTGAAGAGCACGGTCCCCTCGCGGGAGACCTCGAACTCGGGCATCTGGTACCCGTCGAACGCGTGGAACCAGCGGAATCCGCCCCCGCGATCGACGGCGAACAGCCCCTCGGAGGCCAGGAACGTCCCCGCCAGGAAACGCTCGGGGGAGGTGCGGTCCTGCTCCCACACGGGGGTCCGCAGGTCGGGGAAGCCCGAGGGCATGCCCCCGGTCTCGACCGTACCCACGGCGGACCGCTCGTCGCCGTCCACCTCGGTCACCGCCCGCCACTCGCACTCCTGGAGGAACGGCAGGCCCAGGAGCACGGCCTCGTGGTCGGTGGAGCCGTCGTCCACCACCGGGGTGGAGAGGGTGAAGGCGTCGTCGGGCCCCGCGTACTCGGCCCACGACCGGCCGGGCTCCGGGGTGCGCCACGCGAGCCGGACGATGGAGGGCACGGTCGCATCGACGGTGACGGTGACGTCGAAGTCGTCGCCGTGGCAGGCCGTGGCCAGCGGCAGCAGGAGCGACAGGGGAGACAGGCGCATCGGACGACCCCCGGGGTTCGTGATCGGGCAGGCTACCTCTGCCCGCAGCCACCGGCCACCGGGAACGTCACACCTTCGCCAGGCCCTCGTCGAGGGCGTGGACGAGGTCGTCCACGTCCTCGATCCCGACCGAGATCCGGACGAGCCCGTCCGTGACCCCGCCCTTCTCGCGCTTCCATTTCGGTACGCAGGCGTGGGTCATGGAGGCCGGGTGCTGGATGAGGGAGTCCACGCACCCCAGCGACACGGCGAGCGTGAAGATGCGGATGTTGTCCATGAGCCGCCGCCCGGCCTCCAGACCGCCCCGGACCTCGAAGGAGACCATGCCGCCGAAGTCCTTCATCTGCCGCTTGGCGAGCGCGTGCGAGGGGCTGGACTCGAGCCCCGGGTAGAACACCCGCTCCACCTTGGGGTGGGCCTCGAGGTAGCGGGCCACGGCCATGGCGTTGGCGCAGTGGCGGTCCATCCGCACCGGGAGCGTCTTCAGGCCCATGTTGACGATCCAGGTGTCGAAGGGGCTCGGCGAGCTGCCCACGTCCTTGATGACGACGTAGGCCGCGTTCTTCACCTCCTCCTGGACCGTGGTCATGAGCCCGCCCACCACGGCGCCGTGGCCGCCGATGTATTTGGTGGTGGAGTGGACCACGATGTCGGCCCCGAACTCGAGCGGCCGCTGGAGGTAGGGCGTGGCGAAGGTGTTGTCCACGGCGACCCGGATGGACGGGTTGACGGACCGGACGATCCGGCACACCTCGGCGATGTCGGACACCAGCAGCATGGGATTGGTGGGGGTCTCGAAGAGGATGGCCCTGGCCTTGGGATGCTCGCGGATGGTGCGCTCCACGGCGTCGAGGTCGGAGGTGTCCACCTCGACCGTGTGGATGCCCAGGCGGGCGAGGACGTGGGAGGCGAGGTGCTCGGTGGCACCGTAGACCACGTTGCCCAGGAGCACGGTGTCGCCGGCGCTGGCCACCGCGAGGAGGGTGCTGGAGATGGCGGCCATGCCGGAGGAGAAGGCCAGCGTGGACACGCGCACGTCGGGACGCAGGCGCTTCAGGTCGCCGCCCTCCAGGGCGTTCATCTTGGCTTCCAGCACCATCACGGTGGGGTTGCCGAGCCGCGTGTAGATGTACCCCTGCTTCTCACCCGCGAAGAGGTCGGCGCCCTCCTGGGCACTCTCGAACACGAAGGTGGAGGTCTGGTAGATCGCCCCCACGTGGGACGTGTGCTGGGGCTGCCCCACGTGCTCGCCGGAGTGGAGGCACCGCGTCCCGAATCCACAGTCGAGGTAGAACGCCTTGAGGTTCTGGCTCTTGGAATCTTCCATGGTCTGCTCCGTTGTCGGGGGGCCGAGACGGCACGGGGTCGGGCGGGGTAACGCAAGGCCCCCCCCCCTTCCACCGGCTCGGTCCCCGTTCGATGATCCATCCGCGCCCGTGCAGCGGTGCCGGTCGGGTGCGGTGATAGGATCGGCGGCCCGGAGGGCTCCATGCGCCTCACGCGCCTCCTCGCCCCGACGCTCCGCGAGGTCCCGGCCGACGCCACCTCGCCGGTCCAGGCGTTGCTGGCCCGGTCCGGCCTGCTCCGGACCCTCGATGGGGTGCCGGCGTGGCTCCCGGCCGGCACGCGCGTCCTCGCCCGCCTCGAGGGCCGGGTCGGGGCTGCCCTGGAAGCGGCGACCGGACCCACGGTGGAGATCCGCGCCACCGACGGGGCCCTGCCCGCGGTCGCCGCCCACCTGGTCCGCTCCTGGCGTCTCCTCCCCCAGGCCTGGGCCTCTACCGGCGCGCCCGGGCCCTCCGAGGGCTGGGTCCCGCCCCTCTCCCCGGTGCTCCAGCGGTTCCTCCTGGAGCCCGACTCTGCGTCCCTGGAGGCCCGCGCGACGGCGATCAGGGGCGCGCTCGCGGCGCTCCTGGCCGACCTCGGGCTCGACCCGCTCCCCGGCGGCTGGACGGGGAGGGGCGAGCCGCTCGACGGATCCGTGCACGTGGCCGCCCCCTCGGCGGCCCCGTTCGTCCTGGCCTGCGAGTCCTGCGGCCTTTCGGCGGCCGCGCCCCTGGCCGTGGGGCGGGTGCCTCCCCCGGCGGACCGGGCCCCCCCGGGGGATCGCCCCGAACCGTTCCCCACGCCCGGGGTGCGCACCATCGACGATCTCGCGGGCCCCCCCCACGGGGTGCCGGCCACCCGCCAGTGCAAGACCCTGGTCCTCCTCGCCGACGGGCGGCCGATCGTGGCGGTGGTCCGAGGCGACCACACCCTGTCCGCGGCCCGCCTGGCCGCCCTCCTGGGCGTGCGCCGCCTGGAACCCGCCGCCCCGGAGGCGATCCGGGCCCTCCTGGGCGCGCTCCCCGGCTCGCTCGGCGCGGTGCGCGCCCGCCTGCCCACCACCGCGGCCGGGATGCCCGTCTGGGTGGATCGGGCCCTGGCCGGCCGGTCCGGCATGGTCACGGGCGCCAACACCGACGACGTCCACGTCCGGGGGGTGGACGTGGACCGCGACCTCGCCCCGGATCGCGTCGAGGACCTCCGGCTCGCGTCGCCCGGCGACGCCTGCCCCTCCTGCGGGGGTCCCCTCGCGGCCACGGCCGCGGTGGCGGTGGCGCACCTCGAGGTCCGGCCGGACGGCTGGCCGGGCCTGTGCGTGCTCGGGCCGGACGGCCGGGAGGCCCCGGTGCCGGCCTGCCGGGTCCGGGTGGACACCGGCCGGATCCTCCAGGCGGTGGTGGACCGCCACCGCGACGACGACGGGATCCGCTGGCCGGCCGCCGTGGCGCCCTTCGAGGTCACGCTCCTCTCGCTCGCCGCCGGCGATCCCGCGGTCGTCGAGGCCGCGGATGTCCTGCACCGGGCCTGCGAGGAGGCCGGTCTCGCCGTCCTGTACGACGATCGCGACGAGCGGGCCGGCCCCCGGTTCAAGGATGCCGACCTCCTCGGCTCCCCCGTCCGCCTCGTCGTCGGCCGGCGCGGTCTGGCCGAGGGCGCCGTCGAGTGGCGCGAGCGGGCGGGAGGGGAGCCCGTCCTGGTGCCCTTCGCCGAGGTCGTCGGGCGCCTCCTGGCCCGACTCCGTTCCCCGAGGACTCCATGACCGCCGCCGTGCTCGACGATCCCCTCCTGGACTGGGTGCGCCGGGGCACCATCGGCCACGACGCCATCCTCCCCACCGGTGCCGGCCCGCGGCGGAAGCGCTACTTCGACCAGACGGCCAGCGGGCAGTCGTTCGCGCCCATCGAGGACCTCATCCGGAGCGAGGTCCTGCCCCTGCTCTGCAACACCCACACCGAGGCCAACACCGGCAGCCGGCACATCACCACCTGGTTCGAGCAGGCCCACGAGAAGGTGCGCCGGGCCTTCCACGCCACCGACGAGGACGTGGTGGTCTTCGTGGGTTCCGGGGCCACCGGCGCCATCAACCGCCTCATCGGCGTGCTGGGCATCCGCATTCCAGATCCCATCCTCGACGCCTGCCGCTGCCGCGAGAACCTCTCCGACCGCCTGCGCCCGCTGGTGATCCGCAGCCGCATGGAGCACCACTCCAACGACCTCCCCTGGCGGGAGAGCGTCGCCGACACGGAGGCCATCGGGTACGACGCGCTCGGACGGCCCGACTGGCGCGAGCTCGATCGCCTGCTGTCCGAACCGTGCCACCGCGATCGGTACCTCAAGATCGGCACGTTCTCGGCCGCGTCCAACGTGACGGGGATCCTGAGCGACACGGACGCGCTCGCCCGGGTGATGCACGCGCACGGCGGCCTCGCGTTCTTCGACTACGCCGCGGCCGCTCCCTACGTGGAGGTGGACCTCCACCCCGGCGGCGATCCGGCCCTGCGCAAGGACGCCGTCTTCGTGTCCATGCACAAGTTTCTGGGCGGCCCGCAGGCACCCGGCCTGCTCGTGGCCGACCGGAGCCTCTTCCGCGGCCGGGTGCCCGTGGAGCCGGGCGGGGGCACCGTGCTCTACACGTCACCGTGGGAGTGGCGCTACCTGGCCGATCTCCAGCATCGGGAGGCGGGGGGCACCCCGCCCATCGTCCAGGTGATCCGGGCGGGTCTGGTCCTGGATCTGAAGGAGCGGATCGGCATCCAGCGGATCCAGGCCCTGGAGCAGCACTTCCTCGACCGCGCCGTGGTCGCCTGGTCGGGCGATCCGAAGATCCGCATCCTCGGGGACCTCACCGCGCCGCGGATCGGCATCCTCTCCCTCATCCTCGACGAAGGCCGACTCCACCACAACCTCGCGGTCCGCCTGCTCGACGATCTCTACGGCATCCAGGTCCGCGGCGGCTGCATGTGTGCGGGGACCTACGGCCACGATCTGCTCGGCATCGGGCGGGCGCAGAGCGAGTCCATCCGAGCCCGCCTCGATGCCGGGGAGGCCCTGGCCAAGCCCGGGTGGGTGCGGGTATCGTTCTCCCCGGCCACGTCGCCGGAGGATCTCGAGGTCCTGCTGGAGGCGGTTCCGTACGTGGCCCACCACTGGCGGGAGCACCTGGATCGGTACGTGCCGGACCCGTGCACCGCCGACTGGCGGGCCCGCGACGGCGATCCCCCCGTGCCGCCGCTCGTGCTCCCGAGCCCTGCGTAGACCGCGCTCGCTGCGGTGTCACTGCGCTCGTGTCTCGCGTGGGCTCCCCTCCACCGACTCGGGAGCACCTCCGCGGTGGGACCGACCCTCCGGGCCGACGCTCCGGGCTGGCACCGGCTCTGCGGGCCTCTCCGCGGGTTGCGAGGGGGCACCGGCCCTCCGGGCCTTCCCGCGGGTTGCGAGGGGGCACCGGCCCTCCGGGCCGACGTGGGGGGCGGCCCTGGCGGGCCCGCGGCCTGCTTGCGGTCGGGCCTCCGGTCGCCGCGATGATGAGCGGAATCGAGGTCAGCGGCGCGCTCACGAGCGGACCGGTCCGCTCATGGATCGCGTCGCCCAGAGCCCTCCCCGCCGGCCGCGACGTGCCTCCGGCCCTCCGGGCCGACGGTCCAGGCTGGCACCGGCTCTGCGGGCCTTCCCGCGGGTTGCGAGGGGGCACCGGCCCTCCGGGCCGACGTGGGGGGCGGCCCTGGCGGGCCCGCGGCCTGCTTGCGGTCGGGCCTCCGGTCG
>JBFYZZ010000012.1:0-2689 GCA_041309225.1 Deltaproteobacteria bacterium | reverse complement strand
GCTCCCCCGGCGCAAGCCCGATCACCACGGAGCCGACTGGACCCGGTACGGGCCCTACGGCCGTGCCTCCTGGAACCGAAAGGCAGCGTGACCCATGCCTCGCCGCATCCTCTCCCGGCTCACGGGTCAGATCCGCCAGCTCGCCGTGGACCTCGACATCGGCCCACCTGTTCCTCGGGACATCGTCGTCGGGCTCCTGTTCGGCGCGTTCATCCTGATCGTGTTCTCGAGTACCGCCTACGCGGACGCCATGACCAACGATGCCCCGGTGAGCGCGGCCCAGGTGGCCGAGCTGCTCGGGCTCTTGTTCAGCTTCCTCCTGTCCACCTGCACGCTGGCGTACTCGGCCGGCTGGCTTCGTCAGGAGGTCTCGACCCACCGCACCCAGATCCGCGACCTGCAAGGCGAGTGCCGGCTGGCTCGGTCTGACGCCGTCGCCATTGCGGCCAAGGCGGCCGAGGACGCCGCCAAGATCGCCGCCGATGCCGCCAAGGCGAACGCCGAAGCGGCAGCCAGCCTCGCCGCCATCAAGGCCCAACTCGATCTCATTCTGGCAGGCCGGATCCTGTCCGGAAACGGGAGCCCCAAGTGAGGCTCCTCCTCACCCGCAACCTGTTCTCCGGCGAGGCAACGCTCGGGACCCTGTCCATCGTCTACGCCGGGTCCGACGAGGTCAAGCCGTTCGGGTTCTCGTGCGAGGACACGGACCGCGGGCTCGACCAGGTGGACCCCGCCGGCTGCATCGCGGGCAAGGTCGCGGGGCTCACCGCGATCCCGGTCGGCACGTACCGGGTAGCCCTGACCTGGTCTCCGAAGTACGTCCGCAAGGTGCCCGAGGTCCTCGCGGTGCCGGCGTTCCGGGGCATCCGAATCCACAGCGGGAACGACGCCGACGACACCGAAGGGTGCATCCTACCCGGGCTCGACCTCGACGCGGCCTGGTGGCGGGTCCTGCGATCCCGGCTGGCCGCAGCGTGGCTCGACCGGGAGATCGCGGCGTGCGAGGAGCGGGGCGAGCTCGTCACCCTGGAGATCCGGCGCGACCCGACCGCGTGGCATGCCTGGGTCGGGAGGTCGGTGTGAGCCGCCCGAGCCGCTCCCGCACCTACCGGCTCGCGCTCGGCGTCCTCGTGGCCGGCGGGGCGTGCCTCCTCGTCCTCGTGGGGCTCGTGGTCCTGGACGCCCTGACGCCCGCCTACGCGGTCCCGGATGCCGTCTGGGAGACGCTCGGCACGATCTCCGGCTGGCTCCTCGGCGCCGGCGGCGGTGCGACCGCGGCGCACGGGGCCCGCCACGTCCTGCCCGGGTCGTCCGACCCGCCCCCATCTCCATGAACTCCGCGAGGTCCTCCATGTCCCTGCTCACCATCATCCTGCTCTCCATCCTCGGCGGCGGGGCCGTCGGCGTCGGCGGGACGCTCCTGCTCACCCGCGACTCCGGGTCCGCGCCCGAAGCCGTCGCCGCCACCGCAACCGTCGTGGACGCGGCCGTCCGCGAGGACGTGACCGATGCGGACACCCGGCAGGCCATCGCCACCATGCCCGCGGTGAACATCGCCGTGGAGGCCGCTGTGCGCCCCCAGGCCGCGCCGGGGACGGTGGCCCTCGCCGCCTACGCCCTGTGCCTCTCCGCTGCCCAGGGGAAGGGCGAGGGCTCGTCCGCGTTCGGCTGCGTGGCCCGGGGGCAAACGCTCGACGGGCTACTCACCCCTCCGTAGCGTCCGCCCGTGCCGCGTCGCAGGCGGCCCCGAACGGTGCCCCGTCCGCGGTCAGGTCGTCCACGTAGGTGCCCTCTGCCTCAGCCAGCGCCCGGCGCAGGAGCCGGACGAGGGCCTCGTTGCGGCTCGGGTGCGGGAAGCACGACCGGACGTAGTCGTCCAGGCGCGAGAGGTCCGACGGCGAGAGGCGCACCGTCACGGGGCGGCGGGCCTCACCGTCGAGCGGGGGGCGTCCGGCGGGGGTCATGCCCCATCTTCCCCGAGGTAGACCTGCCGCGCCCTGCGGAGGGCGTCCGACCGGCGGGCGTAGTGATACGCCCCCGAGTAGACGTAGGACAGGGGGCCGTAGTTGGACGAGCACCCGCTACGACGCCGGGCCTCGGAGCGCAGGGGGGCGGTGTACCTCCCGTCCGCGCCGAGCGTCGCCACCACCCAGCGGATCGCTCCGCCGGGCAGTTCGATCTCGTGGACGTAGTCGGACGGGTCGAAGGGGTTGCCGTAGCAGTCGGTGTGCGCGGTCATGGGTCAGCCCTCCACGCCGACGAACGCGCGCCGAATCCCGGCCGCGCTGGGGCGGTTCTTGTGGCTCGCCGTGCGGTCGCCGTCCTCGTGGGCGGACGGGCGATCCGGCGAGAGGCGCGGATCCGTTCCGATGCGCCTCCACACCAGGATCCACCGGCCGGTGGACTCGGAGAGGTAGAAGTGGTGGAGGTAGTGGGTGGGGGTGGCGTTCATCGTGGGCTCCTTTGGGGTTCTCATGCCACCATTATACGGCCCCGCTATCCCCCCGTCTATTCCCGACCTCGTGTTTTGACATTCTTGTGACATTCGGGGCGGAGCCGTGAGCCCGGGGTCCGTCACCGCACCCGTCACCGCAGAACGGGGTGCGATTGCCGACGCCGACGGGCTCGGTGCGTCGTTGGAGCCGAAGGACACACCTCCGTCAAAATCAGGCTTCGAACGGTATCCGTC
>JBFYZZ010000011.1:0-8662 GCA_041309225.1 Deltaproteobacteria bacterium | reverse complement strand
CTCGGCCTGCAGGACGCACTCGGCAACCAGGGGGTCTCCGACCTGATCTCCCGTCTCGCCTCGGGGGGGGCGAGCGATGGCGAACCCGCGGAGCCCTTCGGCCGGGCCACCTCCGGAGCGGGCGGTGAGATCCCGTACCGCAAGGAGATGGAGGCCTCGTTCGGCCGCGACTTCTCGAACGTGGAGGCCCACTTCGGCCAGCGGCAGGAGATGCGGTCGATGGGGGCTCGCGCCGCGGCCCAGGGCCACAGCGTCGCCTTCGCGGACGACCGGCCGAGCCGCGAGACGGTGGCCCACGAGTTGACCCACGTGGTGCAGCAGGAGGGGAGCCCGGGGCAGGTCGCTCGCCGGCCGGAGGTCTCCTCCCCTTCGGATGCGGCCGAACGCGAGGCCGAGGCCACGGCCGCCCGAGTCGCCGACGGCGGCGAGGCCGGGGAGACGGGTTCGGCGGTCCCCGGTGTGATCCACCGGGAGGGCGGGACCCCCTCCCCCGACGCCGGGGGCCCCAGGCCCGACGCCGGGGGTCCAGCCGCCGGCACCGGCGAGGAGGCGGGCGTCGGGACGGACGAAGAGGCTGGCACCGCGGCCAGCACCCCGGAGAAGCAGGCCTTCGAGGCAAGAAGGTTCGTGCTGGCCAACAACACGCCGTCGACGGGGATCGGCAAGTTCGACGCCGCTTGGGAGCCGCGCACGGGCATCCTGCGCATCACACTCAACGTGCACTTCCGGTTCGTCGAGGCCCAGGACACGCCCGGTCTCCTCCAGCGCATCGGAATGTGGTTCAGGAACGAGGACACCTCCCGGTTCTTCTGGTCGGATCAAGAGAAGGAGGAGTTCGCCTCCAACTTCGTCTCCCGAATCCAGTCCCGGTGGAGCGGGCAGCACTCCATCACCTGCGTGAAGCCCGACTGGGAGGAGTACTCAGCCCTCCCGGTGGTCACGGTCAACCAGACCGAGGATGCGGGTGCGGCCCACTACAGCATCACCGTGCACAAGTCCTCCAACCTGCCTCAGCTCGACTACCGGTCGGGCGTGAACAACGAGAACCTGACCAACCCGGGCGCCCAGCCCACGGCGGACCTCTGGCAGTCGGACGTCCAGGAGTCGGGTGATTTCAACAGCAACTCGGTGGCCACCCAGGAGCGCACCCGCATCGACGGGGCCATCGCCGCGACCCAGGCGGGCACGGTGCACTTCGAGCGCGACTCGGCACGCTTCGTCCCCGGTGACGACGGCAAGGTGACGGCGCTGGCCGCCCGCCTCAACCAGGCCAACCCCTCCGCGCCCATGGTCCCCCTCGACGTGACCGGCTTCGCGAGCGCCGAGGGCAACGCCGGGCACAACCAGGACCTGTCGCTCGAGCGGGCCGAGGCCGTCTCCACGGTGCTGGGCGGCCAGGGGGTACGCCAGCCCATCCAACCCATGGGCATGGGGCCGATCGGCACCCCCGGCGACGCCGCCAACCGGAGGGCGGACATCGCCACGGACACGACGTTCGAGAGTTCCTACTCCTCGAACAGGTACTCCGTGGCCGAGCACGAGGCGGGTCACATGTTCGGTCTCCCCGACGAGTACACCACCTACTCGAGCGCACCGCTCCAGGGTGTGCAGACACGATTCGACACACTGGTCACCTCGGCCGGGTTGTCGACGATGACCTACAGCCAGAACACGTCCAGCCAGATGTCGAACGGCGTAGACATCCTGCCACAGCACTACACCACGTTCTGGGAGGCGCTCGGTCGCATGACTGCACCGGACATCCTGCCGGCCCAGTGGTCGCTGGGGTCCTAGCCCATGCGACGCGCCATCCTGCTCGTGGCCCTCACCCTCTTGGCCTGTGGCGATGCCCGTTCCTCCGAGGAGTCTCCCATGGTGATCGAGATCCGGCAGGTCTCCCTGTCCCAGACGTGCCAGGGCAACTGGCGGGTGAGGCTCACGCAAGAGGGCGTGGTCTACGCCGCCCGGAACCAGGCGTCCTGCCCGCCGGGCCAGGCCTGGAGCACACCCTGGCCCGGAGAGCCGGTCGCCCGGCTCTCGGCCGTCTCCACCTGGTGGTTGTGGCGCAAGATTCCCGTCGACAACCTCTTCCGCCTGCCCGGGCACGTGTCGGATCCGGCCCGGGCCACGATGGGCGGCTACCAGACGGAGGTCCACCTCGAGGACGGCGCCCGCCAGCACGACGTGATCGTCGAGAACACGACCGAACCCTCGGTGGAAGCCGTCCGCAAGGCCCTGCAGGGCTTCGTCCCGCGCGGGTAGGTGCACCTGCCCACCCGTGACCCGCAGGAAACCCCGACACACCGGCTGGCCGGGTGAAGCGGGCGCCGGCCCGAGGCAGCACGCACGATCGAAGCCACGCTCCACCCCAGGTGGCTCCACGCGAACAACTGCGGTGGCATGGTCCTCGTGGATGGGTCCCGGATCGAGTCGAGCCGGCAGTGGTCACCTGAACCTGTGAAGGCAGATGTTTCCAGGTTCGGCTGACGTGGCTACAACTGCCTTCGACCGGAGGCAGCCCTGGACCTGCTTCCCCTCTCCGACCTCGACCGGCTGCCAGCATCCTTCACGTACCAAGATGCCCGTAGGGAAGGACTTTCCGACCGCAGGCTGCGGCGTCTGGTCGAGGACGGGGTCCTCCGGCGCCTGGGTCGCGGCGCCTACCGGCGGGCAGGGGCGCCGCCCGCGGAGGAGGACCTCGTCGAGGGCGTCCGGAGGGCACCCGACAGCACGCTCTGCCTCGTCACGGCCCTCGCGCGGCACGCGCTCACCGACCGTGTCCCGGATCGCATCGACGTCGCCCTGCCGCGCCACCGGCGCCCCCCGAGGGTGGAGGCCCCCGTCCGGTGGCGCCGGTTCGACACGGCCACCTACGCCCTGGGGCGGGAGGAGATCACCGTCGAGGCGCTCAGGGCGTGGCTGCGACGGCCGGGCGCGGTCCCGAGCGGGCTCCTCGCGCTGGCCGGGAGCTTCCCCAAAGCGGAGCCCGCGCTGCGCGAGGCGCTGAGGATCCTCCTGTGAGCAGGCGCCCCACGCACGCCTCGCTCGCCGGGGACCGGTACCTCGCCCTCCGGGCGCTCGCCCGAACCGGAGGGCGCCCCACGGCTGAGCTGCTCCAGTTGTGCGCGCTCGAGGGCTTCCTCGTGCGACTCTCCCGCTCGCAGCGCCGGGACCGTCTCGTCCTCAAGGGGGGGCGGGAGGAGGAGGTGCTCGCGGTGATACGCTCCCTCGTCCCGCGCAGGAGGAGATAGGATGACGGTGCATGTCCTCCTCGCGCGCCAACCTGCCGGTCCGCCGCCTGCCCCTCTCGGACGAGGGCCGCTCCCCCGGGCCCGACGGCCTCACGGCGGCCCAGCGGTTCGCGATGGTCTGGGATCTCACCGTCCAGGCATGGGCGTTCGCCGGGAGGTCCATCGGTGAACCCCGACTTCACCGACATGTTGTCCGCGTTGTCCGCCGAGGCAGCGGAGTTCCTGGTGGTGGGCGCGCACGCCCTCGCGGTGCACGGGCATCCCAGGGCCACCGGTGACCTGGACCTCTGGATCCGTCCCACCGCCGGAAACGCCGCGCGCGTGTACCGGGCCCTCGCCCGGTTCGGTGCACCGCTCGACGCCCTGACCGAGGACGATCTCGCCACCCCGGGCGTCGTGTTCCAGTTCGGGCGGGCGCCGCTCCGGATCGACCTGCTGACCGCCGTCTCGGGTGTCGACTGGGAACACGCCTGGGCCTCCCACGTGGTGGTCGAGGTGGACGGGTTCGCCCTGCCCGTGATCGGCCGCGACGCCCTCGTCGCCAACAAGCGCGCCGCCGGCCGACCGAAGGACCTCGCCGACCTGCACGCCCTGGAGACGGGGGAGGAATGACCCGGGCTTCCACCTCTCTCGATGGCACCCCCCACCGGACGCCGGTCGAACCTGGAGGGTGGAGGTGGGGAACGGGCGGGCGGGACCCTCCTCTCCGGACGACCGCCCGTGCTCGCCACGGGTCCACGGGAGGGTGGTCGAGGTCCACCTGAGAAACTGTCGAACACGTTGGACAGCGTTAGAGGTGTCGAGTATAATCGACGCATGCACGAGAACCTGCTGGACATCGCGGCGGATTGGAGTTTCTGGGAACGTCCCATTCCAGCGAGCGTTCCCCGCCGGGCCAACTGGCCCGCGCAGCTGCACGCCTCCCTGGCGCTGGTCATCCAGGGTATCCGCCGCTGCGGCAAGTCCACCCTGCTCCAGCAACTCGTCGACCACTACGGTCTCGACCCCGGGCGATGCCTGTTCCTCAACCTCGAGGACCCGCGCCTCACCGGCGCGCTGACGGTCACGATGCTCGATGCCCTGGTCCGGGCCTTCGAGGGGCGGCATGACGACGAGGCCCCGCTGCTGATCGCCTTGGACGAGGTCCAGTTCGTGGACGGGTGGGAGCGATGGATTCGCGCTCGGCTCGACCGGCCCGGGAGGCTCCGGTTCGCGGTGACGGGCTCCAATGCCTCTCTGCTGTCGGGTGAACTGGGCTCGGCGCTGACCGGCCGCCACCTCCCCCTCACCCTCTACCCCTTCGACCTGGAAGAGAGCCTCCTGGCCGACCCCACCCTCACGCTCGAGACGTGGCTGGTCCGGGGGGGCTTCCCCGAACCGTTGGCCTCCATCGACGGTGATCGACTCCTCCGCCAGTACTTCCTCGACATCGTCGAGCGCGACATCCGGGAGCGGGTCGGCGCCCGCTCGGCACGCCCGATCCGGCAGGTGGCGCACATGGTTTTCGAGTCCATGGGCGCGGAGCTCAGCCTCCGCCGGATCGCGGCGGCCGCGGGCGTGTCCACCGACACGGCCGCCTCCTACGTGGACGCCTGCCAGGACGCCTACCTGATCTTCGACGTGCCCTTCTTCGCCTGGTCGGAACGCCAACGTGCCTCGCGCAACCACAAGTACTACCCGGTCGACACCGGGCTGCGGCGCGTCGTGGTCTCCGGGGCGGGCACGGATCGGGGCAAGGCTCTGGAGTGCGCCACCCAGCTCGTGCTCCGCAGGCGCTACGGCGAGGTCTACTACTGGCGCGGTCGGGGCGAGGTGGACTTCGTGATCCGGCAGGGCCGCCGCATCATCCCGGTCCAAGTAACCTGGGACGCTCCGCAGCCGCGTCACCAACGCGCCCTCGACGCGTTCCAGGAGGCCTTCCCCTTCGCGGAGGAAGCCATCTTCGTCACCGCCGAGAGCTTTCCTGGACTGTCCGAGGATCTCGACCGTCGGGGATGAAGCCACGCCACGGCGCTTGGCTCGAACCTGATGTTCGGCGTTGTCTGCCTATTGTCCGGGTTCGCCGAGGGTGGCACCCCCGAGCGGACTCGAACCGCTGACCCACGGTTTAGGTAATGGACCTATTAAACTACGTTTACGTTACCTGGCTTGATGGGCGTGTTCCAGGCCTGGCCACCTTGACCGCCTTGAGGCGCTGGGCGCGCCATGGTGCCAGATGGTGCCACGGGAGACGAGGGCACTCCCTCCCGCGGGCATAGTCCGGCGGGTGGGACCGGAACGGCTGCCGCCGCGGGACCGGACGCATCGTGGTCATTCCCTCCCCTGCCCCGCGAAGTCCGCGGTCTGGACCTCCCGCCAGGGCAGCGCGAGGCCGGCCGACCGCTCCTGTCGCCGGTCGCCTCCATAGACCAGGACGGCCTTCACGCCGTCGGGGGGCGCCGGGACCGCCTCGCGGGCCAGCGCGGCGAACCGCTCCAGGCCGTCGAAGAACGACGGGTGCAGCGTCTCTCCCGCCTTGACCTCCACGGCGAGGAGGTCGCGGCCCCGGTCCACCACGAGGTCCACCTCCCGGCCGTGCGGGTCCCGCCAGTGGTGCAGGTGGGCCCGCACGCCCCGGTTCGCGAGTGCCTTGTGCGCCTCGGACACCACCCACGACTCCATCAGGGCCCCGCGCAGAGGGTGGTGGCGGAGTTCGCCGGGGGAACGGATGCCGAGCAGCCAGCAGGCGAGCCCCGTGTCCACGAAGTGGAGCTTGGGCGCCTTGACCACCCGCTTGCCCAGGTTCCGCAGGAGCGGCGTGGTGCGGTGCACGAGGTAGCTCGCCTCCAGCGCCGAGAGCCACGAGCGGGCCGTGACGTGCGACACGCCCACGCCCGCGCCGAGCGCCGAGAGGTTCACGAGGTTCCCCGTCCAGGTCGCCGCCAGCTCGACGAAGGACTGGAACGCGACGAGGTCGCCCACCTCGAGCACCTGCCGCACGTCCCGCTCCACGTACGTCGCCACGTAGGCGCCGAGCCACCTGTCCGCCGGGACCTTCCGGTCGTGGATGGCCGGGTAGCCACCCTCCCAGATCGCCTGCCACAGGTCGTCCACCGGCGCGAGCGCGGCGCGCTCGTCGATGTCGAGCGGTAGAAGTTCGAGGAGCCCGGTCCGCCCGGCGAGCGTCTGGGTCACGCCCGATCTCAGCGCGAGGTTCGACGACCCGGTGAGCACGAACCGGCCCGGCGTGGGGTCCTCGTCGACCAGGCCCTGGAGGTAGGACAGCAGGTCAGGCGCCCGCTGGATCTCGTCGAGGACGGCGCCGTCCTGCAGGTCCCGGAGGAAGCCCCGCGGGTCGCCCAGCGCGAACCGGCGGTCGTCGGGATCCTCCAGGGAGACGTACCGCTTGTCGGGGAAAACCATCCGGCAGAGCGTCGTCTTCCCCGACTGGCGCGGTCCCGTGACCGTGACCACCGGGAAGGTCCGGGCCAGGTCGAGCAGCGTGGGCTGGATGCGGCGGGGGATCATCGCTGGACGATTGTAAGTCGGACTTACAGACGGATCAAGCCGGGGACGGATCCGGCGTCTTCCACCGGGTAGATCCCCGGAAGGGGGCGGGCGGCATTGAACGAGCATGGCCGGACTGTGTTCAGTGAGCGACGACAGTGCCCGTCCATCGGGCCCCCGCCGAGTCGGCCAGCGGCAGGTGAGCGCCACCTCGGCCCTTGCCCTGCTCCTGCCCCGAGGCTACCATGAACCTGTTCGCGGAGATTTCATACCGAATGCCCCGCCCGCTGCCCGACGTCCCCCTCGAGCCCGGCGCCGTCCACCGCACGGCCTGGCTTCGCCGCTGGGGTCGGAACCCTACCCGCCTCGCGCAGAAGCTGGAGGCGCGCGGCCTGCTCTGCCGCCTGGGCCACGGGCTCGTGTACGTCCCTCGGGCGAGTTCCTTCGGGGACGTCCCTCCGTCGGACGAGGCGCTGCTCGCCGCCTTCCTCCAAGGCACCCCATACGTCGTCACCGGCCCGCCGCGATGGAACGCGCTCGGGCTCGGCAGCACCGCCCTGTTCGCGCACCCGCTGGTCTACAACACCCGGCGGACGGGCACCTTCACGCTCGGCGGGCGTACTTTCGACCTCCGGCGCCTGCCCTTCCCGACTGCCCCGCCCCCCGAGTGGTTCGTCGTCGACCTCCTCCGCCACGCTGACGTCGCCGGAGCCGACCGCTGCGACCTCGCCCGCAACCTCGCGGTGCGGGTGCGGGAGGGACGGTTCGACGTGGACCGGCTGTTCGAGATGGCGGCCCGCTTCGGCGGTCCGGCCGAGATCGCGACCGTCCGCGACGCCGTCACTCGGGCGGCGGCATGAGCTTCGCTAACGAGAGCCCGGACTGGGGCGACCTGCAAGCTGCAGCTCGTCCAACAGGAAGGCGGGCGTCTCGGAGCGCGGCGTATGGTTCGACGCGCTCGCCCGAACCATCGAGATCCCAGGATGCGAGGTCGGGCGCGACCCCGCCGGCTCCGACGCGCTGGTGCGCTCCGCGTGGCTCACGGTCCGCTACCCCGCGCTCCACGCACACGCGCTGCCCGAGGACATGCAGCCGTTCGTGCTGCTGGAGGTCGGACGCGCCCGCGTCGTCCCGTCCGTTGCACGGACGTGTGATCGGTCGATCCCCACCAACGGTTGAACGCCTCTTCTCGGACAGCCTTCCCGGGTCATGTACTGCCCGCCGGGAGGGTCCCGGATCACCCTGGCGGTGAGGACTACGAGGACGCCGCGCGCATCATCGCGGCGTGGACCGCCGTTCCCCCGCCCCCAATGGACCTCGCCGCCCTCGTCGCGGCCCTGGCGAGCGAGGACGGCAAGCGGATGCCCGACGCCTCCCACCCAGCCTTCGCGGTCGAAGCTGCGAGTTCCCGCTGGCGGGACCTCCACCAGGCGTGGGTGCGCATCGGCCCGATGTTCTGGGGGCCGAGGATCGACCTGGGGGCCGCCTGCGCGACGATCCGGACGTTCCTGGCGAGTCTCCCCCGGAACTGACGCGCTCCCGGAGGGACCGATCCCCCACGGGCGGGTCCACGCCCGCCAACACCTGCACCATGCTGGCCGCCCGGCGCGGGGTCCGCGCATTCCACGCCGGTGCTGGGAGCCGGCGTGACGCGGCGGGGAATCGCACGGACGTTCAAGCGTCACCCCATTTCGGGTCGGAAGAGGGCCTGGAACGGTTCGTACCGCCGAGCGGAAGGGGTCGTGGTGATCCGGCCGGTCGGTTCGACGTCGGTCCGACGCGGGGCGTTGGGGGGATGGATCCAGGCGCCCATGACGCGGTCCGTGGTGCAGGGGGACCCGAGCGTCTCGCAACTGGGCAGGTGACGGCTCACTCGGGGAGTTGCGAGACGCTGGCTGGCCGGCGTGTCTCGCAACTGGGCAGGT
>JBFYZZ010000010.1:0-4351 GCA_041309225.1 Deltaproteobacteria bacterium | reverse complement strand
TCGGGTCCCCCTGCACCACGGACCGCGTCATGGGCGCCTGGATCCATCCCCCCAACGCCCCGCGTCGGACCGACGTCGAACCGACCGGCCGGATCACCACGACCCCTTCCGCTCGGCGGTTCGAACCGTTCCAGGCCCTCTCCCGACCCGAAATGGCGTAACGTCTGGTCCCACGGGTGACTCGAACTCGAAGAGGGAGGTGGGCCCGAGATCGTCCCCGCACTGACGGCGGCGCCTTGACTCCTCCCCTCCCTCGCATAAGGAATCCGGCTCCCCGACGAGCCCCCGCGGGTGATTGCCCCGGCACGGGCTCCCCATCCGGGGAGAGCAATTCTACCACGCACGAATGGAGGCACCATGGCCGAGCGGCAGAGGATCACGGTGGACGGAAACGAGGCGGCTTCGTCCGTCGCCCACCGGTGCAGCGAGGTCATCGCGATCTACCCGATCACCCCCTCGTCCTCGATGGGCGAGTACGCGGACGAGTGGTCCGCCTTCGGGAAGACCAACCTCTGGGGCACGGTGCCCGACGTGGTCGAGATGCAGTCCGAGGGCGGCGCCGCGGGCGCGGTCCACGGCGCGCTCCAGGCGGGGGCGCTCACGACGACCTTCACGGCGTCCCAGGGCCTGCTCCTCATGATCCCCAACATGTACAAGATCGCCGGGGAGTACCTCCCGTTCACCATGCACGTGTCGGCTCGCACGCTGGCCACCCACGCGCTCTCCATCTTCGGGGATCACTCCGACGTCATGGCCTGCCGCCAAATCGGCTTCGCCATGCTGTGCTCCGCCTCCGGGCAGGAGGTCCACGACCTCGCCTGCGTGGCCCACGCGGCCACGCTGCGGGCCCGGGTGCCCTTCCTCCACTTCTTCGACGGGTTCCGCACGTCCTCCGAGGTCACGCGCCTCGAGCGCCTGTCCGACCAGGACCTCCTCCACATGCTCGATCCCGAGTTGATCGCGGCCCACCGGGCCCGTGCGCTCACCCCGGACCGCCCGGTGCTGAGGGGCACCGCCCAGAACCCCGACACCTTCTTCCAGCAGCGGGAGGCCGGGAACCACTACGTCGCGGCCTGCCCCGGCATCGTCCAGGCCACCATGGACCGGTTCGCCGCCCGCACGGGCCGCGCCTACCACCTGTTCGACTACGTCGGCCACCCCGAGGCCGAGCGCGTGCTCGTGATCATGGGATCGGGTGCCGAGACCGCCCACGAGACCGTGGAGTGGCTCCTGGCCCGCGGCGAGAAGGTCGGCTTGCTCAAGGTCCGCCTGTACCGTCCCTTCTCCGTGGAGCACTTCGCCCGCGCCCTCCCCGCCACCGTCCGGCGCATCGCGGTCCTCGACCGCAGCAAGGAGCCGGGCGCGCTGGGCGAGCCCCTCTACGTCGACGTGGTGGCGGCGCTCCGGAACGCGCGCGAGGCCGGGTGGATCGCCATGGATCCCACCGTGGTGGGCGGCCGCTACGGCCTCTCGTCCAAGGAGTTCACGCCCGCCATGGTGAAGGCCGTGTTCGACGACCTCGCCACGGCCGCGCCCCGGAACCGTTTCACGGTGGGCATCGAAGACGACGTCCACCACTCCTCCCTGCCCTACGACCACGACCTCGACATCGAGCCCGACGACGTGAAGCGCGCCGTCTTCGTGGGCCTGGGGGCCGACGGTACGGTCGGCGCCAACAAGAACTCCATCAAGATCATCGGCACGGAGACCGAGTACTACGCCCAGGGGTACTTCGTGTACGACTCCCGGAAGTCCGGCTCCTTCACGATCTCCCACCTGCGTTTCGGACCTCGGATCATCCGCTCCCCGTACCTGGTGAAGCAGGCGTCCTTCGTGGCCTGCCACCAGTTCGTGTTCCTCGAGAAGCTCGACGTGCTCAAGTACGCCGCACCGGGTGGGGTGTTCCTGCTCAACTCGCCCTACGGGGCGGAGGGCACCTGGGAGCACCTGCCGCGCGAGGTCCAGGAGGCCGTCGTGGCCAAGCGGCTGCGCCTCTTCGTCATCGACGCCTACGCCGTGGCCCGCGAGACCGGCATGGGCAGCCGCATCAACACCGTCATGCAGACCTGCTTCTTCGCCATCTCCGGTGTGCTGCCGAAGGACGAGGCCATCGAGAAGATCAAGGGCACGATCCAGAAGACCTACGGCCGCAAGGGCGAGGAGGTCGTGCGCAAGAACTTCTGGGCGGTGGATCAGACGCTGGCCCACCTCCACGAGGTGGCGGTGCCCACCGTGGTCACCGCCGTGCGCGGGCGGCCCCCCGTGGTTTCGCCCGAGGCCCCCGCCTTCGTGCGCGACGTCATCGGGACCATGATCGCCGGCGAGGGCGACCGCCTGCCGGTGAGCGCGTTCTCCGTAGACGGCACGTGGCCCACCGCCACCACCCAGTGGGAGAAGCGGGCCATCGCCCAGGACGTCCCCATCTGGGACCCGACGGTCTGCATCCAGTGCGCCAAGTGCTCGCTCGTCTGCCCGCACGCCGCCATCCGGCCCAAGGTGTTCGACCCGGCCCTGCTGGCGGACGCCCCGGCCACGTTCCGGTCCACCGAGGCCAAGGGCCGCGACTTCGCCGGCCTGCGGTGGGTCATCCAGGTCGCCCCCGAGGACTGCACGGGCTGCGGCGTATGCGTGGCCACCTGCCCCGCGAAGAACAAGACCAACCCCACCCGCAAGGCCATCAACCTCGAACCCCTGCTCCAGGTGCGGGAGAGCGAGCGCGCGAACTACGCGTTCTTCCTCGACCTCCCCGACATCGACCGGGCCCGCATCGAGCGCATCGACATCAAGGGTTCCCAGCTGTTCCGACCCCTGTTCGAGTACTCCGGCGCCTGCGCCGGGTGTGGCGAGACCCCCTACGTCAAGCTCATGACGCAGCTCTTCGGCGATCGCCTGCTCGTCGCGAACGCCACGGGCTGCTCGTCCATCTACGGCGGCAACCTGCCCACCACGCCCTACTGCCAGGACGCGGCCGGCCGGGGGCCCGCGTGGTGCAACTCGCTGTTCGAGGACAACGCCGAATTCGGCTTCGGGTTCCGGCTCGCTCTGGACGCCAACGCGAAGGCGGCGCGGGAGCTCGTCGCCCACCTCGGACCCCGGGTGGGCGAGGCCCTGGCGACGGAGATCCTCCAGGCCAACCAGGTCTCCGAGGCCGGCATCGCCGCCCAGCGCAAGCGCATCGCGGCGCTCAAGGCGGCCCTCGCGGGCGTGGACGCCGTCGAGGCCCGACGTCTGGAGACCCTCGCGGACTACCTCGTGCGCAAGACCGTCTGGATCGTGGGCGGCGACGGCTGGGCCTACGACATCGGCTACGGCGGTCTCGACCACGTGATGGCCAGCCAGCGGGACGTCAACCTCCTCGTGCTCAACACCGAGGTCTACTCCAACACCGGCGGCCAGGCCTCCAAGGCCACGCCCATGGGCGCAGCCGCCAAGTTCGCCACCGCGGGCAAGGAGGTCCAGAAGAAGGACCTCGGGCTCGTCGCCATGACCTACGGCTCCGCCTACGTGGCCGCCGTGTCCATGGGCGCCCGCGACCTCCAGACCGTGAAAGCCTTCCAGGAGGCCGACTCCTATCCGGGGCCGTCCCTCATCCTGGCGTACAGCCCCTGCATCGCCCATGGCTACGACCTCGCGAAGGGCCCCGCCCAGTCGCAGCTCGCCGTGGAGTCGGGCGTCTGGCCGCTCTACCGGTTCGATCCCCGCCGGGTGGCCGAGGGCAAGCCCCCGCTCCAGCTCGACTCGCCGGAGCCCAAGGTGGCGGTGCTCGACTTCATGCGCAACGAGACCCGGTTCCGGATGGTCGAGCAGATGGATGCGGCCCGGTTCCGGCGGCTGGCGGAGGCCGCCCAGGTGGCCACGCAACAGCGGTACGCCTGGTTCAAGCACCTCTCCGAACTCGTGCTCCCGTTCGGTGCCGTGACGCCGCTCACGCCTGGCGTCTCCTCCAGCTAGCGAGGACCATCATGGACCTGTCCACCACCTACCTGGGCATCCCCCTGCCGCACCCGTTCCTGATGGGCTCGTCGCCTGCAGCCGACGATCTCGACCTCGTCCGGCGCCTGGAGGACGGCGGCAGCGCCGCCATCGTGCTGCGCTCCCTCTTCGAGGAGCAGCTCTTGGAGGAGGAGGAGGCGGGGCGGGCGGCCCTCGCCGCGACCGAGCACCTGTCGGCCGAGGCGACGTCCTACTTCTACGCCTCGTCCGACTTCACGGTCGGCCCGGACGAGTACCTGGAGCAGGTCCGGCGGGTGAAGACCGCCGTACGCATCCCCGTGATCGCCTCGCTCAACGGCGTCCACCTCGACCGCTGCGCCGGCTTCGCCCGGCAGATCCAGGCGGCCGGGGCCGACGC
>JBFYZZ010000009.1:0-7875 GCA_041309225.1 Deltaproteobacteria bacterium | reverse complement strand
GCCTCGCGGGCGTCGGGATCGTGGGGCGCGGGGACCTCGGCGCGCCGCACCTCCCGGCCGCCCGCCATGACCCGGATGGTCCACGAGGGACCTACCGCCACCAGGTCCACGCAGGGACCGTCTCCGGCGGCCGGCCCGGGTTCCAACCCGGCGAGGGCCAGGGCCTCCCGCCACGGCCCCGGCGGCTCGCCCGGTGGCAGGCTCACCGGGACGGCGCCCGCCGGCCGGACCAGCGCAAACAGGAGAATCGCGCAAGAGGCTGCCATGGTCCAAGCGTACATCATCATGGCCAGGGCAGTGCACCCAGCCCCCCGGAAGGTTCGGATCCCGCCCCCCGCGTCAAGGCCCCAGCCGCCCACCGGCCAGGATCCGGGATGTCCTCACCTTCGGATTCGTCGGCTCCGGCCCACCGATGCGGGCGGCCTGCTCGGCGGGGCCTGCCGGTCCACCACGACAGCGAGCAGGACGCGGTAGTCGAAGCCTGCGCGATGGTCCTGCTCCTGGACGGCGCCTGCACCTTGATCCTCGCCCCAGACCAGGGCTACAGTCCCTCCATCCAGCGTTCATCCGTTCCATCCCCGAGGAGGAAGGTCATGCGCAAGGTCCTCTGGCTCCCGCTCGTCGCGTTCCTGCTGCCCGGGAGCACGGCCTGTGACGATGGGAAGGACACCGCCGACGCCGACACGGACACCGACGCCGACACGGACGCCGACACCGACGCCGACACGGACACCGACGCCGACACGGACGCCGACACCGACGCCGACACCGACGCCGACACCGACGCCGACACCGATACCGGTCCCACGGATGCCGACAGCGACGGGTGGCCGGCGTTCCTGGACTGCGACGACGGGAACCCGGACGTGAATCCCGGCGCCGAGGAGGTGTGCGGCGATGGGCTCGACAACGACTGCGAGGACGGCGACGCCCCATGCGGTTTGTGGGGCGACCTGGACCTGTCCCTGGCCGACGCGAGGCTGGCGGGCGAGCACGCAGGCGATGGCGCGGGCCAGGACGTCGCGGTGGGGGACGTGGACGGTGACGGCGTGGAGGACGTCATCGTAGGAGCGTACCAGGAGGCTGCGGGAGGCGACGGCGCCGGTGCGGCCTACCTCGTGCTCGGCCCGGTCTCGGGCCGCCTCGGCCTCTCGTCAGCCGATGCCAAGTTCACAGGCGAGGATGCAGACGACTGGGCGGGCTACTCGGTCGCGGCCGGGGACGTGGACGGCGACGGCGTGGAGGACGTCCTCGTCGGGGCCTCCGGCTCGGGCGTCGGAGGAGCCAATGCCGGCACGGCGTACCTCGTCCACGGGCCGATTTCCGGTACCGTGGACCTCTCCACGGCAGACGCCTCGCTGGTGGGAGGAGCGGGTGACCTCGCGGGAGTCTCGACGGCTGCGGCGGACGTGGACGGCGACGGCGTGGAGGACATCCTCGTCGGGGCCTCCGGCTCCGGCGCCGGAGGAGAGAACTCTGGGGCGGTCTACCTCGTCGGCGGACCCGTGACGGGGACGCTGGACCTCGCCCTGGCCGACGCGATGCTGGTGGGAGAGGACGCCGACCACGGCGCAGGCCGGTCCGTCGCTACGGGGGATGTGGACGGCGACGGCGCCGAGGACATCCTCGTCGGAGCCATCGGCGTGAGCGTGGGTGGTGTGCGGTCGGGCGGCGCCTACCTCGTCGCCGGTTCCCCCGCGGGGACGGTGTCCCTCGCCACGGCCGACGCGGAACTCATGGGCCGGGAGCCCGACGACTACGTGGGCTGGGCGGTCGCCACGGGGGACGTGAACGCCGACGGCCTGGAGGACCTCCTGGTCTCGGCCCCTCGCGCGAGTCTGGACGGCATCCGGAAGGGTGTGGTGTACCTGGTCCACGCACCGGTCTCCGGGACGCTGGACCTCTCGCTCGCCGATGCGACGTTCGGGGGCGTGACGGCCGACGACTGGACGGGCATGTCGGTGGCCACAGGGGACGTGGACGGCGACGGCGTCGACGACGTGCTCATCGGCGTGCCGTACTCGGATGCGGGCCTCTGGGATGCGGGAGCGACCTGCCTCGTCTATGGCCCGGCTTCGGGAACGGTGGACCTCTCCGCCGCCGATGCGAGGCTCCTGGGCGAGGAGGCCAACGACCTGGCGGGTATGTCGGTCGCCACGGGAGACCTGGACGGCGGGGACGTCCTCGACGACGTCCTGATCGGGGCCCCCTACTCGGAAGCCGGCGGCGATGGTTCGGGGGCGGCCTACGTCATCCGCGGGGGCAGGTGACGCCCCGGGCACGGGCCGGCCGGGATCTTCGTACCTCCAGCCTCGGGGATCGCCAACCCCACGGGGAGCATGGGCAACATCTCCTGGGATCCCGGCTCCACCGACGTCACGGACGACGGCGATCCCCCCTGGCGCACCCTGACCATCGAGGTCACCGACGAAACCGACAAGAGCGCGACCCGCAGCCCATACAGCCGGTAGCGCCGCGCCCTCGTAGGTCCCCCCCATCAGTCGGCGAGCGCGTCCTCCGGCCCAGGGGCGGAGGTGCCGGCGGGCGGCCAGGGCTCGGCGGGCGCCCACTGGCGCAGCGCCGTGCACGGGGGGCAGGGCCCGGCCGGGCCGGGGAACTCGCGGCGGATTCGGGGCGGTGGGGGGGCCGCAGCGGCGGCGGCCTGCGCCGCTGCCTTCTCCTGGGCCTCGGAGCGCCTGCGGGCGTCGAAGGCGGCACCTACGGCGTTGGAACTGGCGCGGACGGCGGCACGGACGTCGCGGGCGTCCCGGGCGGTCTTGCCTTCGCCGCCGTCCGGTGCCGGCTGGATCGTGAAGAGGAAACGAGCCATCGGGCCTCCTTTGGACGGTGCGGCCGTGCGGTGGGAACCCGACCGGTTGGATCGGAACGTGTCCCGTTGGTGTCACGGTCGTGTCACCGCAGAGCCGTGATCCGCGCGGAGCCGCCGGTCGGGCCTGGCTCTGCTCCAAGGTTGGTGGTCGGCGTGCACGACCTGGGAGGTGTGCGTGATCTCCTCGCTCCTGCCGCTCGCCTCGCGGCGGTGTCGGTTCCGCCACGGCGCGTTCAGCCGTTGATGGTCCACGGGAACCCGAAGGGCCGACGGGCGGGCACGGGAAGGGGGCCGCCGGCGTGGTCAGCACGACACCGGCGACAGCGTGGCATACATCTCGCCCAGGTCATGACCCCGCCCGAACCGATACCCGACGATCGCTACCGCCTCGCCTCCCGCTGGTACGACCTGTTCATCGATCCTCTGGTGCACCGGGTCAAGCGGGTGGCACTGGACGCCTGTCCGGTCTCGGACGGGATGGCCGTCCTCGATGTCGGGTGCGGAACCGGCACCCTGCTGGAGCGCATCGGGCGCAGCGGCTGCGGGCTCTGGGGCATCGACGCCTCCCCCGCGATGCTCGGGCACGCACGGCGGCGGCTGGGACCACGGGCGGAGCTGCACCAGGGAAGCGCCGAGCGACTCCCGTTCCCGGACGGCCGGTTCGACGTCGTTTCGTTCACGATGGTGCTGCACGAGCTCACGGACACGGTGCGGGGCGCGGCCGTTCGGGAGGCCTCGCGGGTCGTGCGCCCGGGAGGCCGGTTGCTCGTGGTCGACTACGCCGCGGAGGCCGCTCGCTCGCTCCTGGGCCGGGCCAGCCGCGCCGCGGCGATCGCCATCGAGTGGAGCGCCGGCGGGGAGCACTGGGCGGGGTATCGGAGCTTTGTCGTGCGAGGCGGCGTCGATGGGCTCCTCGAGCAGCACGGCCTGGTACCGGAGGTGCGCCGCGTCGTGGCCGCCGGTACCTTCGTCGTCTCCGTTTCGCGGCCCTGAGGCCCGCTCATGCCCGCATCTCCAACCGTTCGCCCGCGGGCGACACCGGTGGGGAGGACGAGGCCGCGGGCGATTCGCCGGCGGTCCGCCCCGCTCGACCCCGGGTAGCGCGGGGTGGCCTCTCCTAGAGGCCTCCCTCGATCCGGACGGTGTACGCCAGCCGATCGATCGCAGGGCACCCGTGCCCTCCGGGCGCGAGGACGAACTCCTCGATCGTGAGGACGCCCCGGCCGAAGCGCCCCACCTCCTCGACCTCCTCGGGCGTGACCGCCCGCCCCGCCCGCGGTCCGTCGATGCCGGCGCCGACGTCGGGCGAGAACACGAACCTGCGGGGATGCTCGGGTCCTGCGTCGGCGGCGTAGGGATGATCCTCGCGGGCCGAGGGATCCGGGAGGAGGTGCCAGCCCTCGATCTCCCTGGGGTTCGCTGCGGAGTGGAGGGGCGGCGTCAGCCGGGCGAGGTCCTCCTCCCGCCCGACCTCCCGGACGACGATTCGCCATCCCGCCGGCATGGGCTCGAGGACGAACTCGAACCGCCCCCCGAACGGGCGTCGGCTGCGCTCTCCAGCCCGGATCGTCCCGGAGAAGAACACGTCGAACCGGGGATAGAGGAACCGGTGCCGGAACGCCTCGAGGGACATCCGCTGCACCTCCCCGACAGCGCCGTCGATCGTGCCGGTCACGAACCCCTGATCGATCCGGAGCCAGTACGCTCCGCAGTGGGAGAGGGCGAGCCCCTGGCCCGGCTTGGAACCGGGTCCGTTCAGGGCGAGGATCCACTCGGTGCCGGGCGGAAATCCACCCAGCGCGGGGCGACAGTGCATCCCGTCCCCCATCTGGACCACGAGGCCCGAGTCCAGGAGCCCGCCCTGCAGCGTCTCCGCGACCAGTACATCCATGGTCGGGACGTCGTCGGGATGGTGGCGCAGGATGGTCCCCCTCACCACGAGGGGTGCCTCTCGGGCGACCTCGAGGAAGGGACCGCCCCACGCGCAGGAGCAGGCGTCGGACGGGGCCGGGGGCGCCCACGCCGCCAGGAGCGGCAGGAGGATCCAGAGGCGTCCCCTGCCCATGCTAGGGTCGCCCCACTCCACCCAGGTATACGTGGTCCTGCCACTCCAGGGCGCCGGCGATGCACGAGACGAGGGGATTGCTCGCGGATCGTGCCCGCTCGAGCGATTCCCTGTAGCGCCTGCCGAGGTCCGCTCGGCGGTCCTCCCCGCCGCCCGCGGCCGCGGCTTCCCAGGCGGCGCGGAGGCGATGCGCCTGGAAGAGGTCCGAGAAGGGGACGAGGAGGGATCCGGGCCGGCCGGCGAGGTACCGGGCCGCGGAGTCCGCCTCCTCGATCGGCCCCTCGCTCGTCCCCTCCCACTCGACCCGCAGGGAGACGGCAGCCGCGAAGGATTCGGCCTCGGAACGGGCCTCAGGTCCCAGGAGCGCGACCGCCTGCTCGGCCAGGTATCGCCTCCGGTGGGGCAGGGCCTCGTCCGGGGTGGAGGGGAGCGGCATGATCCAGAGCGGAGATGCCGGGGGGATGGATCCGAGGTACCGGTCGACGCACGGATCGGTGGGGCGTCCTGGGGTGGATCGCCATTCGCTCACCGGTGGGATGCCGAAGAGCACGACGTCCACGAGAGAAGAGGCCTTGGCTGAGGATGCCCCGCTCGTGACGCGGGGCGTGCTCCCCACCCCCGCGAGGGCGACGAGGCCCATGATCAGTCGCCGGTCGAGGCATCCGGTTCCCATGTCCCCTCCCCTACTCCAGGGCGCCCGCACAGGTCAAAGGAGGGTCGTCGAACCGCCTTGACCTTCGTCGGTGTCCGGGGCTAGAGTCCGCCCATGACCCCCTTCGCAAGACCGATCTGCCGAGGAAACACCATGCGGTGGTCCCCGCTTCTCCTCCTACCACTCCTTCCGATGCGCGTGGATGCCGCGCAGATGGCGCTCTCCCCGTGCGCCCTCCAGGCCCTGTCGAGCACGGTCGTGCTCGGCGAGGTCGCTCGTCGGGAGGTTCGCTGGATTCCGGGCGGCGAGGGCGGCATCGAGACGGTCGTGGACGTGTGGATCGCGGCGACCTGGAAGGGCGGATCGGGTTCCGAGTGGGCGGAGGTCATGCTCCCCGGCGGCGAGATCGACGGGTTCGGATTCGTCGTGGAGGACGTCCCCACCCTGCGCACGGGTCGCTGGTACGTCCTCTTCCTGCTCCCCGCCCCCCAGGGGGGATGGAGCGTGGTGGGCGGGGAGCAGGGGGCCGTGCCCGTACGCCGGGGCGGCGATTCCTCGGAGGATCCCGCGCTCCGGCGGCTCCTCGAGACCCTCGGATCCTGCAATGGGTGATGGACGCCGGCCGCTCGCCGCACTCGCCGCCTCGGTGCCCTTCCTGCTGTCGTACACGCTGGAGGGCCAGGACTGGACCTGGCAGACCCATCCGGTCGAGGACGAGATCCTCCTCAACACGGGGTCGTTCGCCTCCAGCGTCGGGAGCACGGCCGAGGTCTTCGACGCGCTCGACGGGGCCCTGTCCGTCTGGACCGACGAGGGGGAGGCCGCGGTGTCGTTCCTCCCCGGGGAGTCCACCACGTCCACGTCCTGGACCTACGACGAACTCGACGTGCTCCAGTACTCGACGACGACCGGCTCGGGTGGCACGCTGGCCGTATGTCAATACTGGTATTACGATAGCTACGTTCTGGATTGCGACATTCGGTTCTATGCCCGCAACGCCTACGGGGCCATCGCCTGGAGCGCCGATCCCTCCGGCCCCTCTTCCAGCGAGTATGACCTCGAGACGGTCGCGATCCACGAGCTGGGTCACTGTCTGGGTCTTGACCACTCCACCGATGCCGATGCGCGCATGTACGCCTACGCGTGGGCGGGAGCCGCGGACCGTCACCTCGGTGAGGACGACATCGACGGGCTCCAGGCCATCTACGGAGCGTCCGCGGTCGAGCTCGAGTACAGCGACCACGAGGTGGACGACGACGCATCCGGCGCGAGCTCAGGGGATGGCGACGGCGTGATCGACTCGGGTGAGACCATCGAGCTGGACGTCGAAATCCATAACTCGGGCCTCACGGACGCTTTCGGGGTCCAGGTCTCCCTGTCCTCCGGCTCGCCGGACGTCCTCATCACGGACGATGCCGCGTACATCGGCACCGTCGCCGCGGGCGACTACGGCGACACCTGGTCGTCGGACGACCGCTTCGTGTTCGACATGGTCTCGACGTGTTCGGGCTCCGATTCCGCGACCTTCACGCTCACGATCGAGGACTCGGGGGGCGACACCTGGACGGACTCCCTCACGCTCACGCTCCACTGCGATCCGGACGACGACGGCGACGGGTACCCCGCCTCGGACGACTGCGACGACGGCGACGCGAGCATCCACCCGGGCGCCACCGAGCTTCCCGGCGACGGGGTCGACCAGGACTGCGACGGCGCCGAGACCTGCTACGACGACGACGACGACGACGGCTGGCGCCCCGATGCGACGTCCATCGTCGTCTCCGCCGACCCGGACTGCACCGACCCGGGCGAAGCCACCGCCTCCGACCCCACCACCGACTGCGACGACGCCGACGCGAGCATCCACCCGGGCGCCGTCGATGTCGCCGGCGACGGAATCGACCAGGACTGCGACGGCACCGACCCTTCCGTCGGTGACGAGAACGAGGACGGGAACGGGGACGCCCTGGCCGCGTGCGGGTGCACCTCGGTCGACCCCGCGCGTCCGGGCCTCCCACTCGGCGTCACCCTCGCCCTTCTCCTCGCCGTCCGCCGGGACCGTCCACGCACCGTCCGGGATCAGCGGGCTCGCGGCGGGTGGCGGGGGAGCGAAGGCACGGCCGCGTCCCTCCAGGCGGCGGGCAGGGACGCGGCGGGATCGAGCGGTCGCTCGATCGGGTAGACCGTGTGCAGCGGGAGCTCGAACAGCATCACGCCGTCCGGGAACACCCGGGGGTCGCCACACAGCGCTGCGAGGTCGTGGGCCAGGCGCCGGTAGGCCGTCTCCTCGCCGTCGTCCGGGTGCAGGACCATCCACCGGAACCCGAG
>JBFYZZ010000008.1:0-55700 GCA_041309225.1 Deltaproteobacteria bacterium | reverse complement strand
AGGCGGGGGGCAGCAGGAGGGCCGCGGCCGCGAGCGCGAGGCCGGCGCCCTCGGGCGGGAGGGGCACGAAGAGGTCGAGCAGCAGGGGGAACGCGAGCGCCCAGACGGCCGCAGCCGCCTCCACGCAACCGTAGCCCAGGGGGGCGCGCCGCCAGGCCGCTCGGCCCGCGACGAGGCCGCCCAGGCCCAGCCCCGCCATGTAGAGGGCCAGCGTGAGCACCACCGCCAGGCCTCCGCTCCCGGTGAGGAGGGCGAGACGGCGCATCCACACCACCTCGAGCACCAGGGCCGCAGCGCCGGACAGCGCGAGCGGAGGCAGGAGGAGGGGGAGGCGGGAACGGGCCACCACTGCGCGGACTCCCCTGGGGCCTTTCCGACGCGCCGTTGCGCGACTGGAGGGGCCTCCCTATGCTACGGCGGCACCGGCCGGCGACTCCCGCCGTCCGGAATCCGCGAGGCGACCATGAGCGACACACCTTCCCCGGGCATCCCCCAGTGGGAGATCGGCCCCACCCTCGCGCAGGCGTGGGAGCTGTTCAAGGCCAACGCCGGGATCCTCATCGGCGGCAGCGTGGTGATCGCGGTGGCGAGCGGGGTCTTCTCCGGCATTTCCCAGGGCGTTCAGGTCGCCGCCCAGCAGGTCGGCGAGGACACGGCCATGGTGGCGGCCGGGCTCGTCAGCTTCGTGGTGGGGCTCCTGTCCTGGGCCGTCCAGACCTTCCTCACCCTGGGCTACGTCCGCATGATGCTGCACCTGGTCCGGGGCGAGCCGGCCGCTTTCGGAGACCTCTTCTCGGCCACCCCAGTGATCGTCGCGGGCCTCGTGGCGTCCCTGCTCACGGGCCTGGCCACGCTGGCCGGGACCTGCCTCCTCGTGGTCCCGGGCGTCATCGTGGCCCTGGGCCTCCTGTTCGCGAACTGGGTCATCGTCGACCAGGGGCTCGGGCCCGTGGAGGCGCTCAAGGCGTCCTGGCGGCTGACGAGTGGCGAGAAGGGCCGCCTCTTCCTGTGGGCGCTCGTGGTGGTCGGGCTGGCCATCGTGGGCGGGTTGGCCTGCTGTGTGGGCCTGCTCGTGGCCCTGCCGGTCGCAGGCCTCGGGACCACGATCGTCTACGACCACCTGGCGCGCCTCAAGCCGCGGGTGGGGTAGCCCTACCGGGCCAGCCCGGCGAGCCGGGCGCGAACCGCGGTCTCGTCGGCGCCCGCGAGCGGGAGCGCCTGCTCCAGGGCGGCCCGCGCGCGCTCCGGGTCCGTGGTCGCCACGCAGTCGGCGAGGCGGACCAGGGCACCGGCGTCGGGCGCGTCGGTGGCGAGCCGCTCCAGGTGGGGAAGCGCGCCCACGCAGCCACCCGTGGTCCAGGCGAGGCCAGCCGCGAGGCGGCGGATCTCGATCCGGCGTCCCGGGTCGCCCATGCCGATCTCGAGGTAGCGCTCGGCCGCGGCCAGGGCCTCGCCGCTATGGCCCAGCGAGGCCAGCGCCCGGATGCGCACGACGGCGATCTCGGGCAGCAGTTCGGGCGCGGCATCCAGAGCGAGGGCGGCCTCGGCGATCCTCAGCACCTCGTCCGCCGGGGCGCCCTGGCTCTCCAGCACGCGCGCCCGCGTCAGCAGCGTGGCCGGGGTGGTGCGCCGGCAGGTGGCGTCGCCGCCGGCGTCGAGCGGTTGCTCGGCGGCACCGAGGCACCGGAGGACCACCCGGCCGTGGTCCACCTGGACGCGGGTGCCGAGGGCGTCGCGGGTCACGGAGAAGGCGGTACCCACCACCCGTACCTCGGCCTCGCGCGTCTCCACCACGAGGGCCACGCCCCGGCCGGGCTCCACCTTGACGGCGAGCGTGCCCGACTCCCACAGGACCCGGGGGGCGTGTTCATCGCCGGTGACCCGGCCGCGACCCCTGAAGCCCAGGGACACGGCGGGCGCCGGCTCGGCCTGGGACCAGGCGGCGTCGGAGGAGAGGGCGACGGCCAGCGGTTCGGGGGCGTGAGGCAGGAGCCCGAGTGCCAGGATCACCGCTGCGGCGGCGGCCACGGCGGCGAGCCCGAGCACGGGGGCCAGGCGGGACGGGGCGGGGGCGGGGTGGGCCAGGCGGGCCCGGATGCGGGCCTCGGCGCCCTCGAGGGGCTCGGGCAGGGCGTGCAGCAGTCGGCGGATCACCGCCGGATCCGGATCGCCGGTCGCGAGGCGCCGCCGCACGCGCCGCACCCGGAACGGCGACGGTTCCGTCTCCCGCAGGAAGCATCGGATGATCTCAAGGAAGGGCTTCATGGGTTCGTTCCTCCGGCCCGCCCGCCGGCGTGCCGTCCAGGAGGGACATCTCATCCGCCAGGACGCGGAACTTCCGCCTGCCGAGGCGCAGGCGGCTCTTCACGGTCCCCGCGGGGAGGTCGAGGAGGCCGGCCACCTCGGTGTCGGTCCGCTCCTCCAGGTCGCACAGCACCAGGACCTCGCGCTGCTCGGGCGGGATCCGCTCCAGGATCTCGTGCACGATCCGGGTGGTCTCGGAACACTCGGCCTGCAAGGCCGGGCCCGGACCCCCGTGGATCGCATCGGGACGCAGGCCGGGCACCCAGCGGCGGATCCAGGCCTGGCGCCGGTGCCGGGCCAGCACGCGGCGCGTGATGCCGAAGAGCCAGGACGGGAACCGCTCGGGCTCCTGGACGGAGGGGATCCGCCGCAGGACCACGACGAAGACGTCGTGGGCGGCGTCCTCGGCGTCCACGCGGGGTCCGCCGAGGCGGAGGCACCACCGCAGCACCTCGGGGAGCCAGCGATCGATGAGCTGATCCCGGGCGGAGTGGTCACCCGCGGACGCGGCTCTCACGAGGTCGGGTTCGTGGGGGATCTCGATCATCGTCCCTGCCGTGCCGCCACGCGGCCATCTGGATCACCGGGAGAGGGTTCCACCACCATCGAGAGGGTGATCCCGAGCGACAGGAGGGAGAGGTAGGCCCCGTTCCCGTCGTCGCACGCGGAGGGATCGCCGTCCGCCCACCGGATGCACGAGGGGGGGGTGACGCCCGAGGATCCGAGGCCCGGGAGGTCGGCCCGGACGCGGAGCGCGGGGACCAGCGCCAACCCGGGCACGACGCGGATCGCGAGGCCCGTGTCGAGGACGGCCACCGGCACGACCGCGGCCACCCCGGCGGAGGCGTCGCCGTAGGTGACCTCCACGCGGTCCTCGCCCTGCCAGAACGTGCGCCAGGCACCGCCCAGGCGGAGGCCGGCCACCGGGGCTAGCCGGGCCGTCGGCGCCCACCAGAGCGTCGCGAACAGCTCCATGTCCTGGTAGGCCGCTCCGCGGGCGCGAGCGAGGGAGGAGAGGTCGTGGCGGGTTCCCGAGGCGATTCCGAGCCCGGTGTGGACCCCGCTGTCGAACGCCACGCCGGCGAGCACCTCCCCTCCGAAGGAGGTGCCGGTGTCGGCCTTGAGATCCAGGCCGCCGGAGACCGACATCCACGGGTGGGCCGGGAAGGCCGGGAGGGGGGGAGCGATCGCCTCGGGGGCCGGGCGTGGCTCGGGAGGCGGGAGCGACTCGGGCCGGACGATCGGCTCGGGCGTCGCCACGGGCTCGGGGGGCG
Organism: Deltaproteobacteria bacterium; assembly: GCA_041309225.1. Classification (GTDB taxonomy): domain Bacteria; phylum Myxococcota_A; class UBA796; order UBA796; family JAFGLY01; genus JAFGLY01. The sequence goes on along the minus strand of JBFYZZ010000008.1, from coordinate 52,122 downwards.
GGGGTGGCTCGGGCGCCTCGCCGGGTGTGGAGTCCGTGCGGAGCACGGGCGTCTCGCGTCTCGGGGGTGCGACCGGGGCTGGGGCCGGCCGGGGGGGGGCGGGCGTGCGCGGGGCAGGCCCGAACGGAATCGCGACCCCGCCCACGGGCTGCAGGAGGCTCGCCGCGAGGGCCACGACGTCCTCCCGGCCGTGGTCGTCGGTGGGCCGCGGCACCTCCACCTCGTGCAGCACGCCGCCGGCATCGCGGACCCGCAGGCGCCAGGTCGACGGGCGGGCCGTCTCCTGGATCTCCACCGACGGTCCCGTGGCGCTCAAGGGAGCCGATGGGTCGAGCGCGGCGGCCAGCGCCAGCGCCCCTCGCCACGCCCCCGGATCCTCGGAGGTGGGGAGCGAGAAGGGCACGCCGGCCTGGGCCGGGGCCGCGACCAGGCCCAGCAGGAGCGCGAGGCCGGACCACCGGCGGGGAAGGGCGCGGAGCGGCGGCATGATCCCATCCTATCCGGGGCCGGGGTCGGATCGCGCGGGGGGGCCGGAGGCCGGTCGACCGGCTATCCTCCCGGCGAACCGAGGAAGACCCCGTCATGTACGACGCCGTCCGTGCCGCCTTCGCCCGGAACCGCGACCGCTACGCCCGCGGGATCCTGGACCTCCTCACGCCCCTCGTGGCGGCCCGGACCGCCAACGCCGGCCGCGAGGGCCTCGGCGCCTGCCCCGGCCAGGAGGTGCCCGGCGAGGAGACGCGGGTCGTGGAGATCGTCCGGCCCGTGCTGGAGGCGCTCGGGGCCGACTGCCGGGTCCATGCCCTGCACCCCCGGCGCGCCAACCTCGTCGCCACGCTCGGGGACACGGGCCCCGTCCTCGCCGTGGGATGCCACGCCGACGTGGTCCCGCCGGGCGACGGCTGGACCACCGATCCCTGGGCCGTGACCGAGCACGACGGCTTCCTCGTCGGCCGCGGCGTACTCGACGACAAGGGCCCGCTCGCGGCGTCGGTGGTGGCCATGCGGGTGCTCGTGGACAGCGGGATCCACCTGGCGGGCCGCTTCCAGCTCGCCGTCATCGCCTCCGAGGAGCATCGCGAGGAGGGCGAGCCGGATCCCGGCATCGGGCACCTGCTCCGCATCGGAGCGTTGACACCGGACTTCGCCGTCATCCCCGACGTGGGTGAGAACATGCGGCGCATCGACGTGGCCGAGAAGGGCCGTGCCGTCTTCCGGGTGACGGCGATCGGGCGCCAGGCCCACGGCTCCACCCCGGAGCGCGGCGTGAACGCCGTCTACGCCATGGCCCGGTTCGTGTCACGCGTCGAGGCGCTCACGCTCCCCCACGAGACGCACCCGGTCCTCGGGCGGCCCACCGTCAACCTGGGCATCATCCGGGGCGGAGCCGCCGCCAACATCGTGCCCGGGGAGTGCACCACCACGTGGGACGTCCGCTACGTGCCCGGGCAGACCCCCGAGGGCGTGCTCGCGGCCCTCGAGGGCGTGGCCTCGGACCTCGGTGGCGAGTGGCGGTTCCACGTCGCCGACGCCACGCTTCCGCACGCGATCCCGGCCGACCACCCCCTGGTGGAGGCGGTCCAGCGCGCCGCAGGGGCGGTCCTGGGCGTCCGGCCCGAGCCTTTCGGCATGGGCGGGGGCACCTTCGCCAAGGCGTTCAACCTGGGCGGCATCCCCGCCGTCGGGTTCGGGCCGGGCGACGACGACCAGTACCACGTGGCCGACGAGCGCGTGGAGTGGCGGCAGCTGGTGGACTTCGCCGAGGTCCTGGCCTGCCTGGCCGTGGACCTCCTCGGCGTGCGCTGAGGCCGGCCGTGCGCGCGCTCCTCGCCCAGGTGTCACCGGTCGTCGGCGCGATCCGCGCCAACCTCGGCCTCGTGCTCGACGCGCTGGCCCGCGGCCGGGCGGCGCACGCCGACCTGGTGGTGCTGCCGGAGCTGGTGCTGTCGGGGTACCCTCCCCGGGATCTGCTCAACTACGGGGGATTCGTGTCCGCGTGCGAGGCCGCGGCGGCCGAGGCCGTGGTGGCCACCGAGGGCGGCGGGCCGATCCTGGTGTTCGGGGCGCCCACGCGCGACGGCGAGGGGCTCCGCAACAGCGCGATCGTGGCCCAGGACGGCCGCGTGGTGGCGGTCCGGCACAAGGCCCTGCTCCCCAACTACGACATCTTCGACGAGACCCGGTACTTCGTGCCCGAGACCCACGTCCGTCCCGTGCGGGTCGGGAGGGCGCGCCTGGGGATCACCCTCTGCGAGGACATCTGGAACGCGCCCGACCTCTTCCCCCGCCACCGGTACACCCAGGATCCGGTGGCCGACCTCGCCGGCTGCGACGTGCTGGTGAACCTCTCGGCCTCCCCGTTCCACGCCGGCAAGGGCATGCTCCGGCGGGCCCTGGTGCGCGGCAAGGCCGTCCGGGCGCGGGCGCCGCTGCTCTTCGTCAACCAGGTCGGCGGCAACGACGAACTGGTGTTCGACGGCCACAGCCTCGCCGTGGACGCCTACGGCGGCCTGCTCGGCGAGGCGGCGTCCTTCGCGCCCGATCACGTCCTCGTGGACACCGGGGCCACGGGCGCCGGGGAGCCCCGCGACCTGCCCTTCGAGCAGGAGGTGGTCGAGGCGCTCACCCTGGGCATCCGGGACTACGCCGCCCGCTGCGGCTTCCGGAGCGCGGTGCTCGGCCTCTCGGGCGGGGTCGACTCGGCCGTCGTATGCGCGCTCGCGGCGCGGGCCCTGGGCCCCGCGAACGTGCTCGGGGTGGCCATGCCCGGCCCCTACTCCTCTCCGATCTCCCTCGAGGACGCCCGGGAGCTCGCCCGGCACCTCGGCACGGGCTTCCTGGTCCTCCCCATCCAGGGCCCCTACGAGGCCCTCCGGGCCACCCTCGCCGAGCGCTTCGCCGACCGATCGTTCGACGTTGCGGAGGAGAACCTCCAGGCCCGCGTGCGCGGCGCCCTGGTCATGGCCCTCTCCAACAAGGAGGGCCACCTCGTGCTCACCACGGGCAACAAGAGCGAGGCCGCGGTGGGCTACTGCACCCTCACGGCGACATGGCCGGCGGCCTCGCGGTCATCTCCGACGTGTTCAAGACCGACGTCTACCGCCTGGCCCGGTGGCTCGACCGCGACGAGGAGGTCATCCCCCGCCGCATCCTCGAGCGGCCGCCCTCGGCCGAGCTGGCCCCGGACCAGGAGGACGAGCGATCGCTCATGCCCTACTCCGTGCTCGACGCGATCCTCCGCCTCTACCTCGAGGACGAGGTGGATCCGGCCGACATCGTGGCCCGCGGCCACGACCCGGTCGCCGTGCACCGGGTGGTGCGCCTGGTGGCGGGCAGCGAGTACAAGCGCTGGCAGGCCGCCCCCGGCCTGCGGGTCACGCCGCACGCCTTCGGCACCGGCCGCCGCGTCCCGCTGGCTCAGCAGTGGCGGTGGGAGGGGTAGGCGGATCGCGGTCGGCCCGCCCTACTCCTTGACCACGAAACGGGCCGTCTCCGGTACGGATCCCCGCTCGTAGCCCACGTCGGCGTCGTCGCCCTCCCGGATGGGGACCGGGACGAAGGTGTCGGCGGTGAGGTCGAGCACCTTGTGCTGGCGCTGGAGCGTGACCAGCTCGAGCTCGCCCCGCGAGTCCGGGCCGGGGAGGCGGAGCCTGAGGATCCGGCCGAAGTAGACGGGGGAGAGCTCCCGCTCCCGCGCCTCGACCGCCACGGACAGGCCTTCGGGGGGGATCCGGTAGGCGAGCTCGACGAGGTCGCCGGGGACGATGGTGTCGGCGAAGACCGCCGGCGAGGCGAGGGCCAGCACGACCTGGCCGAGGACCTGGCCCCAGGCGTCCACCATCCGGACCCGGTCGGGGGCCTCGCGCTCGACGAGCTTGCCGATGAACGGGAATGGAGGGGTGATCGCGGTGACGACCGTGTCCTCCGGGGGGGCCGAGGGAGCCCTGCGGATCTCGACCGCGCTCCCGGCCGCGACCTCGGCCGCGGGGAGCTCGATGGTCCGCTCGCCCTTGATGGTGGCCAGCACCGCAACGCGGGGCGGACCGGCCTCGACGCGCAGCACCACGCCGCGCTCCACGATCTCTCCCGGCAGCGGCATCACGTTGAGGACCGTCCGCTGGTCGCCGTCCGGGTCCCCGGGGCGGGGCACCCCGTAGTGCTTCAGGCCGACCCAGCGGCCCACCTCGACCTCGGCGGGCACGTCCGACCAGCGGTTCCGGGCGAAGGTCCTCCGGCCCAGGGGGCTCTCCAGGACGATCGCCCGCGTGTCCAGCCCGACCACCCGGCCGTAGGCGATGGGGAGGCCCGTGTGTACCCGGACGCCCACCACGGTCCGCTCCTCCGCGGTCGAGGCGAGGGTCGTGAAGCTCAGCGTCGTCCCGGGCGCGTGGGGGACGTCCGCCAGGAACGCGGCCGCGGATCCCTGGCGGGGCACCAGCCGGAGCACGCCCTGGGGACCCAGTACCTCGATGGACGCCTCGCCCACGGACAGCACGCTCGCGGTCAGGGCGACCTCGGTGGGGTCCCGTCCGGTCGAGGGACCCCCAGGAGGAGCGGGGGACTCGGGGCGGCAGGCTCCGAGGAGCAGGGCGAGGGCGAGCCAGGGTGCTCGGCGCACGGCTCACGCCCCAGGCGTGATGCGCACGGCGATCCGGCCGCCGGGGAGCAGCGCCCAGGGCAGCACGAGCGGGGTCGCGGATTCCTCCCAGGCGTCCGTGTCGAGCGGTTCCAGGTCGACCCCCAGGGTCCCGGTGACGGCCGTGCTCATCTGGGCCGCGTTGGAGAGCACCAGGTACCAGTCGTGCGCGAGCGGGATCTCGAGGTCGACGTCGGCGGCAGGGCCGATCCAGGCGGCCTCGAACGGCTGGCCCGCCTCGATGAGCGCGTAGTTGTCGGCGTCCACGAGGACCACCTGGATCTCCGGGACCGTCGCCTCGACGGTGTAGGTGATCCCGAACCGCTGGGAGAGCGGCGTGAAGCGCGCGCCGAGGTCGGCGAACGTGAGCGCGAGCGTCGCCTCGGCCTCACCGGCGAGGCCGACCTCGGTCGCCGGCAGCACCGAGGGCAACGCCGCCTCGAGCGAGTACCGCTTCACGTCGGTCTCGCCCACGTCCACGTCTCTCGACGCGTGGGCGATGTACCCCGCCTCGGTCGGCCAGGAGCCGATCGGCGCCTCCACCCGGATCGCGTACTCCTGCTGCGCCACCAGCGGGAAGGTCGCGACGCCGTCCCCGTCCGTCGGCGCTTCGCCGGCGTAGGACCAGTACTCGGTGCCGTGGATCACCCAGGGCGACCAGACCGAGACCGAGGCGCCGGGGACCGGGGTGTCCTCGCTGTCGAGCACCTCGATCTCCATGGTGAAGTACTGGTCGGTGTAGTCCGGCGTCTGCAGGAGCACGAGCCCGTCGCCGCGCGTGATGTAGTTGGAGTACGGCACGCCGTACGGGTGATCGATCCAGAAGTTGACCGGCTCCCACTCCACCCAGGTCCCGTCGTAGAACGCGTTCCAGGTGTGATCCCAGGAGGCCGGGCTCGCGTTGGCGTTGGGGATGAGCGCGGTGCGTGCCAGGGCGGTGGTCATGTCCGCCCACTCGCCGCAGTTGCCGCGGCCGAGGCCGTAGATGCGGTTCGGCTGGATCGAGCGCTCGCCGGAGGCCCCGAAGACGAGCCAGCGGTACCCCTCCACCGGCTCCGACAGCGTGAACTCGACGATCTCGCGGATCGCGCCCTCGGCGTCGCCGTACCCGAGCCCGTTCCAGACGTGGGAGACTCCCGGCAGCCAGGTGTCGAGGGTGGGGCAGTGGCCCTCGGTCGGGCAGCTGTCGGTGGCGGCGTTCCAGAGGAACTCGCGCCAGAACCACCCCTCGTCGGGCGTGGCCGCGCACTCGAGCGTCCGCGAACTGCACGCGTCCCAACCGTCGATGAACCACGGATTCTCGTCCTCGATCCGGGGGTGGACGACGAACCAGTAGTAGATGTCGCGATCGATCGTCAGCTCGCTCGGTTGATCCCCGTCCACGAGGTACTGGTACGTCGCGGTGGTCCAGAAGTCGTCGTCCTCTCCCGCGACGCCCGTCTCCACGAGCTCCACGTAGTCCAGTTCGGCGTCGTGCTCGTAGATCAGCCGGGCGTTCAGCGCGAGCAGCTCCGGGAAGAAATCCTCGTCCGCGAGCGCCTCGGGACTCGTGTGGGCGATGGTGAACGCGATCTCGTCGATGTAGCGGGGATCCTCGACGTCGACGACCTGGGCCGCGAGCGCGTCCGCGCGTGCCGCCTCCTGCTTCCGCAGCGCGATGGCGAGGTCCGCCCGGAGCCAGGCCGGGGCGGTCGCGATCGCCTCCTCCCCGAGCGGAGTGAGCGGCGCGGTGTCGGCGAACGGGGCGATCGCCGGCGGCGGGGTGGGGGTGTCGAGATCCTGGTCGCCCTGGCAGGCGGCGAGGGTGAGGAGGAGGAGGGCAGAGCGGGTCACGGAGAGTCTCCGGGTGGCTTCGTGGAGGCCAGCATCGCCAGGACGGAGCCGACGCGCAAGGGCGGGCGCGGCGTCCAGCATCCGCCCAGGGCGCGGATCAGTGACCGGCGGCCGATCGCCCCGCCACGCGGCCGGACCAGACCACCGGGGAGAGGCTCCCCTCGAACCCGAAGGGGGCGCCCAGGCTCCCCCCGCCCATCCCGGTGAACTCGCCGGCCGCGAAGAGGCCGGGCACGGGCCGTCCCGCGCGATCGAGCACGCGGCCGTCGAGTTCGGTGGCCACACCTCCCCACGACTTGCCCGCCGTGAGCCCCAACCGCGCGGCCCAGAAGGGGGGGGTCCGGGGGGCGGGCGGGCGGCCTGGGCCGGGGGTTCGGGCCGCCTCGTCCAGTGTCGCGGCGAGGACGGCGGGATCGGCGTCCATCACGGCCGCCAGCGTCTCCACGGAGTCCCGGTGCAGGAGGATCCGCTCCCCGGCCAGGGCGGCCGCGCGCAGCTCCGCCGGCACCCTGGCCAGGATGTCGGGTGCGAGGGGCTCGTCGAAGACGGCCCATGCCACGCAGCCGGGGAGGCCCTGCACCGCGAGGGCCGCGCGCGTGGAGGCCCACTCGCGCTCGTCGAAGAACCGCCGGCCCTCCCCATCCACCCAGATCGCACGGGACACGTCCAGGCGGGGGAAGTCGCCCCCGATGGGGAGCACGTGGGGGTAGGTGCCGATGGCGTCCGGATTCCGGAGGACCGGTTCGAGCGGCGTGAGGAACCCCAGGGTGTCGGCGTCGGGGGGCAGGGCGCCGTCCTTGCCGACGATCAGGGCGTCGAGCGGGCAGGGGCTCGCCGCGGCCACCCCGGCCGCCCGATCCGCGTCGGAGAGCGTGCTGCCGGTGGCGAGCACCACGGCGTCGGCCCGGAGGGTGTGGGTCCCGTTCTGCGCGTCGCGCCACGCGACGCCGCGGACCCTGCCGTCGGCGACGACGAGCCCGGTGACCCAGGCGCCGGTCCGTACCTGGGCGTCGAGGCCGGATCCCAGCGCGCGGACGATCGCGGCGCTGCCACCCTCGGGCACGTGGACCCGTCGGGCACCGGTGGCGGCCTCGGGGAGCAGGGCGCCGAACCGGAGGCCCAGCCCGACCAGCCAGTCGTGGACCTCCACGGCCTGGGCGGCCACGAAGGCCCGGGCCCAGGCATCGGGCTCGGCCCCGGTGGTCCGGACCCAGTCGGCCTCGAGGGCGGCCGGATCGTCGACGACCCCGAAGCGGGCCTGCGTGGAGGTGCCGGCGAGGAGCATGGCCCCGCTGCCCCACCGGGCCCGGCCTCCCGGGGCGTCGTGTCCCTCCAGGACGAGGACCGAGGCGCCGGCCGCGCGGGCCTCCCTCGCCGCCGCGAGCCCCGCAGGCGGCGGTGCTCACCGCCAGGACGGCGGCCAGGAGCGGGACGCGACGTGACATGGCCGGCGGGGGCTCCGGGGAGGAGGAACGTAGCCCGGACCCTCCGGCCGCCGCCTCGGGCGGGTGCAGGCGTGGCCGGCCTACGCCGCCCCCTCACCCCCCGGGTCGTGCGGCACACCGGGATCCCGGGGAGGGGCCTCGTCCTCGTGGGCGTAGGCGAGGAGGCAGTGCTCCCGGAACTTGAAGTCGCCCGCCACCGAGGGGTGTCCGGAGAAGCTCCTGAGGAACGGACGCGCCTCGACGAAGACCCGCTCGAGGTCCTCCCGGGTCATGCCCGTGGCGCAGTCGAAGTCGAAGAGGCGGGCGGTGGACTTCGGACGCACGGCGGTGATGGAGAAGCGCTCGGGATGGCGGTGGACGAGGGAGTGCTCCTCCAGGGCGAACCTCGTCCGGTGCACCACCGAGAGGGAGGGCCGGTTCCGCTCGAGGAAGGAGAGGGTCTCGCGCGCCTCGGCCTCGGTCTCGGTGGGGAACCCGAAGATGGTGAACACGTGGTTGTGGAGCCCGGCCTCGGCCGCCGCACGCAGGATGCGCTCGGTGTCCGCCACCGTGGTGCCCTTGTCCATCAGGTCGAGCACCCGCTGGCAGCCGCTCTCGAAGCCCCAGAGCACGTAAAGACAACCGGATCGCCGCATCTTTGCGAGGAGGGCCTGGTCGAACGCCTGCTCCGGCCGGGCCATGGCGTAGTAGCGGATGTCGAGCCCCGCCTCGACGATGGCGTCGGCCAGCCGCGAGAAGCGGGCCGGGGAGACGACGCTGTCCACGAAGCAGAAGTACCGGTGGCCCCGCGCCGCGTGCGCGCGCAGTTCGTCCACCACGCCGGCCACGGATCGCTGCTGCCAGGTCTGGCCCGAGGAGCGGAAGTGGGAGCAGAAGGCGCACCGCCGCCAGTAGCACCCCCGGGACGTGGCCACCGGGAGCACCGGGGAGGGGGAGTAGTAGCGGTCCAGGGGCAGGTCCGAGAAGTCGGGCGGCCCGATCTCGTCCAGGTCCACGTCGTAGTCGGCGGGTACGGCCTCGGCGGGGCGCCCTCTCCGGAGCCGCACCACGCCGGCGACGGGCTCCGCGTCGGCGCGACCGGACAGGATCGCCACCAGGGGGTGCTCCCCTCCGCCCACCACGACGTAGTCGGCGAGGTCGTCCACCCCCGTCCAGCTCGTGGGGATCCCCTCGTTGAACACCGTGCCCCCGAGGATCACGGGGATCCCTCCCTCCCGCCGGCGGATCTCCCTGGCGAGGCAGAGGGCGTGCCGCTGCTGGGCGGTGTAGAGCACCGAGATCCCCACGGCATCGGGGCGTTCCTGGAGGATCCGCTCGGCATGGCGCCCGATGACCGGCGGCATGCGCCCCGTGTGCAGGCCCTGCTCCAGCGCCGTCCGGTCCACCAGGGCGCCCGGCATGGTCCGGGCCCAGGCCTGCGTGAGGCGGAGGTACCGCGGCCTGTCGAGGAACTCCTCGGGGTGGGCGCCGTGGAAGACCTCGGCCGCGTGGAGCAGGTCCTCCCGCCGGACCCCGGGGGGAAGGGGCGTTGCGGACGAGGTGAGGCCTCGGAGGACGTGCTCGTGGGCCTCCAGGTTGAGGTCGAGGACCCGGACCCTCCACCCGGGCAGCGTCCGCTCCACCCAGGCCTTCAGGTGGCAGACCCCCAGGGGGGGCGAGGCGGCGGTGGTGTAGGGAGGAAAGGCGAGGACCAGCGTCCGGGTGCCACCCCGGGCCGGCGTCCGCCCGGTTCCGGGCGGTCCCGGGGACGCCTTGCCGCAGCACTGCTTGTACTTGCGCCCGCTGCCGCACGGACAGGGGGCGTTGCGGGCGGGGCGCGTCATCGGTGGGTCCCGAGGAGGGTCACGGGTGCACGCCCGGAGGGTGGGCTGTACGCCAGCGATCCAGGAGGGGGAGCGCCTCGGTCGCGATGGCCGCCGCGATGTGCGCGTGCCCCTCGACCGTGGGATGGCTGGCGTCGATGTAGATGGCCTGGGTGGGTCCCCAACCGTCCACCTGGGCGGGCAGGTCGACCAGGCCCACGCCGGTCTCCCGAGCCACGGCGCGCATCACGTCGTGGTAGGATCGCTCCGTCGGGGAGATCCCCGCCCGTGGGCGGGAAGGGTCCTCCAGAGGCGAGAGCACGCTGGAGCACTCGTCCCGGGTGCACACGGGTAGGGGTTCCACCAGGAGGACCTCGGCGCCCCGATCCCGAGCCAGCGACACCATGCGGGTCAGGTTCGCGCGGTAGGTCTCGGGCGTGGCCCGGGCAGCGCGCCGGTCGCCCTGGTTCCGGCCTGCCCGGCCGCTTCCGTGGACGGCCCGGCGCGCCAGGCGGAACAGGCCGCTGTGCTGGGCCACGTCGAGCAGCGCGGTGACGGCCGGCCCGTGGAGGTAGGCCTGGTCGGGGCGCGGACCCTGCGAGCTATCGCACCCCATGGTGTAGACGAGGACCAGGTCGAAGGGCCGGTCCCCGAGCAGCTCCTGCTCGAGGCGCAGGGACTGGGCCGAGCCGTACCCCACCACGCCCGCGTTGAGGGCCTCCACGGCCACGCCGGGCCGGGCCTCCTTAAGGAGGCGTTCGAGGACGTTGGTGTAGGTCTGGTGGTTCTCCACGCCCTGGCCCCAGGTGTTGGAATCGCCCAGGCTCAGCACCCGCCAGGACCCGGGGTGGACCGGGAAGGGATCGTCGCGGAGGCCGAGGGCGTTGGTGGTCACCGTGAACGGGGTGCCGTTGGCGATCCTCGTCGGGATGGACACTCCGGGCGCCTGGCGCCACAGGAGGCGCGTGTCGTAGCGCAGGAGCGCGTTGCCCGTGAGATGCACGGGTCCGAAGGTCTCGGGGTACGGCTCGGGCGGGATCTCCACCCACCGGGACACGGCCACCTCAACCCCGAGCCACGCCACGAGGGCGACCCCCGTGCCCAGGGCGAGGCTCATGAGCCGTTCTCGGGATCGCGTTCTCCGCTCGATCGCCATGCCTGCCACGTAATGCGCCCCCCGGGACGAGGCGTGGGGGAGGGCGCCCAGGCCCGGCTGCGTGGCGGGTGGGCGTCAGCGGAGCCGCAGCGGCACGCCGCCGGGTGAGGAGGCGACCGGTGGCGTCGGGCACGGGGCCTGGAGGAAGACGTCGAGCGGGGCCCCGAGCCCGTTGCGCACCTCGGACAGGATGGCCCACGGTTCGGTGCGACTGGCCTCCTCGCGCTCGCCGCACGCGAGGATCACCCGGGGCGACGCCTCCACCGTCCAGCGCATCCCCACCCAGGCACCGGTCCCGTCGGGCGACACGGCGTCGACCGGGGGCAGGGAGCGCTCGGGCAGCACGCAGAGCCGGTGGCGCTGGTGGATGCGGCACGCCAGCCCCTCGGGGGGGGTCCCCTTCAGGGGAGGGTGCTCCAGCACGAGCCGCACGCCGCTGGCCTCGAGGAGGAGCACGGCATCCGGGCGTGGCCATGCCCCGGCGAGCAGCTTCCAGCGCCGCATGAGCTGGAACCGGCGTGCGACGTGCTCACCGGCGAGGGGAAGCCCGTGCTCCAGGGCCGCGCGCAGGTGGGGGACGCCGTCGCAGGCACAGCCCCGGCGGAACCGCTCGTACAGGGGGCCCCGGACCTCCGGCGTCTGCAGCAGGTCGTACACGGCGTCCGGCGCGACCTTCCGGGCGGGGACGGACGTGGAGCGCGGGAGTTCGAGGAGGAGGATCCCGAGGACGGGCAGCAGGAGGACCGGCCGGCTCCACGCGGGGAGCCGGCGGAGGAAGGCCCCGACCGCCGCCGCGGCCCACAGCGAGACGGCGGCATGGACGAGGAACATCCATCGGACGGGGGCGCGCACGTTGCCCCCCAGCAGCGCCGCCGGCCCCGGGATGCCGGCCGCGATGCTCGGACCGAGGGCGAGGAGGGCGGCGGCCAGGGCCACCCCCGCGACCGCGTACGCGCGGCGCCCGCGGGTCAGGACCAACCCCACGAGGGCCAGCCCCAGTGCGAGGTACCCGGGGTTGACCGGGTTGACGAGGTCGCCGACCCACATCGGCACGAGGGACGCGTGGAGCGGCGCCCCCGAGGTGGGGGCGAACAGGCTGGCGGGCCGCCACGAGGTGGCCACCGTCTCCCCGGGATCGATGCTCAACCCCCACCGCGCCGCGGTCTGCAGGTACTGGACGGCCACGGGCGCAGCCGTGAGCAGGCCGAGCGCGAGGCCCGCCATCGCGAGGCCGAGCGCGCGGCCGCGGGCCAGGATCGCGCCCACCACGACGAACGCCAGGACGGCATGGAGCCCCATGTACAGGCCGAAGTGGAACGCCGTACCGGCGAGCAGGCCGCCCAGGAGCGCGAGGCGGGGACGGCCCCGTGCGCCCAGGCCCACGAGCAGGGGCGCGAGGAGGGCCCACTCGTGGTGGAGGAGGTTGGCATCGGCCGTGCGGGCCAGGTGGAGGGGGCCGAAGCCGCCGACCAGGGCGGCGACGACGTTGTGCAGGCCGGGCCCGGAGAACGCCCGCGAGGCGGCGTGGCAGGCCAGCGCGGTGAGCAGGAGGCCCAGGAGGCTCGCCAGCATGTAGACACGCTCCCGGCCCACGCCGAGGAGCCGGATCGGGAGCGTGATCACGGCCTGGCCGAGCTGCCAGTCCGTCCACCCGAAGGCGCCCGGGAACGGCTGTCCGACGGGGGCCTCGGCCAGCGTCGCACGGCCCGTCAGGACGTCCTGCAGGTGGGTCATGGTCAGGGCCGAGGTCTGGGCATCGGTTTCGGTGAACACGAAGGACGCATCCCAGGCCCAGGGGGCGCAGGTCCAGGCCACGGCGACGGCGAGGACGGCGGCGAGGAGCGCGATCTCGCCTGCCCACCGCCCCGCGCGCGTGGAGCCCGCGGAACGCCCGCCGTCCGCTCCGGGTGCCACCGAGGTGCGCACGGCTGTCGGCCGCGTCACGGGTCCGGCTCGACCGGCGTGTACTCGGGCACGAGGCCGGCCAGCGCCTCCACCTCGGGCCGCAGGTGCGTCCAGAGGGTTCCCACCTGGGGATGCTCCGGGGTGTAGAGGTCGAACTGCTCAGCCGGGTCGACCGCCAGGTCGTACAGCTCCCGTTCGCCGGTGTTCCACCGGTAGTGGAGCTTGAACGCATCGAGCGCCACGGCCTGGACGGGACCGAGGCGCCCCAGGCTCCACCCCAGCCAGGGGCGGTCCGCGGGCGCCGTCCCGAGCGGGAGGCCACCCACCTCGGGGGGCACGTCAAGCCCCTCGAGCGTGAGGATCGTGGCCGCGAGGTCGGGGTGGGCGGTGGGGCCGTCCCACGCACCGGGGACGACGTTCCGGGCCCAGAAGAAGGCGAGCGCGTCGTTCTCCTCGGCGTGGAGCGCGCAGGCGTGCCCGACCTCGCCTCGCTCCCAGAACTGCTCGCCATGGTCGCTCCAGACGACCAGCAACGCGTCGTCCAGGAATCCCCGCTCCCCGAGCTTGTGCCAGGCCTCCGCCATCTGGTCGTCCAACCAGCGGAGTTCGCCCTCGTAGCGGACGTGTATGTGCGCGAGGACGAGATCCCGCTCCTCCTCGGAGAGGCCGGTGAGCGCGACACGGGCTTCGTCGTGTCCCCGGTTGGTCGAGAGGTCGTACGGAATGGGGTCGAGCTCGGCCAGGCCTCCGAGGTACTCCGGGGGCGGATTGTAGGGGGAGTGGGGCTCCTTGAAGTGGAGGTGCAGGAACCAACGGTCGAGGCCCTGGTCCTGCGCACCGTCGAGCATCTGCAGGCCGAAGTCCCACAGCGCGGACGCCTTCGCCTCCGTGGACTTGGACACCTGGTACCCGGCGTCCGTGTTCCACTCCGAGGAGAGCCAATCGACCGAGGAGGCCAGCATTGTGTAGAACCCGGCCTCGGAGAGCCACCCCGCCAGGGTGGGCAGGTCCGGCATGGGTACGCGGGTCGCGGTGTCGTACCGGGGCACCCAGCCTGCGTGGGTGGCGTCCGCGCCGGTGGTGTAGCAGAACACCGCCGGGAAGGTCCAGTTCGTGCAGGATCGGTGGGCGTCGAGCACCACGCCCTCGGCCGCCAGACCCTCGAGGAAGGGCATGAGGCTGCGATCCGAGCCGTAGCGGGCGAGGTGGTCGCGCCTCAAGGTCTCGATGGAGACCACAAGGAGGTTCGAGGGGACGTGGTCGCGAAAGGCGGGGAAGGTGTCGGTGGTCGTGCCGGGCGGGAGGCCGCTCTCGCCATCGCCCGAGTCGTCGGCCCCGGTGCAGCCCGAGCCGGCGAGCAGGCTGGCGGCCAGCCCGAGCGTGATCGCGGGTCGGGCGGCGGAAGCCCGGCGATGGCGGGGGACGGTGTCCGGCGTGCACACGGAAGGCACCCTACCCTACCGCCGGACCCGGCGCGCCACGCGCTTCGCCAGGATCCCGTGGACCTTCGCGTAGGACGGCGGCGGCCCCAGGTTGACCTCGCGGCCGTCCACGTACAGGGCGTCGCCCCGGCGGCCCCACTCGGCGGCCACCGCGGGATCCGAGGTGTCGAACACCCGGACGTCGACAGCGTCGCCGAACTCGGCGGCCGCACGCAGCGCCCGCTCGATCCCCATGTTCACCGCCATGCACCAGCCGGTGGCGAAGGCCACCACCGGGACCCTGCCCGGCAGGGGTTCGGGCAGGCGGAGGGGCGCCCGCGACCACCGAGGCGGCCGGGCGCCGGGGGCGAAGGGCTTCCACACGAGGGCGGCCATGCCCTGGCGGTCCACCCGGCGGTATCCGTGCTTCCGGTACCAGGAGGCCCGCATCCAGAAGGGGAGCCAGAGACCCCACGCTGCGAGGCCGGTGGCGCCCAGCGCCCGCGCGTCGGCCTCTGCGGCCTCGAGCAGGGCGCTCCCCATGCCCCGGCCCCGGCGATCGCCGCGGCCCTGCCGGTGGCCGTGGACCCAGGTGCACGGCACGAAGTACAGGCCTTCGCCCACCACCCAGGTCCGCTCGACCGGCAGGTACTGGATCATCCCGGCCACGGCGCCGTCGTCGTCGATGGCCAGCTTCGCGCGGAGGCCCTCGGCGAGACGGCGCGCCACCCAGGCGGCGCGCCGGGGCGCGCCCTCCTTCGCGTCCTCGGACCAGTCCTCCAGACAGCAGGCGAACAGGTCGTGCCGTTGGGGGCTAAGATCGGCGATCTCCATGGTTCCTCCTCGGAGATCCCACCGGACTCACGGGCCGGAACCCACGGAGCCCGGGATCAGAGGCACAGCGCGTACGTCTCCCCGTGGTCCGAGCCGGGGAAGATCTCGACCTCGGTGCAGGTGAGTTGCAGGTCGTCGCAGGCGCCGTCCTCGCAGCGGGGGTGGCAGGCCCGATCGCCGGTCCACTGCGAGCACGCCGTCGTGCCGTCGGGTGCGGGGGAGCAGATGTACGAGAACCAGCAGATCGCTCCGCCGTCGCAGTCGGCGTTGGCGCAGCACTCGGCCTCAGGATCCTCCATGCACTCGGCGTACGGGTCGTCGGAGGAACCGGCACCGTCGGCGCAGGCGGCGAGGGCGAGGGCGAACGGGACGGCGCGCATGGGATCTCCTCGCGGCGGGTCCGGACCCCACCATACCCCGGTCCCGGCCGGGGCCCCTACCGGAACAGCGCCACCCTCAGCCCCGACTGCAGGCGGACCGCCTCCACGAGCGTGGGATCGGCGCCACGGGCCCGGAAGTTGTGGGCCGCACGCCGGGTGACCCCCAGGAGCCCGGCCACGGCCGGGAGGCCGAGGCGGGGCCCGGCGATCGCCACCACCGCAGCGCGCGCCGCCACCGCGAGCGGGACGTTGGAAGCGAGGTCCGGCAGGCCCACGGCCGCGGCCGCCCCGTCGGCGAGGAAGGCGGGGTCGGCGGAGGGCTCGAGGTCGGGGACGCCCAGGAGCGCGAGGAGGTCCGCGCGTTCCACGCCCGGCGCGAGCGCCGCGTGGCGCCGCCTCGCCCCCGCCCCGAGGACGCGCAGGCCCAGGAGGTCGGGCAGGGCGCTGGCGTCGTGGAGGGGATCCCGGCGATCGGGATCCGTGAGCACGACCCGGAGCCGCTCGGGAAGGTCGTGGGACACGGGTTCCAGGGTGGCGCGACCGAGCCGGGGGAGGGCCAGCGTGCGGCGCAGGGCCACGGCCGTGGCCTGGGCCAGGCGGCCCGCCCCCGCCCGGCCACAGGCGGCCAGCAGGACCAGGTCTGCGCCCGAGGCCCGGAAGGCCAGGAGGCCCCAGGCGTCGCCCACCGCCAGGACCGTGGCCGCGAGCCGGCGGCGGGCGGCCATCGTCGGCGCGAGCGGCCGGGAATCGGGGGCGTGAAGCCTCAGGTGGTAGGGCCGGGTGTCGTCCATGGCCTGTCGGATGGAACGAGATGGCGCGGTGATGATTTCGTCGGGAGTTCGTGTCCGAGTCTACCCGAAGAGCGATTGGAAAGAAATGCTGCATTGTCGAATCGGCGCGTAGGACCCGCGGGCCGGCCAGGGGTTGGCCCCACCCCGCAATCGGGGTAGGTCCGGCCTCCACGCCCGGACGAGGTGCCCCCCATGTCCATCGAGCCGGCCCCCCGGTACGTCCGCCTGGTCACCGCCGCGAGCCTCTTCGACGGCCACGATGCCTCCATCAACATCATCCGCCGCCTGCTCCAGGCGGAGGGTGCGGAGGTCATCCACCTGGGCCACAACCGGTCCGTGGCGGAGATCGTGGAGGCCGCGCTCCAGGAGGACGCACACGGCATCTGCGTGTCGTCCTACCAGGGCGGGCACATGGAGTTCTTCCGCTACATGCGGGACATGCTGGTGGAGCGCGGCGCCTCGCACGTGCGCATCTTCGGCGGCGGCGGCGGGGTCATCGTGCCCGAGGAGATGCGGGAACTCCACGCCTGTGGCATCACCCGCATCTACAGCCCGGAGGACGGCCGCCGGCTGGGGCTGGTGGGCATCGTCCGGGACCTCATCGGCCAGTGCGACCAGGACCTCACGGCGGACGCGGGCTTCACCGCCGGTCACCTCGAGGCCGGCGAGGTCGGCGCCCTCGCGCGGGCGCTGACCCTGGTGGAGGCCGAGATCGACCGGCCCGGCGCCATGCCGGCCGACCTGCGGGCCATCATCGACCAGGGGCCGGGCCCGGATCCCGCTCCGGTCCTCGGCTTCACCGGGACGGGTGGGGCGGGCAAGTCCACGCTGGTGGACGAGGTCGTGCGCCGCTACCGGGCGGACCATCCCGACCACCGGGTCGCGGTCCTGGCCGTGGATCCGTCGCGGCGCCGCACGGGCGGGGCCCTGCTCGGCGATCGCATCCGCATGAACGCCGTCCACGGCGAGGGCTGCTTCTTCCGATCCTTCGCCACCCGAGGCTTCAAGGGGGAGATCGCCGCCGCCGTCCGGCCCGCGGTCACGGTCTGCCAGCGGGCCGGATTCGACCTCGTGCTGGTGGAGACCTCCGGCATCGGGCAGGGCGATTGCGCCATCACCGAGGTGGCGGACCTGTCCTTCTACGTGATGACCCCGGAGTACGGGTCCTCGTCGCAGCTCGAGAAGATCGAGATGCTCGCGGCGGCCAACGCCGTGGTGCTCAACAAGTACGAGCGGCACGGCGGCGAGGACGCCCTGCGCGACGTGCGCAAGCAGGTCCGGCGCGAGCGCACGGACTTCGCCTCGCCCGACGACGACCTCCCCGTGTTCGCCACCATCGCCAGCCAGTTCCACGATCCGGGGGTGAACGCCTTCTACCGCCACGTCCTCGACCTCGTGGCTGCCCGCTGGAACCGGCCGGCCGAGTCCGTGGTGCCCCGTCCGCCGCACCGCTCGTCGCCGCCCCAGCGCACCATCATCCCGCCCGACCGCGAGCGGTACCTGGGCGAGATCGCCGACACCGTGCGGGGCTACCGGGCCTGGGTCGAGCGCCAGGTCCGGATCGCCCGCCGGGTGGCGGCGCTCCAGGGAGCGCTCGCCGAGGTGGAGGACCTGGACGGCCGGGCTGCGATCGAGGAGCGCCTCGCCTCGGTGGCAGAGGAGCAGGATCCCCGCGCCCAGGCGTGGCTGGAGGGCTGGCCCCTGCAGAAGGCGCTCTGGTCGGGCGACGAGTTCGTCTACAGCGTGCGGGGCCGCGAGATCCGGCAGCCGCTCAGGGTCGAGAGCCTCGCGCACACGATGGTGTCCCGCGTGGCGGTGCCCCGCTACGAGGACGCCGGCGATCTCCTGCGCTGGGGCCTCCTCGAGAACTTCCCCGGCCAGTTCCCGTACACCGCCGGTGTGTACCCGCTGAAGCGCACCTTCGAGGACCCCAAGCGCATGTTCGCCGGGGAGGGCGGACCGGCGCGCACCAACGCCCGCTTCCACTACCTGTGCCGGGGCGAGCAGGCCAAGCGCCTGTCCACCGCGTTCGACTCGGTCACGCTCTACGGCCAGGATCCGGACGAGCGGCCCGACATCTGGGGCAAGGTGGGCGAGAGCGGCGTCTCCGTCCCCCACCTCGACGACGTCAAGATCCTCTACTCAGGCTTCGACCTTTGCGATCCGCTCACGAGCGTGTCCATGACCATCAACGGCCCCGCGCCGGTCGTGCTGGCCATGTTCCTCAACGCGGCCATCGACCAGCAGCGCGACCTGTTCCGCGAAAACGAGGGGCGGGAGCCCACGCCCGAGGAGGACGCGGCGCTCCGGGCCCGGACGCTGTCCACCGTACGGGGCACGGTCCAGGCCGACATCCTCAAGGAGGACCAGGGCCAGAACACCTGCATCTTCTCGACCGACTTCGCCCTCAAGATGATGGGCGACATCCAGGAGTTCTTCGTCCGGAACGACGTCCGCAACTACTACTCGGTGTCCATCAGCGGCTACCACATCGCCGAGGCCGGCGCGAACCCGGTCTCCCAGTTGGCGTTCACGCTCGCCAACGGCTTCACCTACGTGGAGTACTACCTGGCGCGCGGCATGTCGGTGGACACGTTCGCGCCCAACCTGTCCTTCTTCTTCTCGGTGGGCGTGGATCCCGAGTACACCGTGATGGGCCGCGTCGCCCGCCGCATCTGGGCCATCGTGCTCGACCGCAAGTACGGCGGTGATCCGCGCAGCCAGATGCTCAAGTACCACATCCAGACCTCCGGCCGGTCGCTGCACGCCCGCGAGATCCAGTTCAACGACATCCGGACCACGCTCCAGGCGCTGCTCGCCTTCTACGACAACTGCAACTCCCTGCACACCAACGCCTACGACGAGGCCATCACCACCCCCACAGAGGAGTCGGTGCGCCGGGCCATGGCCATCCAGTACATCATCTCCAAGGAGTTCGGGCTCACCCGGTGCGAGAACCCCCTCCAGGGCGCCTTCATCGTGGACGAGCTCACGGACCTCGTGGAAGAGGCCGTCCTAAAGGAGTTCGAGCGCATCTCCCGTCGCGGCGGCGTGCTGGGGGCCATGGAGACGATGTACCAGCGCGGGAAGATCCAGGAGGAGTCGCTCTACTACGAGCACAAGAAGCACGACGGCTCGTACCCGATCGTGGGCATCAACACGTTCCTGGACCCGGCCACGCTCTCGGGGGACTGGGAGCAGCCGCGGGTGGAACTCCGCCGCGCCACCCCGGAGGAGAAGAACGCCCAGATCGAGTCGGTCCGGCGCTTCCAGGCCGCGCACGCGGTCGAGGCCCCGGCCGCGCTGGCCCGGCTCCGGGAGGTGGCGGCGGCAGGCGGCAACATCTTCGCGGAGCTCGTGGCCACCGTCCGCGTGGCCACCCTGGGCCAGATCACCCGCACCCTGTTCGAGGTGGGCGGGGAGTACCGGAGGAACATGTAGGATCAGCGCGGGGGCTGGGTCCACGTCCGGAGCGGGCTCCCCCCGGAGCCCGACCGGAAGGTCCACTCCGGGGTGACGATCGGGTCGTCGAGGTCCTCGAGCCGGTACCATGGGCTCGCCGCGGGATCGGCCGGGTTCACGAGCACGTGGACGTCCTGGGCCGGCGAGTACCCCTGGGCCAGCAGGAAGAGGAGGTCGCCCGAGGCGTTCCCGGCCATGTCCACCACGAGGACGGCGTGGCCGGGTGAGCCGCCCTGCACGATCACGTCTCCGGGTCGCAGGGAGCGCGGGTCGGGTACGGGCGCTGTCTCCGCGGCCAGCGAGAGGGTGCCGGCGTAGGTGAACACCGTGTCCAGGTACCCGCGGAACGCCCCGCGGCCGACGTCCGGCGTGGCCCGATTCGACCAGGACACCCGGTCGTCCTCCACCTTCGGCCGCCACCCGTCGCGCCACCTCGACCACGCGGCCAGGTCGCCCGACGTGAACCGGAACGCCACCTCGTCGGCCCGGCCCACCGCCCAGAGCCACTCTGCGCGCAGCCTGAGCACCGCGTCGGCGCACTGCTGGAGGTCGGCAGGCCCGACATCGAGGTCCACGACCGCCGCGTGCGCGGCCTGGTTCCCCTTCCGACGGCCGTCGTGCAGGAGGACCGCCGGCTTCCCGGGCTTGAGCGGGAGGTCCCGGAGCCAGGCCCCGAAGGAGCCCGGTGCGAGGTCCACCCGGACCCAACCCTCGGGCGGTGGCACGCGCCGGGACAGCGCCTGCCCCGGCTCGCACGCGACGAGCCAGGGGTAGGGGCAGGGGGCCGGTGCCACGGACCCGGTGGCGCCCGGCCAGGGCGGCTCCGCTCCGGCGGGGCCCGCGGCCAGCCCCATCAGAAGGGCGACGACGGCGTGCACGCCGGTCACTCGGCGGGCTGCAGGGTGCGGTTCAGCCGGTCGGTGTCCCAGCCGCCGGCCCGCAGCCGTTCGAGCGCCGCGTTCCAGGTGGCCTCGTCCAGGGTGCGCGTGCGGGCCAGGATCCAGAGGTAGTCCCGGTCGGGGGTGCCCACGAGGGCCACGCGGTAGCCCTCGTCCACCCACAGGATCCAGTAGTCGGACCAGAAGGGCCGGAAGAAGGAGACCTTCAGGCGGGCGGGATCGGCGGGATCGGGCACGCGGATGTACCCCTCCACCGCCGACAACTTCCCGTCGAGGCCCCCCTTGCGGCAGGCGTTGCGTACGCGCAGGGCGCCGGACGCGTCGCGCGTGTACCGGGCCGTGCTGGCAGTGCAGCCCCGCTGGAAGAACGCGGGGTACGAGGCGATCTCGTACCAGGTGCCCAGGTACCGCTCGAGGTCCACGCCCCGGTGGACCTCCGCCGGCTGCCCGGCGGCTCGGGCCGGACCGGGGCGCCCGAGCGCCAAGAGGGCAAGGGCGAGGAGTCGCGGGGCGCGGCGCATGGGATCTCCGGGAACGCGAGGGACTCTATCCCGCAGGGACCGGGATACATCCCCCCCTCCCCTGGATCCCGTGCCCCCTCCCTCGATCCCCACCGGTCGGCTGAAGCGCCTGGGGCGCATCGCGGGCCTCGCACCCCGGATGGGTCGGGCCTGGGTGGCGGACCACGCCGCCGCCCGCGCCGGCGATCCCGAGGCCGGAGGCGCGCTGGGCGAGGCGCTCTTCTCCACGCTCGGCGATCTGAAGGCCCTCTCGCTCAAGTTCGGGCAGGTGTTCGCCCAGGTGGCGGACAGCCTCCCCGATCCGGCCGTCCAGCGGCTCGGCCGCCTCTTCCACGAGGCCCCCGGCCTGCCGTCCGAGGCGATCCTCGGGGTGCTGGAGGCGGAGCTCGGGCCGGGGGCGCTCGCCCGCTTCGCCGCCTTCGAGCGCGAGCCCTTCGCGGCCGCGTCCATCGGGCAGGTCCACCGGGCCACCCTGCCCGACGGCACGCCGGTGGCGGTCAAGATCCAGTACCCGGGTGTGGCCGAGGCGCTCCTCCACGATCTCGACCTGCTCTCCGGCCTCACCGCCACGGTCGGCGCGGGCGGCCTCCTCATCGACACAGGCCGCTACTTCCGGGCCCTTCGCGAGGCGACCGAGGCCGAGCTCGACTACCGGGCCGAGGCCGTGGCCGGCGTCCGCCTCGCCGCCGCGGTCGCCCGCTGGCCCGACCTCGTGGTCCCCCGCGCGTACGAGGCCATCTCCACGGACCGGGTGCTCGTGCTCGATCGGCTCGACGGTCCCACGCTCCACGCCGTCGTCGACCTGCCCGGCTCGGCCGAGGCACGCCACCGGCTCGGGCTCCAGCTCGTCCGTGCGGTCCTGGGTCCCCTGTTCGCGGCTGGCCTGGTCAACTCCGACGCCCACCCGGGCAACTTCGTGGTCCTGCCCGACGGCCGCCTGGGCCTGCTCGACCTCGGCGCGCTGGCCCGGGTGCCGCCGGCCAGGGTGCGGGGTCTCGCCGGGCTGGTCGCGCTCCTCGCGGACGGCCCCTTCCGCGACGGCGACCGGGTGCTCGAGGCGCTGGCCGCGGCCGGGTTCGAGGTCCGCCTGCGCCCGGGCCGGGCTCGCGCCTTTGCCCTGGACCTCGCCCGCATCGTGGCCCCGCCGTTTCGCGGCCCCTACCACTTCGCCGACGATCCGCTCCTCGTGCGGATCGGGCGCCTCAAGCAGGAGCGGCCGCTCGACTTCGTCCGGCTCCGCTTCGATCCCATGCTCCTGCCGGTGTTCCGCGCGATCCTCGGCCTCCACCACGCCCTGCGCCGGCTGGCGTTCCGCGCCGACCTGCGGCCCCTGCTCCGCGAGCTCGTCGCCCTCGTCCCGGCGGACCCGCCCGGCTGAGCCGCTACCCGTCGAGCCCGGCGCCCTGCACCGCCGCCACGAACGAGCGCGACCAGGCCCCCAGGGACGTCATCAGCGCCCGGGCCACGGCGGTCAGGCGGTCCCGCGCGGTGGGATCGCCGGCCAGGAGGTCGAGCAGGTGATCGTCGAGGGGTGACGCCCCGAAGTCGTAGGCGGGGTCCGACACGAGGCGGGCCGGGAGGCTCTCCGCCAGGACCCGGTCGACCTCCCGGGACCGATCCGCCGACGCCTCGGTGAGCGCGCCCCGGATGGAGGCCTGCCGGAAGGGGCGGGTGGACTCCTCGGGGGACGGGCCGAGGGCCGCCGAGAGCGGGCCAGACCCGTCCGCCGCCTCCCGGGCCAGGGCCTCCCGGACGAAGCCCTCCAGCGCGAGGTGCCGGTTGCTCACGAGCTGGACGGCGTCCTGCTTGGACCGCGGGAATCCGAGCAGCGCGAGCGTGTTGATCCACAGCATCCGGGGCACGCTCACGCCGGGCAGGACCCGGGCGTGGTACGGCTGCACGAGGTCCTGGACGTAGTGGAGCGCCCAGCCCGTGAAGCGCCAGCCCCAGTAGTCGTGGCCGCTGGCGAACGCCTCCCGGGCGAGGGCGGTGTACAGGTGGATCCGGGCCTCCGGCCAGCTCCGCTCGAGGAAGCCCGCCAGCAGGTAGACGATCCGGGCCTCCTGGTAGAACCCCATGTGGAAGGGAGCCTGGCTGCCGAAGTCCAGCTCGGGGTTGCCGAAGGGCTGGAGCCCGAAGCCGTACCGGAGGCCGGCCGGGGTGCCGTTGTCCTCGAAGAGCCCGATGTCCAGGCCGCAGTCCGGCTCGGTGGCCGCCGTGGCGAGCACGTCGAGGGGTGGCACCGGTGTCCCAGGCTCGAGGGCGGCGAACCCGACGCCGGTGAGCGAGCCCGGATCGGCGAGCGTGGTGATGGCCGAGGCCGGCAGCGGGGCGACGGGCGGGGGGGCGCCGGGGGGGAGGGCCACGTAGAGGGGGAGCCGGGCGTCGGGATTCACCCGGATGGCAGCGAGGAATCCCGGGAGCAGGGGCGTCGCCGAGGCGTCGAAGGCGAGGTCGTCGGGCCGGGGGGGCCAGGCCGGGAGGGAGGCCCGGGCCCAGCGCTCCTCGGCGGCCAGCACCCCGGCGATCCGGGCCGCCTCGGCCGCGAGGAAGGCCTCGAGCGGCTCGGCCGGGACCGCCACCGCGGCCGAGATTGCGGGGACGTCGGCGAGCGCGAGCCGCGTGGCGGGCGTGTGGTCGTCCCAGGCGAGCGCGGCGGGGAGGGCGACGAGGAGGAGGGCGGTCACGGGGACGCCAGCGCGATGGCGAAGCCGTAGGCCACCGAGAGCAGGAGGCCCGCCACGGTGGAGAGCGCGATGGCCCGGCCCATGGCGCCCGTGTAGTGCGAGGTGTCCCGATAGCGCGCCGTGCGCCGCACCACCTGGATCGCGAGGGGGAGGGTGGCGATCACGAGCAGGGCCCAGGGCGTCATCGCGCCCACCGCCACGCCCACCGCCACCACGAGGTACGCCACCCCCGACAGGACGGCCAGGAGCCGCACGGCCCCCGCCTGCCCCAGCCGGAGGGCGAGGGTGCGCTTGCCCGAGCGCACGTCGTCGTCGTGGTCGAACGTGTTGCTCACCAGGCCCACGTTCATGGTGAAGATCCCCAACGGGACGGACGCGAGCAGGGGCTCGAGCGCGAACGTGCCCCGGAGCACGTAGTAGATGCCCACCACGATGAGCGGCCCGAAGGCGAGGAAGAGCGCGGTCTCGCCGAGGCCCCGGTAGTTCAGCGCGAAGGGGGGTGAGGTGTAGAAGAACACGATGAACAGGCCGATCCCCATGGGGACGAGCACCGGCGGGCCGGCCTCGACGAGCGCGTAGACGCCGCAGGCGAGGGCCACGGCCAGGCAGGCCAGCGCCGCCGCCATGACCTGCCCGGGCGTGACCCGGCCGTCGATGAGGGGGCTGTCGTGGAACTGCTTCTCCTTGTTGCCGAGGTTCCCCTTCCGGAAGTCGAACCAGTCGTCCACGAAGTCGGCCGCGGAGTGGGCCATCACCACGCCGAGCGTGACGACGGCGAAGAGCCAGCCGTCCACCGGGCCCGTGCGCCAGGCCACGAGGCCGCCCAGGATGGCCGGGACGAGGCTGACCACGAGGAACGGGGCCCGGGCGGCCTTGAACCAGGTGACGGCAAGGTCCTGGATCGACATGGTCGTGCCTCAGGGGGTGAGGAGGAACCCGGCGGCGAGGCCGGCGCCCGAGACCACGAGGACCAGGATGGAGCGCACCGTGGCCCAGAGGTAGTCGGACACGCGGCTCGCACCGCCGCCGACCGCGGAGGCGACCGACCAGGCGAGCGGCGCCGAGAGGAGGCCCAGGAGCGTCCACGGAGGGAGGAGCCCGGTGGCCACACCCCCGAGCAGGGCGGCGTACCCGAGCCCGAGCAGCCAGCGCACCACCCGCCGGGACAGACGGAGCACCACCTGCTCCCCGGCGTCGTCGGCCAGTTCGAACCGGGCGCTCTTCAGGTACGCCACCAGCGCGACGAAGAAGCCCACCGGCAGCGAGGCGGCGAGTGCCTCCGCCGGGACCCGGCCCGTGAGCGCCCAGGCCATGCCCGACACGCAGAGCGGCCCGAAGGTCACGAAGATGACCGGCTCCTTCCAGCCCCGGAGCATGAGCGGCGTGAAGAAGACGGCCACGGCGCCGCCGGCCACCGCGAACCAGAGCACCTCCGGACCCGCACGGACGGCGAACCACGCGGCGATCCCGAGGTCCACGACGAGGCAGGCCACGCCGGCCCACACCGTGCGCTCGGGCGGCAGGAGCGTGCCGGTGAGGAGCGGCCGCCAGCCGGCGAAGATCCGGGTGTGGGCATCGCGGGCGTCGGTGTGGAAGTGGGTGCGGTGGAAGTAGAGGTAGTCCCCGCCCATCTGGCCGACGAAGAGGCCCGCGGCGGCCAGCAGGAACGGCGTCCACGCGAACGAGCCGGCCGCGGCGGCCACGGCGCCCCCCACCACCGCCGGCACCACGGAGGCGCTGAACAGGAGGATCTTGATGGCGCGGATGGCCCGCGCGCGGTCGGGGGGCAGGGCGGACATGGGGTGCTTACGGGCAGTCGCCGTAGGTCGCGTACCGGACCACCACCGCGGCCCCCTCGGCAGGCTCCGCGTGCTCGTCGAAGACGATGGCGTTCGTCGCGGTGTCCAGCCGCCAGCCGGTGGGCGTCGCGAGGCCATCCACGGTGATCTCGACCGACCCGGGGACGGGCGTGTCGGAGAGCTTGAGCCGGGGACCGGGGGCGGACGCCGCGATGTCCTCGGCCCAGCCGGCGAGGTCGCCCGACCAGTCCGTGCTGCAGATCGAGACGAAGGTGCCTCCGGTCGCCTGGACGGCGTCGTACATGCCCGCGTAGAACGAAGCCCCGGTGCAGCCCGAGGGGTAGGGGCCGCCGATGGCGTCGAACACGATGTCGTTCGGGTCGGAGCGCAGCGCCTGGAAGTGGGCCACCCACTCCTTCCAGGTGCCCGTGGACTGCTCGGCGGCGTCGGACATCCCCGCAAGGTGCCAGGTGGCGTCGTGGCGCAGGAGACCCTCGTTGCAGCCGCCCGGGACGTCGGCGTCGATCGCCGCGTCGAGGAGTGTGAACGCCCGCTCCCGGTAGGCGCTGTAGCCTCCCCACTCGATCATGGTGCCGAGGACGTCCCGGGCCTCGGTGTCGGAGAACGTGGCGTCGATCCAGAGGTCGTCGCCGTTGATGCAGCCGAGGTCCTCCACGGTGGCCGTGAGGTGCCAGTCGAGCCCCGTGGCGTCGAGCACGGCCTTCATGGAGGAGAAGGCGCTGGTGAGGTACCAGATCTCCCCGTACATGGAGGCGGAGCGGTCCACGGCGAGGAGGATGTCCACCTGGGCGGTCCCGGTCCAGGTGAAGGTGTCGGTGGCCCAGGCCGCCACCACGGCGGTGCCGGTGACGTCGACCTGGCGGATCGGGGCGGTCACGCCCTGACCGAAGACCTGGAGTACCGCCGAGTCCGGGGTGGTGTCGTGGGGCGCGTAGGACAGCCTCACGTCGATGGACTCGCCCGGCGCGACGGTGGCGGGGAGATCCGGGGCCACGGCAACGGCCATCTCGTCGCCGGTGGAGGGGAGACCAAAGGAGGCGATCGTGAGGGTGCCCCCGCCCGTGTTGGCGAGCGTGACGGCGGTCTGCGCCGTGCAGCCGACGAGCACGCTCGTGAACACGACCGGATCGGGGGTCGCGGTGATCTCGCCGCCCCGCCCGACGCCTGTGAGCGGCACCTCGGCCTCGGGCTCATCCGGGTCGTCCGAGGACACGATCATGGCGCCCTGGTAGCTGAAGGCCTGGAGTGGGGCGAACACCACGTCCATGGAGGTGCTCCCGCCCGGTTCGACGACGAGGTACGCCGGGGTGGAGACCGAGAACACGCTCATGGGGTTGTCCAGGGTCACGCTCAGGATGTGCAGGGCGCCATCGCCGACGTTGCGGACCACGACCGCCTGCGAGGGGCACTCGGCCCCCTCGAGATCCACCTCGCCGAACGCCACCTGCGCCGGCTCCAGCACGATGTCGGGCGTGGTGGTGGGGCCCGGGCTGTCCTCCGGGCCGGTGTCCTCCCACACCTCCGAGTGGCACGCGGTGAGCAGCAGGATCAGCGGCAGCGGAGTCATGACGGCCTCCGGTCCCCATCGTGCCCCATTTCCGCGGCCCGGTCCAGAGGAACCGGGATACGGGTGGGTTCACCCGGAGGAACCGTCATGCCACCCGTCCTCGTCGCCCTCGCCCTCAGTTGCGCGTCGGACCCTGGCCAGGCCGACATCGGGAACGGGGACCACGCCCCCTGGGAGTTCTCCTCCCCGAGCGCGGTCCTCTGGACGGAGGACCCCTACACCGACGGTGAATCTGGCGAGGCCCTTCTGCTCCTCACCACGGGAGAGACCGACTGCGACGCGCTCACCGGGTCGTTCGCGGAGGACTCCCTCGCGGTCCTGGGGAGGGGGACGGGGCTCGCGTTCTTCGTGTCGTACGACCTGCAGCGCGAGGCGTCGGTCGAGCCGGACTGGACCGGGTTCTACATGGGTCAGGACTACGACCTCCCCTCCCACGGGCAGAACGTGCGGTTCATGGGGGTGCTGGCTTTCCACGAGGGCACCGCCTACATCCTCGGCAGCGACGAGGGCGGGGGCGCATGGCTGCGCCTCGACCGCGCCGACGACGAGGCGGTGGAGGGCTCGTTCTACGCGGTCCACTGGTGGGGCGGGTTCACGGCCGACGACTGCGGCCCCTGGGATACGCACCCGTACGACACCGGGGACAGCGACTAGACGCCTGGAACACGACCTCCCAGCCCCCGAAGGCGGCGTGGTACTCGGGGCGCTTGCCCCCGACGGCGCAATCGGGGGAGGCCCGGCCGTCGGCGTCGTACGCTTCGCGGAGCATTCCACAGGTCCGGGGCGCCGGATCGGGTTCCTGGCAGATTATGATGGATCGCCCGGCGGCCGGCGCCGTGCACGGAGGACGGGCCATGACACGATCCGCGCGGAACCCGATGCCCCGCTGTGCGTGCCTGTGGGCCCTCGCCGCAGGGGCGTGCACCACCGTCGAGGACTCCGCGACCTCGGTCATGCTCGGCCCCATGGACTGCTACCGGGAGCGGGGCGGCGGGGAGGAGGTACCGCTCGATCGCGCGTTCGTCAGCGAGGACCAGCACTGGGCCATGGACGTGCGCGACCCCTGGATCTACGACGGCCGGCTCGACCTCGACGACTTCGTCGTCACGCAGTTCTTCGCCCGCTGCCAGGGCGAGGGGTGCTCCGACATGCTCAAGGTGATCGACCACACCCCCTCGGGCGACACCTGGACCCGGCTCGAGAATGCCTTGGAGGCCGCGGGCTACGACCTGTCCGAGACCGTGCGGGGTTGGACGGACCAGGGGATCTGCTTCGGTCAGCGGACGCAGGTCGGCGACGGCTGGGTCCTGGTCGAGCGCGAACTCCTCGACGGCCGCGGCGTGCGGTTCCGCCTCGAGCTCTACCAGGCCCAGGACACGGTCGATCCCCAGTGGCTCGACCTCCTCGACACGTTCCAGGTGCGGTACCGGTAACGCGGACCGCCCGCTCCCCGGGCGAGGGCACCTACCGGGCCTCGAGCACCGCCTCCGCGGTGGACCGGCCCGCGACGCGACCCATGTGGTAGCACGCGGTCATGGAGCCCTCGAAGCCGTACCCCACGGCCTCCGTGCCCAGCATGCCGGCCACCTCGCCCGCCGCCCACAGGCCCGGGATGGGGAGGCCGTCCGCCCCGAGCACGCGGGACTCGAGATCGGTGCGGATCCCGGTGAAGGCCTTGGCCGCCCCGGCCCACAGGTCCACGACCCCGATCCGGTCGCGGCCGAAGGGGACGAGGTGGGGAGCCGGTTTGTCGAAGTCGGCGTCCTTGCCCTGGGCCACGAGGGTCTCGTAGCGATCGAAGGTGGCCTGGAGGATCGCGGGATCGAGGCCCTCGCCCTTCGCCACCTCGGCCACGGTGTCGTACATCCTGAGGCCTCCCCCCTCGATGGCCCGGGCGGCGTCGAAGTCCTCGTTGACCCCCGGCGTGGTCCAGTTGTACCCCGGCACCGAGAAGATCGCGGTGCTCACGATCGAGGAGGGCCAGAGGCTCACGATACGGTGGCCGTCGGCCTTCCGGAGGTTCTCCACCACCAGGAAGTCCATCAGGTCGGACTCGTCCATCATCCGCCGGCCCGCGCCGTCCACCGCGAGGCCCGTCCGGAAGGACCAGGACCACAAAGCCTCCCCCTCGCGGCCCTGGCGCCAGTCCTGCGTGGCGTGCAGGTACACGCCGTAGTGGCCCGGGTTGTGGTCCAGCGCGCCCTCGGTCTCGAGGAGGGCGTGGCCCCCGGCGTCGGAGGAGGGGGCCGCCTCGAAGAGGAATCCGGACTCGGCCAGGTACGGGCGATCGGCGATCATGCGCTCGACGTCGCGGGCGAAGCCCCCGGTGGCCACCACCACGGCCCCGGCGCGGATCCATGTGCTCGGGTCGCCGTGATCGTCGAGGATCGTGGCGCCCACCACGCCGCACTCCGGGCTGCGGACGAGCGGGCCCGCCGTGGCTCCCGTGCGGACGAGGTCCCCGAGCCACTCGCCGTACCACTCCCCGAGCCCCTTCGCATCGAGGGTGACGATGTGCTGGCGGCTCGTGGAGATCTGCCCCGGCGGGCCGGTCAGCAGCTCGACCGAGGCGTCGAAGGTGTCCACGAGCCATGCGATCACATCGGCGGACTGCTCCACGAACGCCACGATCTGCGGATCCGAGGCGTCGCCGCCCGTCAGCCCGGCCCAGTCCCGGAGGGCGATCTCCGGGCTGTCCGCCATGCCGGCGGTGAGCTGGTAGGGGGTCCCCGCCGCCCACATGTTGGCGGAGTAGCGCCCCGCCCCACCCGCGAGGGCGTCCCGCTCCAGCACGCGCACGGACGCACCGGCCTCCCGGGCCTCCCAGGCCGCCGCGAAGCCGGCGGGGCCGCTCCCGATGACCAGGACGTCCACCGACTCCTCGGGGCCGTCGCGCTCCACGCTGCAGGCCCGGGGTCCACCGGTGTCCGGCAGCTCGCGGCACGCGGCCGAGGACGTGAGGATGACGGTGAACGTCGCACGAGGGATACGACGCATCGTGGCTCCCTAGGCCGAGTGTACGACCCCGGTCCCGCCCGGGTCAACCGGGAGCCCGGCCCGGGCGGCAGGCGCATCCCTTGGCCGCGAGGGCGCGCACCTGGTCGGCGAGGGCGTCGACGAGGCGGTCCTGGACGGCGGATCCGGTGGCCAGGGCCTCGTCGAGCGGGCTCCGGTGGGTCCAGCCCCGGCGGGTCATCTCGGCCACCTCCGCCTCGTGCCGCAGCCAGAGCGCCCGCAGGCGGCCGCGCCAGCGCAGCACCTCGGGGTGGCGGGCGTACCCCGACCGATCCTGCGTCAGGATGATCCAGATCGCGTGCAGCTCCCGGTGCTCGCCGAGGAGGTGTGCGCGGCAGAGGGTCTCGACCGGCAGGTCCCAGATCCGCACCCGCGCCCCCGCTACCAGGCCACCGGCGCCCCGCAGTTGGGGCAGGTGGAGCGGCGCTGCTTGTTGAAGCGCGCGCCGCAGTACTTGCAGTCACCCGCCTCGAGCGCGGGGATGGCGGGGGGCAGCTGGGCGGCCCCCACGGCCTTGAAGAAGGCCACCAGGATCCGAGCCACCTCGAGCACGGCGCCGACCGGATCGTCCATCTCGTAGAAGGACTTTTCGAACGACGCCTTCGCCTCCTCGCGCTGGAAGTAGGCGAACGAGAGATCCAGCCGGGTCATGGCCTCCAGCACGGGTTCGGTCGCCTCCGGGGGCAGGACGCCCCAGGCCGCGGCCATGGCCTGGGCGTCGTCGCGCTGGCCCTCCACGAAGATGGCCGGGCCCAGGAACAGGCGCACCTCGTCCTTCTCCCCCCAGTCGCCGCCCCGGGCCTTGCGCGGCTTCTTGGAGAGGTCCCGTGTCAGGTCCATGTCGGGCAGCGGGTTCTCCCAGCGCATGGAGACGAACAGGCTTCCGAAGGCGGCCCAGATGCGGACCTGGATCGGGACGTCGTCCAGACGACCCCGGACGTAGACCTCCTCCTCGTCCTTGTTGAGCACCACCTGGGACCTGGGGAACCGGGACGACACCTCGCCCGCGAAGGCCCGGACGACCTTCCAGCGCAGGGGGTCCTCCCAGTCCCGGTAGCGGGCGGCCTTCTCCTTCCAGGGCTGGTTCACGGCCTTCGCGGCGGCCTCGCGCACGACGGGGTTCGCGTCCTGGGCTGCGATGGCGGCCACCACGGCGGGATCGATCACCCGTCCCACGGCGGCGGCGCGGACCCGCTCGTCGGGATCGCTGCGGGCGAGCTTCTCCAGGCGGCCGACCTCGTCGGCGTGCCGGACGCCGAGGGCCCGGACCACGGGATCGGCGTCGTTCAGGAGGCGCACGGCGAGCTCCGCCACCTCGTCCCGGCTGACCTGGCCGGCGTACCGGTCGAAGGCCGAGGTGCGGATCTCGGGGTCCTTCGCCTTCTTGATCAAGATCTCGAGATCGGAGGGGTAGATGACCCTGGCGGCCAGCGACCGCCGCAGGTCGAGGGGCGCGTCGGACAGGGCCACCTGCACGAAGCCGTCCTGCCAGTCCAGCCTCTCCGCGGCGGCCCTCCGCACCTCCTCGGAGACCGCGTGGCAGATCACCTTGACCAGTCCCTCCTCGTCGAGGTTCTTGACGATGCCGAGACCGGCCGCGGCGGGCGCCTCGATGGCAATGCGGACCAGGTCCTCCTCGTCGAGGTGCTCGACCGCGGCTGCGACCAGGTCGGGCGTGGGATCGGCGCGGACCAGGGCGAGCAGGCCCTCGCGGTCGTCCTGGTACAGGGGCACGAGGGCAGCCTTGATCGACGGCCGCGGGTCCGTCTCCAGGAGCTTGCGGACGAAGGCCGCGCAGCCCTCCTCGGCCGTGCCCAGCTCCTTGAGCGCGCTCCGGAACGCCGCGGGCATGCCGACCTGGAGGTGGTCCGTGAGGGCGAACATGCTGGAGTGCACCATCTCCTCCGCGAGATGGCGCACCGCCACCTCCCGGACCCCCGGATCGGCGTCGTGGAGGGCCGCGTGGGCCAGGAGGGTGTGCACGTCGGTCGCGAGCAGCAGGGCCTTCCGGACGGACGAATCCGGGTCGGTCGTGGCCACCTCCCAGGCGGATCGGGCGTCCAGGTTCTGGACCGCCTGGATGCGGACGGTCGGATCGGAGTGCTTCCACCGGGGACGGAAGAGATCCGCGAACCCCATCGGTCACCTCCTGTGCGGGGAGGCGCAGGTTACCACAGGTCCCCGGGAGGGGATCAGGCGGTCTCGAGGTAGTGGCGCACGTTCCGCCGCGCGACGGCCATGAGCGTGGCCTGGGGATTCACGCCGGTGGTCCCGGGCAGGATGCTCGCGTCGTTGATCCAGGTGTTGCCGAGTGCCCGCATGTGGCCCCAGGAGTCCACCACGCAGCGGGACTCGTCCTCGCCCATGGGGCACGTCCCGAACAGGTGGATGGTCGAGACCGCCGCCTTGCCGTCCGGGACGCGGTCGCCCAGCGAGTCGGCGTCGGCCTCGCTCCTCAGGGGCGGCCGGCCGGCGTAGGGGTGGAAGATCTCCCGGGCCCCCGCCGTGAAGAGCAGGCGGACCAGCCGCCGGAGCGCGGTGGCGAGGCGGCCGCGATCGGTCCCGTTGAGCGGATGGACCATGAGGGGCTCGTCCAGGACGGGCAGGTTGAGGACCGTGCCCTCGGTCGTGCCCTCCACGAGCACGTAGAAGAGGGCCATGGTCTGCCAGTTCGCGAGGCGTTCCCTCAAGGCCTCGCCCTGGCCGCCCAGCCACATGACCAGGTGAGGCAGCGCCGCCTGCGAGCAGCCGAGCGTCATCTCGGGCTTGAACTCCACCACCTGCTGGACCGGCACGCCCACCGTGGGATCGTTGATGGGGTCGTCGAAGCAGGCCACCAGCCGGATCATGGGGTGCATGCGCAGGCCCCGGCCGATGGGGCCCCGCAGGCCCGAGCGCCGGAGCACGAGCGGCGTCTGGATGGGCCCCCCGCACACGAAGAGGTGGCGGAAGCGGACGCGGACGGCCTCCGGAGGCTCACCCGGCGCCGTGTGGACGGCGTGGGCCTCCCGCGCCTCCCGGCCCCGGAGCCCGAGCCGGGTCACGTGGGTGTCCGCAAAGAGCCGGCAGCCGGCGGCCAGCGCACGCGGGATCAGGGTCTCGGTCATGGACTGGCGGTGGCCCGTTCCGTCGCCGGACTCGGGGTACCGCCAGAAGCGCTCCACCTCGTCGCTCCGCCAGCCGAGCGCGTCGGCGCCGGCCTTGAGCACCGTGGAGGCGCCGTCGAGGGGGCCAATGAGCCGCGAGACCGTGAGTTCCCGCTCCACGTCCGCCCGGAAGGGCTCGAGCGCGCGGTTGGAGAGGTCCCGGATGCGGAAGCGGTCGCACCAGCCCTGGAGGGTGCAGTCCATGGGCCAGTGGCAGA
The DNA here is from genome assembly GCA_041309225.1 of Deltaproteobacteria bacterium. Taxonomy (GTDB): domain Bacteria; phylum Myxococcota_A; class UBA796; order UBA796; family JAFGLY01; genus JAFGLY01. The sequence goes on along the minus strand of JBFYZZ010000008.1, from coordinate 18,584 downwards.
GCGCAGCGTTGATCTCGCTCGCGCCGCCCACGCAGCGGCCCTCGATGCAGGTGACCATGGTCTTGCCGAGCGCCACGGTGAGGCCGCCGTTGCGGTACTTCTGGGTGGTCTCCTCGATGGAGTACGGCGGGGCCGAGTCGAGCCCCAGGTGGGGGCCCTCCTCGAGCAGGATCACGTCGCGCCCCGCCTCGGCGAGCAGGCACGCGGTGGTGGCGCCCCCGGGGCCGGATCCGATGACCAGGACGTCACAGTCGTGGGTCTGCACGGCTCACCCCTCCCGCTCGTCCGCGGCCCCGGCCGCCTCGTACTTCTCGGAGAAGTAGACGAAGGTGCCCATCTTCTCGTAGAACTCCACGAACGTGCGGAACACGCCCACCGGTGCGGTGCGCCAGGCGGCCAGCACGCGGGCCCGCGCCTCGGGGGGCAGGGACCGGAAGGGGCGCCGCCCGAAGGCCACCCCGCTCGCGTCGAAGGCGAGCGTGGCCGCCATCATGGGCAGGCCGATGAACCGCGGCATGGCCCTGAGGCGTCCCATCATGGTGCGGGAGGCGCGCTCGAGGATTGCGGGATCGGCCGCGCCCTCGGCCTCGGCGACGAGGCTCTCCACCACGGAGGAGACGGTGGGACGCAACACCTCCGCCACCGGGGCGAGGCGGCGCCGGACACGCCAGGCAAGGCTCGTCATCGGGCACCGGGTCCCGCTGGGGAACGCGCGACCGGCGGCCCCGCGGGACGGGCCACCGGGCCGGCCCTGTACCCCGCCGCGGGGCGCCCGACCATCGCCGTGCGCCGCGGCGTGCGGGGGGTCAGGGCGCGGCGGGCGAACGTCCGCACGGATCCAGGCCCACCAGCAGGCGGCGCCAGGCCTCGGGATCGGGGCCTGCCTCGGTGTCGCTCCAGCGGCCGAAGTTGAGCGCGAGGCTGGAGGATCCCAGGTGGACGTCTCCCAGCCCCTGGATGCGCCAGGATGCGCTCCAGGTCCCGGCGAGGTGATCCTGCTCCCGCACCTGGCCGGGCCCGTGGATCGCCTCCAGGCAGGCGCGCACGGCGGCCTGATCCGGGAAGCCGCGATGGCCCGCCCGGGGTGCGGGATCCAGGCGGAACGCCTCGAGTCGCGCCCCGGCCCGATTGGGCCAGCGGAGCTCGGCATCGTCGAACCAGGGGTGGTCCACCGCGATCGACCATTCGAGGCCGCCCACCAGGTCGCGCACACTGCCGGGAAAGCGCCGCGGGATCTCGGCCAGGGCGGCGTCCAGTCCGATCCGTGGATCCAGGGAGGCGAGGGTGGCGAGCGGCCAGCCCTCGCCTAGGAGGACGCGCCGTTCCTCGTCGGTGACCGGAACGTCCCGGCCGGCGATCGCCCCGGTGGTCACCCGCCAGAGGAGGTCGAGGCGGGCTGCACCGCGGTCGTCGTCCTGGGGTCGTGCGTCGACCGCGATGCTGGAGAGCGGGTTCGAGACCCAGAGGTGGGCTCCGCCGGCGTAGAAGGTCAGGCGGCCGTCGTCCTCGCGGACGAGGCGGCGACCGAGCGTGGCGGCGAGCCGGTCGACCGCGGGGGGGGCGGCGGGGTCGCCCTCCCTGAGGAAGAACCCAAACGACGTCGCATGGGCCGGAAGGGCTTCGTTCCAACCGAAGATCACGTAGTCCACGGGCGGATCGCGCACCTTGACGTAGACCCTCGCGTCCTCCGGCGGATCGAGGTCGAGGGCCGCGGCCACGGTGGCCGGCGTGCCGTCGAGCGAGGCCAGACTCGACACGTGCTCGAGCGGGATGCCGCCGACGCCCTTGGACGAGGCGATGCCGTGGACGAGCGCCGCCACCGCGGCGACGATCCCGCCGATGAGCGCGGTGAGGGCCACGAGCGTGATCCAGCTGCTCGACCGGGCGCCGCCCCGGGCCCGGGCCGCGCCCAGTTCGGTTCGCAGCCGTTCCGGGGTGAGGGTCGGGGGAGCCGGGGCCGGCGGAGGCGGGGCCGGGGCGTCGCGGTGTTCTACGAGGATATTGCAGAAGGGGCAGCGGACGGGCACATCCGGGCGAGGCGCCTCGGACAGGGGTGCACCGCAGACGGGGCAGGTGAGCGCGGCGGGCACGGCGACCTCCATCCGGGCCCTATCCCGTGACCCCCCGCAGGGTCCGGCGCGCCTCGGGTGGGATGGTGCGCCGGGCCGGGATTAGGGGAGGTTCCTCCCCGGAGGTCCCATGCGCACGGGTCTAGACGCCATCCTGCGGCCCCGCTCGGTGGCCATCCTCGGCGCCAGCCGCAAGCCCGGCTCCATCGGTCGCGAGATCATCCACAACCTCATCGAGTTCGGCTTCCAGGGCCCGATCTACCCGGTGAACCCCGGGCGGCCGCACATCCACTCCATCCGGGCCTACGCCAGCGTGGAGGAGATCCCGGACCCGGTGGATCTGGCCGTGGTGGTGGTTCCGCGCGACCACGTGCTCGAGGTGGTGAACGCGTGCGCCCGGAAGGGCATCCCCGGCCTCGTGGTCATCACGGCCGGGTTCCGCGAGGCTGGGAAGGAGGGGGCAAAGCTCGAGGTGAAGGTCGCGAAGGCCGCCCGCGACGGGGGGATGCGCTTGCTCGGGCCCAACTGCATGGGTGTGGTGAACACCGATCCGGAGGTGGCGATGAACGCCGCGTTCGGAGCCACGCAGCCCCTGGCGGGGCACGCGGCGTTCGCCAGCCAGTCGGGTGCGCTGGGCGAGGTGGTGATCGCCGCGGCCCGGCGCGTCGGCCTGGGCATCTCCTCGTTCGTGTCCATGGGCAACAAGGCCGACCTGGAGGGCAACGACCTCCTCGAGTGGTGGGAGACCGACCCCAACACCAACGTGATCCTCCTCTATCTGGAGGACTTCGGCGACACCCACCGGTTCGCCGCGCTGGCCCGCCGCATCACGCGCGAGGCGGGCAAGCCCATCCTCGCGGTGAAGTCGGGCCGTACGCGGCAGGGCGCCGCGGCGGCGGCGTCCCACACGGGGGCGCTGGCGGGCGGCGACACTGCGGCCTCCTCGCTCTTCGCCACCTCCGGCGTCATCCGGTGCAACACCGTGCAGGAGCTGTTCGAGCTGGGGCTCGCCTTCACCAGCCAGCCCCTGCCCCGGGGCCGCCGGGTGGCCGTCCTCACCAACGCGGGCGGGCCGGGCATCATGGCCACCGACGCGCTCGTCTCCAACGGCTTCGAGATGGCGGACTTGAGGCCCGAGACCCGCGCCGCACTCGACGCGATCGCGCCCAAGGCCGCGCCGGTCCAGAACCCGGTGGACCTCATCGCCTCGGCCGATCCGGAGAAGTACCGCGTCGCCACCGAGCTCCTCCTGGCCGATCCCGAGGTGGACGCCCTCCTCCCGCTCTTCGTGAGCCCGGTGGCGTCCGATCCCACCGCGGTGGCCCGCGGCATCGTGGCGGGCGTGACGGCGGGCCTGGCCCGCGTCGAGGTGCCCAAGCCCGTGCTCTCCTGCTTCATGGGGCGCGACCAGGGCGGCGAGGCGGCTGCGGTGCTCCAGGCGGCCGGCATCCCGGTCTACTCCTTCCCCGAGAGCGCCGCCGAGGCGCTCGGCGCCATGGATCGGTTCCGGGAGTGGCGCAGCCGGCCCGAGGAGCGCATCGTCCGGTTCCCGGTGGACCGGGCCCGTGCCGCGGACCGGCTCGCCGCCGCGCGCGCGGCCCACCGGGCGTGGCTCACGGGACCGGAGGTGCTCGATCTGCTCCAGGCCTACGGCATCCCCACGGTGCCGAGCCGGGCCGTGGCCACCCCGGAGGAGGCCATCGCCTTCGCGGAGGAGGTGGGGTACCCGCTGGTGCTCAAGCTCCTGGCCGAGGACGTGATCCACAAGTCCGACGTGGGCGCGGTCCAGCTCGACCTGCGCTCGGCCCGCGAGGTGAAGGGCGCCTTCTGGGAGATCACCCAGGCGGTCCGGCGCCGGGGGCTCCTGCCCGAGGGCCAGGCGCTCGCGTTCCTCGCCCAGAAGATGGTGAGCGGCGGCCGGGAGGTGATCCTGGGCGCCGTCGAGGACCCCGTGGTGGGTCACCTGCTCATGTTCGGGCTCGGAGGCGTCTTCGTGGAGCTCATGGAGGACGTGGTCTTCCGGGTCCTGCCGATCACCGACGTGGACGCCCGGGAGATGGTGCGGGGGGTCAAGGGCTTCCCGCTCCTGCAGGGGTACCGCGGGGAGCCCGCGGCCGACGTGGCCGCCCTGGAGGAGGTCCTCCAGCGCATGGGCCAGCTCGTCGGCGACTTCCCCGAGATCGCCGAGATGGACCTCAATCCCTTCGTGGTGCTGCCCGCCGGCCGGGGGGGCCTCGCCGTGGACGCCCGCATCCGGCTGGGAGGGAAGCGGTAGCGGCCTCCCCGCGGGACGACGCCGGGCCGGCGTGACTCACGGTGCGGCCACCGGGCCCTCGGCCTCGCCGAGGACGAGCTTGGTCACGATCACGGGCGGGGCCGACCCGGGGAGGGTCAGCTCGGCCTCGATCGCCCTGGACTGCAGCGGGATCGGCTCGTCGAGGGGCAGGGTCACGGCGAACCCGAGGGAGGCGAGGGGGACGTGGGCTTCGAGCCAGGTGCGCTCGGCGGAGCGGACCGTCACCCCGAGGGCCAGGGAGGGGTCCGCCTCGGCGGTGGCCACCGCGCCGAGGAGCAGGGTGCCGAGGGGGCGGCGCTGCAGGCGCACGCGGTCCCCGCGCGGCGTGGCCACCATGGTGTCGCCCGGCAGGAGCCAGCGCCGCTGGCGGCACGTGCGACGCGGGTCCCAGGCCACGCCCCACGCATGGCCTCCCACGAGGGGATCCACACCGTCGGCCGGCCGGAACAGGAGGGTGTCACCCAGGTGCGTCCAGCCGGCCTCTCCGCCCTTGAGCGCGGCGAGGAAGTTGTGGCCACCGGCGGTGATCACCTCCCCGTCCCGGGTCGGCGCGAGGGGCGAGCAGCGGCCCGCCAGCTTCTCGAGCTGCAGGCGCTCGTCGGAGAGGTGGGCGGTGCCGGGGACCAGGAGCGATCCGATGCCGTCCTGCACGGTGAGGGTGGCGGGCGGGAGCGGGGGCAGCGGGTGCTCCATCCAGCGCGGCGTCACCTGGAGGAGCGAGATCGTGGCGGACGGCTCGGCGCCGATGAAGAGGTCCTCGGCGTCGCCCTCCCCGAAGGAGAGCGTCCGGATGGCCAGGAACGGGCCGTCGGCAGGGGAGCGCACGGCGAGGGTCCAGGGGCCGGCCGGGGGGCCGCCCGCCACGACGGCCACGAGGTCGCCGCGCGTGACGGGATCGTCGGCGAGGGCGGGATCGGGGGTCAGGACCGCCCGGCGGTCGCCCACCGCCATCTCGGCCCGGCCCGGCCTGGTGCCGAACGCCGCGCCCTGGACGCGGACCCGGAAGGGGCCGGCGGTGGCGTCCCAGCCCTCGTCGAATGACCACGTGACCGCCGTGCCGGGGTAGACCCACCAGACGGCCGGGAAGCCGGCCCGCTCGAGCGGCAGGGCGGGATCGAGGGTCACGGCGTACCCGGCGCCCGATCCCTCGGCCGAGGGCGTGAACACCACCCGGCGCCGGACGTGCGCGAACGCGCCCGAGCAGGCAGACAGCTCCTTGGCCGCGGTTCGCTGGCGAAGGGGTGCGCCGTCCTCGAGCAGGAGGATCGGCGAGACGGGCCCGAGGCCGGCCGCGGCGACCGCGCGCTCGTCGAGGAAGGTCCACGCGGGGATCTCGATCGCGCGAGCGCAGCCCCGCTCCGTCGGGCGGACGGGACCCGCCTCGATGGCCGGGGGGGTACCGTCGCGGGTCCACGCCACGGGCACGGTCGGCACCGCCGCGGGGGGGACCGGGCCCCCCTCGAGCACGCCCATCTCGCCCAGCCGCGCCGCCAGCGCCTCCGTGAGCATGGACCGCCCCTCGGCGTTCATGTGGAGGTCGTCCATGAACTGGGCCTCGGTCCAGGGCAGGTCGGCCATGTCCACCCAGCCGGCACCCAGTTCGTTCAGCAGGCGGATCAGGCGCCGCTCGACGTCCGGGGGCACGTGGTCCGTGTAGGCGCGCGCGGGGGCGACGGGCGTGCGGACGAAGATGATCCGCGCCCCCGCCTGCCGGGCGAGGGCGACCATGTCCGGGATGTAGGACGAGGCGGGGTCCTCGGAGGTCGCCCGGACCCGGTCCCGGACCTCGACGATGGGGATGACCCGGCGCTGCTCGGCACCGGTCTCGACCCGGTCGAGCGCGAAGACCCGCTCGAGGGCGTCGTCGGTGGCCTCCCGGGCCTCGGCGGCGCCGGCGCCGCCCAGCACCGCGCCCGCGGCGGCGTACCGCAGGCCGGTCATCAGCCGGTCGTGGAAGCGGGTGCGCCGCTCGCGCACGTGGGTGAGCCAGGGGGATCCGCCCAGGGTCTTGTGGGCCAGCACGCCGTCGGGCTCGGCGAAGTGCCGGGTCAGCTGGGCGAGATCGTAGGCGCTGTCCGCCCCGGTCTCCAGCATGGGCTTCAGGTGCGTGAACACGAGGAGGAGGCGGGGCCGGTATCCCGCGTCGACCACGCGGTACTTGAGCATGGCGTAGAGCGAGGGGCCCTTGGCCCCGCACTGCCGGAGCCGGGCCACCCCATGCGGATCCGCGCCCAGGCCCCGGGCCAGGAGGGTCTCGTCGAGGTCGGTGTGGACCTTGGAGTTGCCCACCGCCACGATGTCGGCGCCGTGCTCGAGGATGCGATCGTAGGCCCGGACCGCTTCCGAGGGCACCCAGGGCTCCCGGTGCGAGAGCAGGGCGAGCGCCGCGCCCAGCACCAGGGCGGGACCCAGCACGGCGGCGATGCGGGCGGCGAGGGAGGCGCGGGGCATGTCAGAACTGGAAGTAGATGAAGTCGTTGGTGTCCATGCGCGCGAACACGAACATGGCCACCGCCGCCGCCGCCCAGGCGGTGGTGCGGATGGGGAGCAGGACGGGCCGGCCCTCGAGCCGCGGCGCCACGTGGCGCTCCCAGAGCAGGGCCAGCACCAGGGGTGCCGAGAAGGTCAGGGTGACCGCCAGCATGACCGCCGCCGCCGCGAACTGGTCGGGCGTGCCTCCGAGCGGTGGGAGGGTGACGTACTGGACGAGCTTCGGGAGGCTCGGGGTGCGGAAGACGAGCCAACCCACGGTCGTGAGGGCGAACATCAGGACCACCGCGGCGACGCCCGAACCCCGGGCCTCCCGCACGCGGCGGGGCACCCGGGGCGTGACGAACCGGTACGCGGTGAGGAGGGCCGCGTGGTAGGCCCCCCAGATCACGAAGTTCCAGCGAGCGCCGTGCCAGAACCCGGAGGCCAGCATGGCCACCCACGCGGCCAGGACCATGCGCGTCGCGCCGTGCCGGGAGCCGCCGAGCGGGATGTAGATGTAGTCGCGGATCCACGACGAGAACGAGATGTGCCAGCGACGCCAGAAGTCGGAGGGGCTGCGGGCCAGGTAGGGGTGGTCGAAGTTCAGGGGGAGATCGAACCCCATCATCCGGGCGAGGCCCCGGGCGATGTCGGTGTAGCCGGAGAAGTCGGCGAGGATCTGCACGCCGAACCCGAGCGTGGCCGCCCAGACGAGCGCCGCGTTGGGCTCCTTGAGCAGGAAGATCTTGTCGATGTAGTCGGCCAGCGTGTCGGCGACGCAGACCTTCTTGAAGGCCCCCCACATGGCCAGGGCCATGCCGGCCTCCACGGCCGCCCAGGAGAGCCGCCGGGGCCGCTCGACCTGGACCAGCAGGCTGTCGGCGCGCAGGATCGGGCCGGCCACGAGCTGCGGGAAGAACGTGACGAAGAGGAAGTAGTCGACGAGATCGCGGCGGGCCGCGGTGTGCCCGCGGTACACGTCGATCGTGTAGGACAGGCTCTGGAACGTGTAGAACGAGATCCCGACCGGCAGGAACACCCCGATCGGGCCGATCGCCGAGGGCACGCCGAGGGCATCGAGCCCGGCCCGCACGTTCTCGAGGAAGAAGTCGGCGTACTTGAAGTACGCGAGGAGCCCGAGGTTGCCTGCGAGGCTCGCGCCCAGGAACCAGCCCTTGCGGCCCGGCCAGCGCTCGATGGCGATCCCGGCCAGGTAGTCCTGGATCGCCGTGAAGAAGAGCAGGATCAGGAACCAGGGATGGACCCAGCCGTAGAACACCACGCTCGCGGCGAGCAGGAGGAAGTTCTGGAACCGGCGCCGCCGGAGGACCCAGTAGAGGGTGAACACGGCCGCGAAGAACCAGATGAACTCGGTCTGGACGAAGGTCAGGGGATGCCTCGGCCGGGGCGGTGGGAGCGGGCCGCCCGTCACGGGCGACGGTGCGTGGACCGGGATCTATCCGTCGGGAACCGGGGCATCCCCCTACCGCCCGCCACGCACCTCGAGGGGTGGGAGCGGGGGGACCCAGCCGTCCCCCTCGGCGTCCGCGAGGATCGCGCTCGCCAGCGCCCACGGGGTCGCGTGCGACACAGGGTCCATGGGCGTGGCGCCCGTGGCCACCACCACGTAGGCCGCGTCGTGAGCCGGCACGATCTCGAAGGTGGCGGCCGGCCCGGCCGCGCTCGCCACGGGCACCCCGTCCTCGTAGAGGGTGAGGGTGTCCACCGCGATCCAGGAGGGGCCGAGCGCCCGGACCTCGAGGGCGAACGGCCCGGCCACCTCGGATCCGGGCTCTGGATCCATCGCCAGGAACGGGCCGTTGGAGGCGATCGTGCGCCGTTGCCGGATCCCGTCCGCGATCGTCGCGGTGTCGAGATCCGCCGGGTCGGAGGTGCCTGCCCCGATCCACGTGAAGGAGAGGCCGGGCCCCAGCCGGTCGTGGCTGTCCGAGGTGCCGGTGGGCGCGACCCGGATGCCCCGCGACACGAGGTCCAGGTAGAAGTCCACGGCCTGGCCGACCACCCCGCCGTTCAGGACCTCCACCGCGTCGAAGTCGCTGCACCAGTGGTCCCCCCGGGCGATCGTGCCCGGCGACCAGCCGGCCAGCGAGGCGAGGCCGGACATGGGGTGGTTGACCTGGAGGACGGCATCCGGGAAGTGGGTGCGGATCCAGGCGAACTGCTCCTCGGTGGTCTCCGGGATGCGGATCCACCATGGCCAGGCGCCACCATTCATGGCGCTCGGATCCTCCGCGATGTGCCAGGCGTTCAGGTGGCCGCGCAGGACCGGGGAGATCTCCTCGGCGGTGTTGAGGGCCAGGACGGGCCCCAGCCCGAGGGCGTCCCGCAGCGGCGTGTAGTCCACCACGTGGTCGTGGTCGGAGGCGGACCACACCTGCAGGCCCACCGCGGCCGCCGCCACGAGCCGGTCCTCGATGGGCACGGAGGCGTCCGGGCTGGCCGAGGCGTGACCGTGGAAGTCGGCCTCGATCCAGTCCTCGGGATTCCACGCCTCGGCGAGCGGGAGGTCGATCGTGATGGAGGTGCCGCCCGACACCTCGACGATCGCGGAGGTGGTCTCGTGACGGGGACCGCGCCACGCCAGGACCTGGTAGGTGCCCGGCTCGAGGTCCAGGGCGACCTCGCCGTCGCGGGCCCAGGCGAGCGCGCCGTACCCCGAGGGGTAGCCCTGCACGAGGGCGGGGTCGCCCCACGATGGCTCGGCGGGCAGGGAGAACCTCGCCTCGAAGGGCAGCCCGTCGCCGCTGCGGAGCGTGACGGACCCGGGCTCGAGGAGCGTGAGCTCCGGGCCCGGCCCGGCCGCCCAGCCCCGGCCTCGAGCGACGGGCACGGGCTCGGCGCCCTCGGTGAGGCTCGCGAGGGCGAGCTCGCGTACGGCCCGGGCGCCGTGGGGCGGGTATGCCCCTGCGCCGGCGGGCCGGTCGGGCCACAGGCCGGTCCCCCGGCCGTCCGCCACGAACGTGACGGCCGAGCCCGCCGGGATCCGGGCCTCGGCGACGCCGTCGGTGCCGGACACCGCGAGCGTGGAGAAGGCGCCGTCGGCCAGCACGGCGACGCGGGCCCCCTCCACCGGGCCGTCGGGCCCCACGATCCGCACCTGCGCGGCGTCGGCACACCCGCCGGCGAGGTCCGCGAGGGCGTCCGTGAGCGTGGCCGGATCCGGGCCCGCCCCGTAGTACCGGACCCAGGTGACCGAGTCGCCGTCGGGCACCTCGACCGTGTCGGAGAAGCCGGCCAGCACCGGGAGGAGGCCGGCGAGGACGTCGAAGGCGCCCTGGCTCCGGAACACGGTGCCCGGCTCGGCCAGGAGCGCCACCGCGAGGCCGTTCTCCCGGTGCACGAGCGCGCCCCAGGGCGCGCCGTCGGGCAACGCGTCCGTGCGGCCGACGCCCGGCACCCACACCGCTCCGTCCTCGAGGGAGCCCACCAGCATGTCGCCGACCGCGAACGACACCGCGCCCCGGGTGGCGGTGACGGTGGTCTCGACCCGGAGGAGGGGCGTGTCGGGCGCCAGCACGTAGTCGGTCGAGAACCACAGGCCCCGGTCCGGGAAGGCGTCTGGGGACTCGAGGGCGCCGGTGACGTACTCCACGGGCGCCTCCCCGCCCTCCGCACGCACCACGGCCGGGCCGCCCTCCCGGCCGTCGTCCACCACCCACACCCGCTCGGGATCCGGGATGCGGCCGACGCCCGCCAGGGGGACCCAGTCGTCCACGAGGTCGCGGCCGGGCTGGCCCTCGGGCCGCACCACGTCGGCGTCGAGCACGGTCCCCCCCTGGCGGGTGACGTACGAGCCGTCGTCGCGAGCGGCCTGGATCACGAAGGCCGCGCGGTCGTTGTAGATCTTGAGGTCCCCGAGCCGGCCCTCGGCCGAGATGCCGCCCACGAGCGCGGCCTCGTCGCGGATCACGCCGGCCCGTACCTCACCCGGCCCGAGGCGCGCGCCGAGGTCGAGGCGCGCGCCGGTGTCGCCGGGGGCGTCGGGCCCCGAGGCGCAGCCGGCCATCCACAGGGCCAGGGTCGGCGGGTGGGGGATCAGGGGACCTCCGGATCCGCGGTCACGCGGCGGGAGCGTCGTGGCGGAGGGTCTCCACGTAGCGGGCGTGGGCGGAGCGGGTGAGCGGCGGCCGGAGGACGGCGAAGAGGGCTGCGGTGCCGAGGACGACGGCCGGCACCGGCCCCACGAGGGCGCGGATCGCGAGCACGGCCGACGGCCCCTGGGTGGCGGCACCCTCCACGTAGCCGCCCACCTCCAGCGCCAGGCCCAGCGTCCAGAGCGCCACCGCGGTCGCGACCTGCTCCACGAAGGTCATGGCGCCGTAGAACGATCCGGTGCGATCGCGGCCGGCCTCCACGCGATCGACCTCCACGGCGTCCGGGAGCATGGACCAGGGCAGGACGTGGGCCGCCGCCACGCCGGGCCCGGCCAGCGCGGCCACCACGAACACCGCCGGGACGTTCCCGGCGGGCAGGAGCGACAGGGCCACGAGCGCCAGCGAGAAGGAGCCCATCGCCAGGGCGTAGGCCTGGTGCTTCTGGAGCCGGACCGCGAGGCGCGCGACCAGGGGCACCGAGACGAGCGCGGCCACCTGGATCACCGCGAAGAGCAGGTCGAGGTGCTCCGGGTGGCCCAGCACGTGCTGGGCGTAGAACGGCACCAGCGCGGACAGCGCCGAGGTGGTGGTCCAGGCGCAGGCGAACAGGAACACCGTGCGCCGGAAGGGGCGGCTCCCCACCACCTCCCAGGGGGCGCCGGTCCGGACCTCCGGCGGCCGTGCCTGGAGCCGGCCCCGGGTCGAGGCCACCGCGAGCACGAGGGGGAGGATCGTGAGGGCGCCCAGGACCACCCCCGCCGTGCGCCAGCCCTGCGCGTGCATGACGATCGGCATGAGCACGCCCGCCACGATCCCGCCGCCCATGGACCAGCCCATCCGCGCGGCGTTGAGCCGCGTGCGCTCGTCGTAGTCGGGCGTCAGCACCGCGGTCATCGCGCCGTAGGGCACCACCACCGCGCTGTAGGCCGACGCATAGCCCACGAGCAGGGCCACGTAGAGGAGGGGCTCGAGGGGACCCCGGACGGGCAGGCCCCACCAGATGGCTGCGAAGACCACCGCGAAGGGGAGCGTGGCCCGCCCGATCCAGGAGCGGTAGGCCGGCCGGACGTCCAGCATGCGGCCGATGAGGGGGTCGATCGCCGCGTCCCAGATCTTGGCCACGAGCAGGACGGTGCCGGCCACGGCCGGCGAGAGCCCCGCGCCGTCCACGAGGTACTTCAGGATGAAGAACATCACCGCCGTGTTGGCCACGGCGAGCCCGAGCGCACCGACGCCGTACCCGTGGCGGACGCGGGCCGGCAGGGGCGTGGGGGCGGGCATGGGCACCTCCGGCGGGCCGGATCGTAGTCCGGCGGGCCGGCGGGCGGAACCCCTCGAGGGCGGTGGACCCTACCAGCCCTCGCGGCCGTACCCGTCCACGCAGGGGTCGATGCCCAGGTAGGGCACCGACTTGAGCGGGGTGGTGGGATCGTCGAGCGCGGCGATGGTGATGCCCGCCGAGGACAGGGCGTAGGTGATGCGCTCCATGAACACGCTGCGGCGGATGGGCGCGCAGTCGATCACCCGGTCGCCGAAGGCCGCCAGCACCTCGTCCTGGCGGAGCTGGCCCTTGGAGGAGAGGCCCTTCACCCGCGCGTCGAGCACCTCGAGCACGGGGTCGCCCGCGATGGACCAGGAGGGGACGGCCAGCGCATCCTCGTCGGCGAAGTAGGTGAAGGCGTGGGACTCGTACTGGGACTCGGAGCCCCACGCGTCGAGCAGCTCGCGGTCCGCGAGCTTCGGGTCGGAGATGTCGCTCACGTCGAAGAGCGAGACGGCCAGGCGCCACCCGTCCCCTCCGGACTCGTCCATGCCCACCGAGAGGAGGTGGTCGTCGTCCATGGGGTGGAGGTAGTCGCTCCAGCCCGTCACCTCGAGCTCCCCGCCGAGGCGGATGTCCCACGGATCCGCCAGGTCGATGGTGAACAGCGGGTCCACCTGCATGAAGGTGACGACGTACCCCATGTCCCGGACGAAGCGCGTAGCGTAGATCTCCTCGCCCTCGCCGAGGCCCTCGAGGGTGTCGAGGACCTGGAACCCGCCGTCGGACTCCTGGAGCGTGGTGACCACGGCGGAGGAGGTCCCCTCCCACTCGGTGGTCGCGATGCGGAGCACGTCCTGGTACTCGGACAGCCCGAAGCGGTCGTCGAGCACGCCCAGGACCTTGCCGGTGGCGACGTAGGAGGGGCGGGCGTCGCCCGAGCCCAGGTCGAACTTGTGGACGACCGTCTGCAGGGTGCCGTCCACCGACGGGAACGGGCCCTCGGCGTACTCGGAGGCCGCGACGTACATGGCGGTGGGGCTGGCGTAGACCGTGTTCGCCTCGCCCACCACCGACTCCCCGGCGATCGTGGAGGTGGGATCGTCGAGGTCCATGGACTGGACGGTGACGAGCCAGGATCCGCCCTCGCGCTCCGAGGCCCAGACGTCCTCGCAGTCGCAGACGGTATCGTCGTCGGACGACCAGGATCCGCCGCTCAGCACGTTGTCGGAGCGCCACGGCAGCCAGGCGCGCGGGTCGGCGTCGCGCACACGGCGCTCGGCGTCGCGGGCGTCCGAGGCGCCCTTCACGACGTCGATGTCCTGGTACGTGACCACGTACAGGCGGTTGCCCACGCGCCGGCTCTCCACGAGCGTGCCCACACCGTAGGTCTCGCGGACGACCACGGGCGCGGTGGGATCGCTCACGTCCACGACCGTGACGAGCGTGCGGCCCTGGTCGGTCTCCGGGGACGGATCGTGGCCAGAGCGCGGGGCCGGGACGTCCCAGACGGTGCCCACCGCCACGACGAGGCCACCGTACAGGTAGATGCCCTGGGAGGCGCCGTCGAGGCGCACCTGGGCGACCTGGGCGGCCTCGGCGTACGGCCAGGCCCGGCTCACCACGAGGTGGCCCCCGGCGAGCGCGTACAGCCAGGTGCCGTCGGTCTTCACGAGATCCGCCTCGTCGACCCCCTCCTCCTGGACGTTGGTCTCGCTGTGGGAGCTGGCGCCGCCCGTGTCCTCGTTGACGTCGTCGCCGGCCTGCATCTCGGCGTACCGGGCACCCGGGACGAGGAAGTCGGGCTGCCAGCGGTAGTCCCAGAGGACCTCCTGCCGGGCCATGGCGGCCATGTAGTCGGTCATCTCGTCGCAGCTGGAGAAGCGGTAGAGGCCGGGATCCGGGTCCAGGGCCGTGCAGCCCGGGACGAGTGGCACGGCGAGGGCGAGGAGGGCGAGGGGGCGGGACATGGGGACCTCCGGGGGTCAGAAACGGTAGTCCACGAGCGACACGTCCCAGGCGAGACCTTCGGGCGTGGGACGGGGCGTGGGGAGGGGAAGGGTAGCGGAGAGGCTGCCGTCGCGGCCGGACAGGAGGGCCGTGCCGGCGGGGACGTCCCGATCGATCCGGTCGGCCAGGAGGGCGCCCGCCACGCCGCCGGCCACGCCGGACAGCGCCACGATGGCGGCCACCTGGTGGGGGGTGTACCAGATGACCTCGGACGTGTAGTACGCGAAGGAGTAGGTGGAAGCGGCGCCGAGCAGGGCGCCGATGTTGGCCATGCGGACCTGGGCGTGCGACAGGCCGCCGTACCGGGCCAGCGCGTACCCGCCCACGGCCCCACCGTTCACCGCCACGAGCAGCGCGGTGGTGGGATCGGAGTCGTCGTCGTCCCACGCATACGTGTAGGCCAGGCCGGCCACCGCGAGCCCCAGGCCCCACCAGGCGCCCGACTGCACGGCCGCGGCGACGGCCGGATCCGGATCCCGGCTGGCGAGCCACCAGCCCACGGCGGTGCCCGCCCCCGCCCCCGCGAGGATGCCGAAGGGCATGGACTCGTCGGTGTCCCGGCCCAGGGAGGCGAGGACGAGCGCTCCGTCGAAGGTCAGGATCTGCTGGGCCGCGATGATGGAGGTGGCGCTGGCCGGGCCGAAGTCCGGCGACCGCGCCGCGAGCAGGGCCGTGGAGGCGCCCAGGCCCGCGCCCGCGAGGGCGCCGAGAGGGTAGAGCGCGTCGGCCTCGCCGTACCACTCGTTGACGGCCATGGTGGGGCCCAGCACCGCCAGGCCCAGCGCACCCTGCCAGAGGGCCAGGCGGACGGCGGCCCGGGTCCGCTCCCGGCCCCAGGGCAGGTCGTCCAGGACGGCGGTCGCCCGAGGGTGCAGGGGCGCTGCCTCGGGCTGCGCGAGGAGCCAGTCGAGCGTGGCCCGGGCGCCGTCCACGTCGCCGGCGGCCCGCAGGTCGGAGGACAGCTCCAGGACCGGGTACCAGGCGGCTGCGCTGGCCGCGTCCGGGCTGGGCGGGGGGAGGGGCGCCTCATCGGCCGCGAGGACGGCGCCGTGGAGGAGGAGGGCCGGGAGGAGGGGGCAGGGCATCGTGACTCCGGGCCTAGAAACGCATGTCCACGAGGGAGACATCGATCCCGGTGCCGGACGGCCCGGGTCGGGGCGAGGGCACGGGCACGGCGATCGTGAGGTCGCCCGCCCGGCCGGACACGAGCGAGACCGCCACCGGGATCCGGGGGGCAGGGCGGTCGCGGCCGAGCACGCCGCCGAGCACGCCGCCGGCGACCGTGGCGCCGGTGACCACGAGCATCACACCGCGGACATCGTAGAACCCCACGACCTCGTCCGCCACCAGGGCGACGAGCAGGCCCGAGGCCGCGCCGAGCGTGCCGCCGAGATCCACCATCCAGATCCGCTCGGGCGGGACGTGGAGCTGGCGCGCGAGCGCCCAGCCGGCCACGGCGCCCAGGTCCGAGCCCACGAGGAGGGGCACCAGCGGATCCCCGTTGCCCTCGGTGGCGATCATCCAGCCCGCGAGGCCGAAGTACAGGCCCCAGACCGACCCCGAGGCCGCGCCGAGGGACTCGGCCTGGGAGGGCTCCCGGAGCAGGAGGACCGTGCCGGCCGCGGCCCCGGCGCCCACGCCCGCGAGGAGGCCGGTCCCCCAGCCGCGATCGCTGTCCGGCGCGAGGAGGGCCCCGAGGGCCGCCCCGTTCCAGCCGCCCAGGGCCTGGGCGGTCATGGCCGTGGTGACCTGGCCGGGGGTCAGCCCCTCGCGGCGCCCCAGCCAGATCGCCGACCCGGCCCCCGCGAGCGCGCCAGCCGCCGCGCCCAGGAAGTACGGGGTGGCGTGGCGGTTGGGATCCCACGTGAGGCGTACGAGGTGCGGCCCCAGGAGGTAGCCGCCGAGCGCACCCTGCCAGGCCGCGAGCCGGGCGGTCGACTCCATCCGCTCGCGCGGGGGCGGCAGGGCGTCGAGCAGGGCGCGGACCTCGCGGGCCACTGCCGGCGGCGGATCGCGGCCGAGGAGCCAGTCGAGGGTGGCGCGCGCGGCCTCCGTGTCGCCGGCCTCCCTCAAGTCGCGAGCGAGCCGGAGCACCGACGCGTAGGGCGGGAGCGTCGGCTCGGCCTCGAGGGCGGCGGGTGCGGCCGGCGCGGGCTCGGCGAGGGCCTCCTCCGCGGGCGGCAGGGCGGGCGGATCCCCCGCGTGGGCGGCGAGGGCGGCGAGCAGCACGGACGTCAGCATGGACCGGCTCCGGTTCGGACGGATCTCTCGCAAGCATCATGCCACGGCGCGGAGCGGCCTTCCAGCGGCGCATCGACGGAAGCCCCCCGCCGGGATCGGGACATCCGGATCCGGTGGGACCGGGTATATTCGCACGCCGTCCCGCCCATGCCTCTCCTCCCGACCCATACCGGCCCCCCGGGGTCCGGACGGCGATGGATCGCCGGCGCGTTCGCCGGCGCCGTCCTCCTGACGGCGGCCCGCGGCTACCACGAACCCTACGCCTACCCCATCGGCCATTGGCTGCTCGACTTCCGGCACGGATTCGTCAAGCGCGGGCTCGTGGGCACGCTGGTCTCGCCGCTCTACGCGTGGAAGTCGCCCGCGGAGATCCGGAACGTCGTGGTGACGCTGAGCCTCCTCGTCCTGCTCGCCGCACTGGCGGCGCTGGCCTGGGGAACCTTTCGCCTCGTGCTGGCTGCCACCCGGCCAGCCGACCGCGCGCTGCTGGGGGCGGCGGCCCTGGTCACCGCCACGTCGCCGATCGTCGTGAACATGGCCTACACAGCGGGTTTCCTCGACAGGTTCCTGGAACTGGCGACCCTCGGTGCGGTGGTGGCGGCCTCCCGGCGGCGGCGGGTGGCCGTCGCGGTCCTCGTCCTCGCCGGGTTCGCGGTCCACGAGATGTTCCTGGTCTACGGCCTGCCCATGGTCCTCCTGGCCACGCTCCTCGCCGCGGTGCCCGCCGGCGGCGCCGTGGACGGGCGGCGCCTCGCCCGCGACCTCGGTCTCGTCCTGGGCGTGGCCGGGCTGGCGTGGGGAGGGATCGCCCTCGGTCAGCACCTCCTGTCGTCCGAGGACATCCGGGCCATCGAGCGGGACATCGTGCGGACCGGCGTCCTCGACGTGACCGGCGCGAAGTTCGCGACCTTCCACCTCCGCCACGGTCTCACCGAGAACCTCGCCCTCCAGTCGGGTCCGTTCCTCGGGCGGATCCTCCGCGGGGACCTGATGCGGGTCGTGCTGCCCCCGCTCGCCCTCCTGCTCGGCGTCGGCTCGCTCCTCCTGGTGCGGGTGCGCCGGGCGCGCCTGATCGTCCCGCTCGTGCTCGCGACGCTCGCCCCCCTCGCGCTCCACGTCGTGGCCTGGGACACGGCCCGGTTCAGCGCCTTCACGATCTTCCACGCCGCCGTCGGGCTGCTGGCTGTCGTGTGGGTGTACGGCGACCGCCTCGCGGAGGGGGAACCCGGACCCCGGGCCCGCCGGGCGGGGTGGGCGCTCACCGCGTGCGCCGTGCCCGTGCTCCTCGGCAACGTTTTCATGGAGATCCCGGGCTTCCCCGCCCAGTCCGTGCACGACGACGCCTTCCTCCGCTGGCGGACGGCGCCGACCACGGCGTCCTTCGAGGAGTGCGAGCCCGTCTTCGAGAACTCCGGGTTCGAGGAAGGGAACCTCGACAACTGGACCGTCACCGGCGAGGCCTTCGCCCACGCCCCCTCCTGGGCCACGCCGCCCCGCTCGACCCTGCGGCACCAGGGTGTGGTCGGCCACTGGTGGGCCAGCTCCCTCTACAAGGGGGGGAAGGATCCCTCGAGCCTCCGGAACCGGGCGCAGGGGTCCCTGGAGTCCCGCCCGTTCCGCATCGACGCCGACCACCTCATGTTCACCCTCGGCGGCGGGCGGGACCCGGACGCGCTGTACGTGGCCCTGGAGGTGGAGGGGCGCGAGGTGGCCCGGGAGACGGGCGCGAACAGCGACGTCCTGGAGCCGCACGTCTGGGACGTGCGCCCCTACCGGGCCCGCGACGCCGTGATCCGCGTGGTGGACACCCGGGGGGGGCGCTGGGGCCACATCTACGTCGACGAGTTCTGCTTCTTCCGGGAGTGAGACGTACCGAACGCGGATCGGCTCGGTGCCCGGGGGGCTCTGGGCGAGGTCTCGGGCCCGGCCCAGGTCGCGAGGGGATCCCGGCCCTGCGGGCCGACGTGGGGGGCGGCCCTGGCGGGCCCGCGGCCTGCTTTCGGTCGGGCCTCCGGTCGTCGCGATGATGAGCGGAATCGAGGTCAGGGGCGCGCTCGCGAGCGGACCGGTCCGCTCATGGATCGCGTCGCCCGGAGCCCTCCCCGCCGGCCGCGAGGTGC
>JBFYZZ010000007.1:0-26832 GCA_041309225.1 Deltaproteobacteria bacterium | reverse complement strand
GCGAGACGGAAACGTGAGCCCATCGGTCACAAACAACGACCCGCCTCGTTCGAGGACCTGGCCCAGCCAGCCGTACTGCCAGAGGTGCAGCGACGCATCGACGTGAGCTCGGCCCCCGGGCGAGACGAAGGAAGTGGTCCACACCGGCAGAAGCCGGGCGTAGGAGAACAAGACGAAAGCCCCCAGGAACAGGGAGGCAAGCACGGTCTCGGCCCGGGCGGCGTTCCGCCTCACCGTGGCTGGGAACCGGATGCCTCGGGGCCGTCCTGCTGCCGTGCCGTCGTCCGCCGGGCTGCCCCGTGCACGCTCGGCAGGCGGGTCCCGTCCGGTCGGCGGCTCGTCGGCGACCAGCTTCGAGCCACCACCGGCCACGAACGGAACGAAAGAGAGCAGGTCGAGGACGGGCATTCCGCTGGTCTCCTGGGCGTGAGGTCGGACTATCAGGGCGTGGAGAAGACGGCTGGGTCGATGTCGAGAATCTCCAGCGCCTCGAGCGCGGCGCCATCCAGGTTGGCGACGTGGCGTTCGACCCCCTCGGCGCCGCTGACGACCGGGGTGACGGTGACGGCTTCGAAGGAGTGGGGGGACAGGTCAGATGAACGCCTCATGGTGGGACCGTACGGCCTCCCGGTGTCCCTTCCCACCGCTCTTTGCCGATGTCGTCCGAACTCCGTCTACCAGTTCGAATGGAACCTCCATCGGCCGTCAAGTACGTTTTCAGGCGAACAAGAGACCTCTGAACTGGTAGACGTACTCGGGATGAAGGTCCCTCCTACTGGTAAAATTCGCTGGGACGCGACAGGAACGCACGCAGGGCTTTGAGGATTCCTGGCCCCGGCGGACAAAGGGGAGAAGGAATCCCCCGACCCTGCCCCTGGAGCCCACGATGACCCGGATGCTGCGCCACCTCGGCCCCCTGGCCCTCTGCCTCCCCGCGCACCGGTTCACAGGCGCACGATCCGCACCCCGTACGAATCATGAAGAACATCGGATATCCACAGGAAGGCGGACCATGCCCCTCTTCACGTCCCTGACGCTCACCGCCGCGCTCCTCTGGGGCTGCGGGCCCCACCCCGAGCGTACTCCCCACGAGTCGCCGCCCGACGACACGGGCACGCCCAGCGACCCGGAGTGGGAGCCCATGTTGCAGCTCACGAGCGAGGGTTTCGTCCGAGTGGCGGATCTCTGCTCCGACGGCGATTGGACCACGGGAGAGAGCCCGGTCGTCGCCGTCGGCTGGTTCGAGGGCCCCACGTCCTTCAGGGGCAGCACGGGTGACCCGGTCGACCTCACCTCGACGGACGAGGACGGCTTCATCGCCGTGTACACGTCCGAGGGGGGCGCCCTCTCCGTGCTCCAGCTCGGCGGCGCGGGCGACCAGCGCGCATTGTTATGCGGCCACGGCGAGTCGTTCGATGGGAAGGGCGGTCTGTGGGTGGCCGGGACCTTCGACGGGACGATGAGCGTGCCGGGCGTCGAGGCCGAGCTCGTGGCGACCGGCAACGCGGACCTCTTCCTCTACAAGCCCCTCGACGACACGCCCGTGCTCCACCATTGGGCCGAGGGCGAGGTCGAGGCCCTCGTGGAAAACGACCACTGGTATAGTGGCAGCGCGATCTGTGCGCAGTTCAAGGGGGAGATCACCTGGCACCCGTTTCGGGGGCCCTCGCCCTGGGTGATCACGTCCGTCGGCGGGTCGGACATCGTCTGCGACTTTGGGTGGGGTGTGCCCGTGCTGATCGCGGGCCCAGGGCAGGAGACGCTCCGCGGGTTCGTCAGGACGAACTGGGGTTCATCCACCGGTACTAGCGAGAGTCTGCACAGGGAAGGCGTCGTGGGCGGGCTCTCCGACGGCGCGGTGCTGGTGTGGGGCGACCTCAGCGACCTCAACGTGGCGGCGGAGCCCTCGCGGGGAGGGCTGGATGCCTTCCTCGCGAGCTATGACACGCACGGGGTCCCCTTCCTGTGGACGTTCGGTGGGGAGGGCGACGACGTGCTCCACAACCTCGCCATCGATTCTCGAGGGGAACGCAGCCAGAAGCTCGTGGGCACGTTCGGCGGCGGGCAGGAGCACGCCACGCTCGACGTGGGGTCTGGGGAGTCCATCGACTCCTTTGGCGGCACGGACCTCTTCTTCGTCAACACGGACAGGTCAGGGACCTGGGCCCAGGAGGCAGTGGCCCTCGGCGGCGCGGGGGAGGAGACGCTCGTGACACAGGTCGTATCCTGGGACGGGGGCCCCGGCGCCACGGTATGGACGACCGACGCCCTCGTCATCGGGACCTTCGAGGACTCCTTGTCCCTGACAGGCTTCCCCACGCTGTGGGCCTGCGCCGACCCGTCGACCTTCTTCCTCGCCTACGAAAACGAACCGAACTTCGTGCCCCATTGGTGGAGCGTGGCCTGCGGGATGAACGTCACCCACGCACTCGGCGTGGAGGTCGTAGTCCGCGGCCTGGATGTTCTGCGCGGTGTCCTCGTAGCGGGTGACTACGCCGACGGCAGCGCCACGCTCAAGGTGGGCCCGATCGACGTCTCGCTCGCGGACCCGCCCGTGGGAGGACATGCCGCCGTCATCGCCTGGTGCCCCTACCTGGACCAGCTCGAGCGGTGATGCCAGGGTCTCGCGTCCATCGATGCTGCCCGTGATGCAGCAGCCCTCCGTGCCATCCTGGGTGAGACACCCCCGAGGTCTCGGATCGGCCCCGTCATCGGAAGGTCAGCGCCGGGTACCAGCTCGAGATCCTGCGCGAGGTCGGCTCATGCACGGAGGAGGGTCAGATCGGAGTGAACTCGATCCGGTTGCGTGAGCATCTGACAAGAGACGTTTGCCCGTTCTATCCTCCAGGTCGGGTGTCGACGTCACAGGCGCTCGAAGACCATGGACCGCGCGAAGCCGCGGATCTCGTCGAGCCAGGTGGAGAGCGGCGGTTCGGCTGCGCGCCGGTGGAGGCTGGCCTCGGCTGCGAGGTAGCGCCTGTGCTGCTTCTCGGTGGACTCGGCGCTGTCCACCTCGAACGGATCGACCGGGCTGCCAAGGTCCGTGGTGAGCACGAGCACCCGCCTCGACGCGACGCTGCCGAGCCACATCTGCACGCCGGGCTCGAAGTGTAGTTCCTGCGTGGGCGTACCGAGTGTCAGGAGTCCGCGGAGGCGGCCGTCGGCGCTCTCGAGGTACTCGGCGTGGTGGGTGGCGAGGGCGAAGTTGGGGCCCGGCCAGAACAGCGCTGTGGGCCTGATGTAGCGGAGAGGCGGATCCGTCAGCACCGGCTCCACCGAGCGCCTTTCGTAGAGCGCTCGGAACACACGGACGGCCTCTTCCTTGTCGGTGGCAGTCTCCTGCAGGATCCGTGCGGCGATGTCGTGCGGATCCGGTTCGGAGTCGTCGGTGAAGGTCGCGTCCCAGGTCCACACCTCCATTGCGACGATGGGCACGTGGGTGGCGAAGGAAGCCCTGGCGACGACGCGCGCACCGGTGTGGACCGGAGCCGTCGGAGGAGTCGGTTCGAGCGCGCCCCAGGACAGTGGCGCCGAGAAGCGGACGGCGCCCCCGGGCACGTCCCAGCGCGCGCCCAGCGACGGCGATGCGAAGAGCGCGGCGGCGATCGGGAGGGCGAGGTGCACGACGCCTCCGGGACGAATCGGAAAGCCAGGGGATTGGTCAGATGAACGCCTCATGGTGGGCCTGTACGGCCTCCCGGGGCGACGGTCAAGCCGCATCGGCGGGCGGTGACGGGCAGGAGGCGGGCTCGGGGCGGGCTCGGGAAGGCGCGTGGGGAGGTTCCGGGCAGGTGCGGTGTCGACACCCCCTCGCTGTCCCGGCGGAGGAAGGTCGTGAAGTCGGTGATGGCGCTGCAGTCGGCGAGGAGCGCCCGGAGGGTCTCCAGGAAGGTGCTCTTGCCGTTCGCCCGGACCCCGTGGAGCAGGAAGAGGACCTGCTCGGTCGTGTGGCCGGTGAGCGAGTAGCCCACGGCCCGCTGGAGGAAGGCGACCAGGTGGTCGTTGCCGCCCATGACGCGGTGGAGGAACGCCTCCCAGCGCGGGCAGGCGTCCTCGGGCTCCCAGGGCACGGGCGCGAGCCGGGTGAGCCAGTCGTCCCGCCCGTGGGGCCGGAGTTCGCCGGTGCGGAGGTCGAGCGTGCCGTTCTGAACGTTCAGCAGGTCCGGGTCGCGGTCGAGGGCGTCGCTCCCGACCGGCTGGAGCACCTGGGCGACCGAGAGCATGGCCGCGAGCCGGGCCGAGGACTCCGAGTCGAGCGCGTGGCGCAGCAGCTCGCCCCGGTGGTCGTCGTCGGGCGCCTTCTCCGCCTCGGTGGCGGTCGCCCGCACGGTGGCGAGTGCGGCCCGGAGGGCCTCGCCGTCCCCGTCCCGCTGCCACCGGACGCCGTCGTAATGGAGCCAGGAGCCCCAGGCGTGGACGAAGGCGAACCGGTGGCCGGCGTGGGCGATGAACCGCTCGGCGTTGCCCGCGTCGGTGAGGTTGAGGGTGACGAGGGGCGAGGCGGGGTCGTACCGGAGCAGGCTGTCCACGATGCCCGCGACCTCGTCCTCGCCAAGGGGCGGCTGGCAGCGGGCGGCGTTGGCGGCGTGGAGGGCGGCGAGCAGTTCGTCGCGGCCGGCGCCCTTGCGGCGGAGAGCCCCGCCGATCCGGACGAGGCCGGCGTTGCGCTCGCCCTCAGCGAGCGGCGAGGAGTCGTCCGCCTTCTTCCTCCGGGCCGGGGGCTTGAGCGTGGAGGTGGCGAGCGCCCAGTCCACGTCGAGCGGGCGGCCGTCCACGGCACGCACCCAGGCGCGGTCCGCGCGCTCGGGCGGGCAGGACGCGACGTACCAGATGCGGCTCACGTCCCTGGCGTTGGCGTCGGCCTGGCGGTCGAGGGCGCCGTTGGCGGCGACCCAGACCGCCTCGTACTCGTCGGGCAGGATGGGCCGGGAGACGAGGACGAGCACGCGGAAGCAGCAGTCGTCCGGCCCCCCTGCTTGGTGGCTCCACGAGGTGCAGGCGACGTGCGCCCACCCGCGGGCCTGGAGCCGGCGCAGGACCTGGTCTGCGGCCTCGGTCTTCAGGTGGTCGAAGTCGAGGACGAGGACCGTCGCGTGCAGGATGCCGCGCTTGCCCCGCGAGGCGCCCTCCTCGTACTCGACCGCGGAGAAGGCGGGCGTGCCCTTCTTCTCCACCCGGTCGAGGTGCTTCGCACCGACCAGGTCGAGCACCGGCCCCTCCCAGGGGACGGGGCTGCGCGACCGCTCGCCGCGGAAGCGGACGGCGCGCAGGGTCGCGCGCTCGACGCGCACGACCCCGGCGGTCGGAGGGGTGGTCATGGCGTGACGCCCCCGATTCCCACGGCCGCGCGGAGCACCGACAGGTCGCGCCCCGAGGCGATCTCGGCGGCGGTGAACTCGAGGGCGGTGCGGGCGTCGTCGCCCAGGCGCTCGCCGCGCGAGTCGGGCCTCGCGGAGGACGGACAGCGGGGGCCGGGCCGGTCGCCGCGCGATGAGGACGAGGGCGAGGCCGGGCTCCAGCAGGAGCATGAGAGCGGAGGTGCGCTGGGGCACGACGGAGGCGGCGGGCACGCCGGGACCCTTGAGCGCGGCCAGGTCGTCGCCGGAGAGCATGACGTAGTCGCGATCCTCGACGGCCTCGCCGGACCACTCGGCCCGGAGGCGCGTGACGAGGCGCTTGTCGCGGTCGGCGTAGTCGAGGCGCTGCCCGATCTCGCGGGCGTCCTCGCGGGTCAGCACCGGACTTCGTCCAGCGGTGGATGGCGTCCGGTGACGGCGATCCGTGAGGGTGGTTCGCCTCCCACGCGGGATCACACCACGGCCATGACCCGGAACGTGATCCGGCCAGCACCCTTGGCAGGCTCCGGCGGACCGTCCCCACCCGTGACCCAAAACGCCCGAATATCGTTTAGGAACCTTGGCTGAGAGCGTAATCTCGGGATCACCTTGACATCCACCGGAGGTACGGCTAAACCTCGATCCATGTTAATTCGTTCGACGAAGAAACTAATCGGATGCCGCCCACAGCGGTTGGATGCCACGCAGGTCCACGCCCACAACACCTCGGTGATCCTCCACCTCGCCTGGGAAGCTGGCGAGATCTCCAGGGCGAACCTGGCTAGGGAGTCGGGACTCGCACCGTCCACGATCTCGGCCATCGTCGCCGAACTGCTCGACATGGAGCTGCTGTCCGAGTCGCACATCGCCCGGTCCAATGGCGGGCGGCCGCCCATCGTGCTCCGTTTCGACGACGACAGGTTCCAGATCCTCGGGGTGGACCTCGGCGCCACCCACGTGTCGGTGGCTCTGACCAACCTCCGCGGGCGCACTCTGGCCTGGCGCAGCCGCGACCAGGCGGTGCGGGCCGACCCCCAGGGGACGCTCGCCCTGGTAGTGGATCTGGTGCGCGAGGTGCTTGCCGGGGTTGGGGCGGACCTCGGGCGGGTGGTCGGCCTGGGTCTGGGGGTTCCCTCCCCGGTCGAGATCGACGATCCGGACCACCTCTCCGAACTCATCCTCCCGGCCTGGAACGGAGTGCGACCCGGTGAGTGGCTGGCTTCGCGCCTGGACCTGCCGGTGTTCCTGGAGAACGACGCCAACCTCTGCGCCCTGGCCGAAGCCTGGCACGGCGCGGGGCGGGGCCTCGACACCCTGGCCTACATCAAGGTGGGCACCGGCGTCGGCGCCGGTCTCGTGGTGGGCGGCGAGGTGTTCCGCGGCGCCCACGGATTCGCCGGCGAGATCGGCCACACCGCCATCGACTCTTCCGGACCCCCCTGCGCCTGCGGGCTGCGGGGCTGCCTCCAGGCCATGGTGGGATCGCAGGCCATCGTGGAGCGCATCCAGCAGAGTCTGGACGCCGCGCCCTCCAGCCTCCTGACCGGGCTCGAGCCCCTCACGCTCGTCGCGGTCTCCCGGGCGGCGCACGCCGGGGACCCCCTCGCGGTGGAGGCGGTGGCCGAGGCCGGACGTTACCTCGGCATCGCAGTGGCCAACCTCTTCAACCTCGTCAACCCCTCCCGGGTGCTCCTGGGCGGGGGACTCACCGCGGCCGGGGACCTGCTCCTCGAACCGCTCCGCGCTGCCCTACGCGAGCGAGCGCTCTGGGCGTCCATCGCCCAGGCCGACGTGCGCCTGGGCGAGCTGGGGGACCGTGCTGCGGCCCTCGGCGCAGCAACCCTCGTCCTCCGGGCGGCCATGGCCGACCCGGTCATGTTCACCACCCGGCTTCGCGCCCACGGCGCGAGGCCCCATTCCCAACCGCGCCCCGCGCAAACACAGGAGACACCATGATCCGCTGGATCGCCATGCTCGGCCTGGTCCTCGCAGCCACCTCCGGCTGTGACTCGGACGACACCGCCGACGACACCGACACCGACACCGACACCGACACCGACGCCGACACCGACGCCGACACCGACGCTGACGCGGACACCGACGCCGACGCCGATGCCCCGCTCGTGGACTTCGACGACCCCGGTATCACCTACACCCTCCTCGGGTTCGGCGGCGCCGAGGATTCCTCGGTGGTGCCCGATCCGACCGATGCATCCAACAACGTCGCCAAGGTGGTCAAGTCGTCCACCGCCGAAACGTGGGCCGGCACCACCTTCTCCACCGAAGCGAACGACTCGATCCCGACGCTGCCCATCACCGCGACCGACACCGAGTTCACCCTGCGCGTGTGGTCCCCCCGGATGGACATCCCCGTGCGCCTCAAGGTCGAGGACGCCGCGGATCCCACCCACTCGGTCGAGACCGAGGCGAGGCCCACGATGGCCAAGACCTGGGAGACGCTCACCTTCGACTTCGCCAACGAGGCTTCCGGGACGGCCGAACTGAACCCCGCCTACACCTTCAACCGGGTGTCGGTGTTCTTCGACTTCGGCACGGCCGGCGCGGCCGGTGGCGGTGGTACCTTCTACTTCGACGACTTCGACTCCGCCTTCTGATCCCCGAGCAGGCCCTCGTCCCGACCCGCGCCGCGCCGTGGTGCAGGCCGCGTTGGAGTATTGGCGGTGAAGGACGACCCGGACAGGGAGTGCTGGGACGGCAACGGCGCGGTGGACTACGACGACCCGACGTTCTTCGAGGTGACGGAGCGGTAGCCCGCTCCGACCCACCACCCACATCCTGGGAGACACCATGAACAAGATCGCCCTGGCATGGGTGGGGTGCGCGCTGGCGCTGCCGGCGTGGGCCGCGCCCAACCACGTGACCGTGCGCGGGGACGACGCCGGCTTCCAACTCCTCCTCGACGGCGAGCCCTACTTCGTGAAGGGCATGAACTGGAGCTACCAGCCCATCGGCGAGAACTACCGCTACGTCTTCTGGGAGCAGCCCGACGCGTTCATCGAGGCGGCCCTGCGCCGGGAGATGACCCTGCTCACGGCGGGAGGGGCCAACTCCATTCGCCAGTACCCCGACATCCCGCCGCGGTGGGTGGAGTGGATCTACGACAACTACGGCGTCAGCACCATGATCAACCCGCTGGTGGGGCGCTACGGAGCCGAGATCGGCGGCCGGTGGGTGGCCGAGACCGACTACTCCAACCCCGCCACGCGGACCGCCCTCAAGGCGCAGACCCTCGAGGCGGTGGAGCGGTACAAGGACACCCGCGGCGTGCTGTTCTGGCTTCTCGGAAACGAGAACAACTACGGGCTGACGTGGTCGGGCTTCGAAATTCAGAACCTCCCCGAGGGCGAGCGCGACGCGGCCAAGGCGCGCTACCTGTACAGCCTCATGGGCGAGATCGTGGACGCCATCCACGAGGTGGACCCGCACCACCCGGTGGCCATCGCCAACGGCGAGGTCCAGTACGTCGGTCTCATCAAGGAGGAGTGCCCCCACCTCGACATCATGGGCGCCAACGTCTACCGGGGCATGACCGCCCGCGACCTGTACCAGGTGGTCGAGGACACCCTGAACCTGCCCTTCGTCTACACGGAGTTCGGCGCTGATGCCTACGATGCCAAGGCAGGGACCGAGGACCACGTCACCCAGGCCCGTTACATCGTCAGCCAGTGGGAGGACGTCTACGAGAACGCCTATGGCCGGGGTGTGGGCAACGCCATCGGCGGCTATGTCTTCCAGTGGGCCGATGGGTGGTGGAAGTACAAGCAGGAGGAGAACCTCGACATCCACGACACCAACGCCTCGTGGGCCACCGGGGCCTTCGCCGAGGACTACGTCGAAGGCCGGTTCAACATGAACGAGGAGTGGTTCGGCATCAACGCCGTGGGTCGCCCCGATGTGGACGGCCATTTCGATCTGTTCCCCCGGGCCGCCTACTACGCCCTGGCCGAGGCCTGGAAGCTCGATCCCTACGATCCCAAGACCACCCCCGAGGTCGTCGACGCCCACTTCGGCGCGATCCACCCCGGGCACTACGATCAGGCCTACCGCACCGCCCTGGCCGTCGGACAGGTGGACCAACTCTCCAGGGCCTTCGTCTCCAACGTGCGCGTGGAGATGTCCACATTTGCCACCACCTCGGACCGGGTCCGCGGCATGGGCAAGGAGCGCTTCTCCTTCGACCACCTCGAGTCCTTCTACGTGGAGACCGAGGCCCACCCGTCGGACACCTTCCGGGCCGAGCTCTCCATCAACGCCCTGGGCCACGTGCCCACCAACCGCATCGATGCCATCTTCTACGAGAGCCGGGGCCGCGACCTGGTGGGTGTCGACCCCGACGGCGCAGACGTGGACCTCTCCGACCTGGAGCGGATCAAGATCTACCGCGCCGCCTTCACCTGGGAGCACGACCAGTTCACCCTCGAGGGCTTCTTCCGCAAGCCCCACTTCCACTGGGGCTACGAGGGCGACTTCTTCGGCCTGTACCGCGAGGCCAACTACGGTCCCAACGTGGACATGTACAACGGCGACGTGCCCATCGGCGTGGAGCTCACCGGCAAGCGGAGCCTCGAGGGACTGCGGGTCGCCTACGGTCCCGAGGTGTACTGGGGCGCCAACCCCGCGGTCTTCGCCATGTACGGCCGCCAGGTCAAGGGCATGCACCTCGCCCTCATCCACCAGGAGGACCTGGCCCCCAAGGGGACGGTCGAGACCACCTTCGCCGTGCCCGAGCAGGTCACTCGCAAGACCGCCCTCTCCGCCGAGTTCAAGCTCGGCCCCGCCAACGTGGAGCTCGGCGGGATCATGGCCGGCACCGACCGGGTGGGCGAGAGCTTCACCCGGGTGGTCGAGGCCACGGGCGACGATGGCTACGAGGGCAGCGGCTACCACGTGCTCACCGACGAGATCGCCTTCGCCGACACCCTGGGCACCCGCGCCCGGGTGGACCTGCCCCTGGGGCCGGTGCGCTTCCTGGCCGACGGCGCCTACAAGGGCCTGGTGGCCGACGGCGGCGTGGACGGCACCCAGCACTTCACCGGCTGGACCCTGCGCCAGTCCCAGCGCGGCAACCAGGTGGGCGGCAGCGCGGGCCTGGGCATCAACCTGGGCTCCCTGCAGGTGGCCCCCAACTTCCTGTGGCAGAAGCCCCTGGTGGGGCCGCTCCCCAACGTCGACGACCGCTGGGACGGCGACACGGGCTGGTACTACCCCGGGGTCACGCCTCGCAACGTCCTCGACGACCCCTTCGCCGTGCTCGAGAACCGCGAGACCACGGGCTTCGAGTTCCTCCTCGCCTACGACCCCACCCCGGGCACCTGGATGTGGGCCTGGGACAACGAGATGCGGGAGGACGCGTCCTTTGCCGCGAGCCTCGACCTCACCTACCGCATCCAGCCCACCTCGCGGGACTCCAACTTCGGCTTCCTCGAGGACGGCACGCTGTTCTCCTTCGACGCGGCCCCTCCCGCCCAGGACGTGTGGGATGCCAGGGCCAAGACCATCCTCAACCCGCGGGGTGACCTCAGGCTCATCCTCGGCGCCTACGCGGGCACGGCCCAGGCCAAGGGCTCGGACGAGCGACTGATCACCCGGGGCGGTGGCGACGTGAAGGTCCGCTACAAGTCCATGGCCTGGGAAAACTGGGTCAAGCTCCACGACTGGGGCCCCTACGACTACCACCAGGACTACAACAACACCTACCCGCTCCAGGTCATCAGCGACCTGTCGGGGGGCCTGACCGCACCGCGCCTGGGCACCCGGTCCATGCGCCTGGGCCTGGCCGCCAAGTACCGGATTCTCAACGAGTTCTCCGAGGACTTCGCGACCCGGCCCGGCGACCCCGACGCTCTCGGCTACGAGTTCGAGATCGGCACCTACGTCTTCGTGAGCCTGTGAGGTCTGCCATGAGAAACGCGCTCTTCCTCCTCCTCCTCGTCGGCTGTGCCGAGCCCGCGGCCTACCAGTACGGGCTCGACCTCACCGAGCTGGAGTTCGTGCCCTACAGCCCGGACGAGGGGGTGTACCCCGACGAGTCCGTGCTCGTGGACCCCAACAACCCCTTCGCCGGCGGCATCGGCGACCAGGCCAAGTGGGACGTGCTCGCCTCAGGCCCGGTGCACGGCTTCTACGCCATGGCGCAGTCCCTGGTGCAGATCCCCACCGGAGAGCACCAGTTCTACACGGCCTACGCGGCCCACGGCATCTACGCCTACGAGCTCGCCGAGCCCGAGGACCTGTACATGGTCTACGACATCGCCGTGCGCGGCTACCGCACCGTGCTCGAGGAGTTCATCGACGACGTCACCTATGACCCGAGCGGCACCTATGCCTGGTACGTCGCCCCCCTGGCCTACCTGGGGCTGGAGGAGCTCGGCGGCGACACCTCGGGCTACGCCCTCATCACCGCAGACGACGGCACCCTCACGGTCGTCGAAGTCCCCTAGGAGGCCCCCATGCTCTGGCTCTTCGTGGCACTGCTCGCCTGCCGGCCCGACCCCGGCGACCCCGAGTACCCCGAACCCGGCCCGTGGGGAGACACCGGCGGGGACTTCCTGCCCGGCCCCGACCCATACGAGGACGGCGACGCCCGCCTCTCCCTCGGATTCTTCTACGAGGGCGGCTACTCCGACTTCGATCCCCCCGAACACCTCTACATCTACGAGAACAGCTTCACCACGGACGTCTCCGGCGACCGGGTGGAGGGGCTGACCTCGGACGTGTGGATCCACGGCGGTGGCGCCTGGTGGGGTGGAGGCATCCACTACGACGCGGCGCGCGACTTCTCGGCCTGGACCACCCTGTACATCAGCCTCATGGCCCCGGCAGAGGGCGGCTTCCCCACCGTGGACGTGGCCATGGAGGGCGGCTCCCAGGCGCGCCTGGACGCCGGGACCTACGGCTTCGCCCAGGACGGGGAGTGGCACCACCTGGCCATCCCCCTGGCGGCCTTCGCCTCGGCCGGGGTCGACCTGTCCGGGGTGACGGTGCCGCTGATCCTCGTGGATGAGGGGGGCAACGCCGGCGACCGGCTGTTCATCGACAACCTCTACCTGGAGTAGGCCATGTTCGCGCTGCTGATCCTGCTTGGCTGCACCGATCCCAACCCCACCGACGGCGAGTGGTCCGTGGTGTGGGAGGACGACTTCGAGGGCTCCGCCGGCGAGGCCCCGAACCCGGACTACTGGGCCTACGACGTGGGCGGTGACGGCTGGGGCAACAACCAGCTCGAGTACGACACCGACCGCACCGACAACGCCTCCCTGGACGGCTCGGGCAACCTGCGCATCGTCGCCCTGGAGGAGGAGTACGAGGGCAACGCCTACACCTCCGCCCGCCTCAACACCCTCGGCCTCTTCGAACACGGCTACGGGCGCTACGAGGCCCGCATCAAGCTCCCCGCGGGGGGCAAGGGCATCTGGCCCGCCTTCTGGCTCCTGGGCAACAACTTCCCCGAGGCGGGCTGGCCCTGGTGCGGCGAGGTGGACATCATGGAGTTCCGGGGCTCCGAGCCGGAGACCGTGACCGGAACCCTCCACGGCCCCGGGTACTCGGGCGCCCTGGGCATCGGGAGCGAGACCACCCTGGACGAGGGTGACTTCACCGAGGACTTCCACGACTTCGCCGTGGAGATCGACCCCGGCCACATCGCCTGGACCGTGGACGGCGAGCAGGTCCAGCGCATCTCCAGGGCCGACCTGCCCGAGAACGCCACCTGGGTCTTCGACATGATCGAGCTGGAGAACGACGAGGACGGCTTCTTCATCATCCTGAACCTGGCCGTGGGCGGGCACTACGACGGCGATCCCGACGAGACCACCGAGTTCCCGGCCGAGATGCTCGTGGACTGGGTGCGGGTGAGCGAGCGGGGCTACACCCGGGCGGTCGACGAGGACGACAACTGGTGAGCGCCTCGGGCCGGGGGAGGCTGAGCCTCCGGGAGAAGCTCGGCTACGGGGTCGGGGACACCGCGTCCCACTTCGTGTGGGACATGGTGGGTTTCTGGCTCCTGGTGTTCTACACCGACACCCTGGGCATCTCCGCGGCCGCGGCGGGCACGATCCTGCTCATCGCCCGGATCTGGGACATGGTCACCGACCCGGTCATGGGGGTCATCGCCGACCGCACCCGCACCCGGTGGGGCAAGTTCCGACCGTACGTCCTGTACATGGCCCTGCCCTACGGGGCCCTGGCCGTGGCCGCGTTCACCGTCCCGGACCTCGGACCCACCGGCAAGGTGGTGTGGGCAGGCGCCAC
The DNA here is from genome assembly GCA_041309225.1 of Deltaproteobacteria bacterium. Taxonomy (GTDB): domain Bacteria; phylum Myxococcota_A; class UBA796; order UBA796; family JAFGLY01; genus JAFGLY01. Next base: position 13,225 of record JBFYZZ010000007.1, on the reverse strand, counting down.
CTACATGCTGCTCATGACGGCGTACACCGCTATCAACCTTCCCTATTCCTCCCTTGCCGGGGTGATGACCGCCGACTCGACCGAGCGCACCGGCCTCAACCAGTACCGCTTCGTGTTCGCCTTCGGCGGGCAGCTCCTGGTCTCGGGCACGGCCCTGTACCTGGTGAGCTGGCTGGGAGGGGACGACTCGGCCGCCGGCTACCAGCGCACCATCCTCATCTTCGCCGCCGTGGCCGTGGCCTTGTTCGTGGTCACCTTCGCCACCACCCGGGAGCGAGTGGAGCCCCCGCCCGCCCAGGAGAGCGACCTCCTCGCCGATGTGCGCAACCTGGTGAGCACCCGGCCCTGGCTGGTCCTGTTCGGGGTCGGGGTGCTGTCCTTCACCCTGTTCGCCATGCAGAGCGCGGTCACCGCGTTCTACTTCAAGTACTTCATCGGCGATGCCGAGGGGGCCCAGCCGTTCAACGTGGTGGGCACCCTGGCGCTCATCGCCGCCATCCCCCTGGCGCGGCCCCTGGCCAAGCGCTTCGGCAACCGGACCGTGTTCATCGCCTGCTCGGCGGCCACGGGCGCCCTGTACCTGCTCATGTCCCTGGCCCGACCGGACCAGCTCGTCCTGATCTACGGCCTGAACGTGGCGAGCAAGGTCGCCTACGCCCCCACCGTGCCGCTCCTGTGGACGATGATCGCCGACACCGCGGACTACTCGGAGTGGAGGACCGGGCGCCGGGCCACCGGCCTGTTCTTCTCGGCCGCCACGCTGTCCATGAAGCTGGGGTGGGGCATCGGTGGCGGCCTGGCCGGCTTCCTCCTCGGAGCCTTCGGCTACGTGGCCAACGCCGAGCAGAGCGGCACCGCCATCACCGGCATCGTGCTCATGATGACCGCTTTCCCAGGGGTGCTCTACCTGGCTGCCGGGGCCCTCTTCTTCCTCTACGACCTCGACCGCGACACCGCGACGCGCATGGCCGCCGAGCTGGAGGCACGGCGGGCGGCCCAGGGGAGCGAGACGTGACCGACCCGATGCTGTTCCATGCCGACCCGACCGGGGCGGGCTGGCTCCGGATCCCCGACGTGGACCGGCTCCGCCCGTTCCTGGTGAGCGTAGCGAGCCCTTCGGACCTCTGGCTGTACGCCTCCTCCGCGGGAGGTCTCACCGCGGGACGGGTGGGCCCCGATGGGGCGCTCTTCCCCTACCAGACCGACGACCGCCTGCACCGAGCCCACCACGACGTGGGGCCGTGGACGGCGCTGCGGGTGGAGGGCGAAGAGACCTGGGAGCCGTTCCGCCCCCGCTGCCATGCGGGCATCCGCCGCCACCTGTGCAAGTCGGTGGCCGGGGACCAGCTCGTCTTCGAGGAGGAGCACCTGGGCCTCGGGCTGGTGTTCTCCTACCGCTGGGCCTTCTCCGAGCGCTTCGGCCTGGTGCGCACCGCCACCCTGCGCGCCCGGGAGCGTGCCGGGCCGGCGGTGGTCCGGGTGGTGGACGGGCTGCAGGGCCTGCTCCCCGCGGGCGCCTCCGCGGGGCTGGTGGCGACCTCCAGCTGCCTCGTGGACGCCTACACCCGCGCCGAGTGGGATCCGGAGGGCGATCTGGCCCTGGTGAGCCTGGAGGCCCTGCCCTCGGATCGCGCCGAGCCGGCCGAGTCCCTGGTGGCCACCGTGGCTTGGTGTGCGGGCCTGGACGTGGAGGCGGTGCTCCTGTCCCGGGAGCAGCTCGACGATGTGGCCCGAGGCGTGGCCCCTCGCCACGAGGCCCTGGTCACCGGGCGCCCGGGCGCCTTCCTGGTGGCCTCCACCCTGCGCCTCGAGCCCAGGGCATCCCACACCTGGCACATCGTGGCCGATGTGGGGCGCTCGCACCTGGAGGTGGCGGCCTTGCGCAGGCGCGGGAGGGACCGGCTGGCCGAGGCCCTGGAGGCCGAGGTGCGCGCCAGCACCGCAGCCCTGGAGGGGATCCTCGCCGATGTGGACGGCCTCCAGCGCACCGCCGACCCCGTCATCGATGCCCACCACCGGGCCAACGCCCTGTACAACGCCATGCGGGGCGGAGCCCCGGTGGACGGTCACCGCGTCCCCGCCAGCGCCTTCCGTGCCCACGTGGCCGCCCGGAACCAACCCTGCGCGCGGCGGTGTGCCGACGCGCTCGCCACCCTGGGCAATGGGAGCCTGGAGGTGGGCGATCTGCTCGCCTGGGCCCGGGAGCGAGGGGACCCCGACCTGGAGCGCCTGGCCCTGGAGATGCTCCCCCTGTGGTTCGGGCGCCGCCACGGTGACCCGAGCCGCCCCTGGAACCGCTTCTCCATCCGGGTGCGCGACGCCGAGGGGCGGCGGCGGGTGGCCTGGGAGGGCAACTGGCGCGACGTGCTCCAGAACTGGGAGGCCCTGCTCCTGGCGGTCCCGGAGCTGGTGGAGAGTACCATCGCGGTGTTCGTGAACGCCTCCACCCGCGACGGGCACAACCCCTACCGCATCACCTCGGAGGGGGTGGACTGGGAGGTGCCGGAGCCGCATAATCCATGGTCGAACCTCGGGTACTGGGGGGATCACCAGGTCTCCTACCTCACGCGCCTCCTGGAGGCGTCCCGATGCCTCCACCCGGGGCGGCTCGAGTCCATGCTCCGGCGGGAGGTCTTCTCCTACGCCGACGTGCCCTACCGGATCCGCCCGTACGCCGACCTGGTCCGGGATCCGCGCTGCACCGTCGACTTCGACGAGGTCGCCCAGGAGGCGGCGATGTCCCGAGTGGAGGAGGTGGGCGGCGACGGCCGCCTGGTCCACGAGCGGGGGAGGGTGCTCCACGTGAGCCTGGCCGAGAAGCTACTGGTGCCGGTGCTCGCCAAGCTCTCCACCCTGGTGCCCGGCGCCGGGCTGTGGCTCCACACCCAGCGCCCGGAGTGGAACGACGCCAACAACGCCCTGGCCGGCTTCGGGGTCTCGGTGGTCACCGCCGGCTACCTGCGCCGGCACCTGGTCGTACTCGCGGACCTCCTGGGAGCCCTGGAGGGAGACGTGCGCCTCGCCGCCCCGGTGGCCGTCTGGCTCGACGCGGTGCGGCGGGTGCTCGGCGAGGAGCGGGGGCTCTTGGCTGCGGGGGAGCCCGACGACCAAGACCGGCGCCGGATCCTCGACGCCCTCGGCGAGGCGGCAGCCGCCTACCGGGCCGAGGTGGTCCCGGGCCGCGTCGCGCGCGGAGAGAGCCGGGATGCGGCCGACCTGGCGGACCTCTGCTCCCTGGGCACCGCGTGGCTCGACCACGCCCTGGAGCTGGCGCAGCGTCCGGACGGCCTCTACCACGGCTACTACCTGGTGCGCTTCGGGCCCGGCACCGCCTCGGTGCACCCCCTCTACCCCATGCTCGAGGGGCAGGTGGCGATCCTCTCCTCCGGAATGCTGACCCCCGTCCAGGCCGCCGACCTGGTGGACCGCCTGTACGCCAGCGACCTGTACCGGGCCGACGTGGACAGCTTCCTCCTCTACCCGGATCGCGCGCTGCCCTCCTTCCTGGACCGGAACCGGGTTCCGGAGGAGGCCGCCCTCGCCATCCCCCTGGTGCGCTCTATGCTTTCGAGGGGGGACCGCTCGGTGGTCGCCCGCGACGCGGAGGGGGCCCTGCGCTTCGCGGCGGGGCTACGCCATGCCGGCGACCTGGATGCGGCGTTGCGGTCCCTGGACGAGCCCGCCGCGGCGCGGGCCGCGGTCCTCGACCTGTGGGAGGCCACCTTCCACCACCACGCCTTCACCGGGCGGTCGGGCACCATGCACGCCTACGAGGGGCTGGGCAGCGTGTACTGGCACATGGTGGGCAAGCTGCTGGTGGCGGTGCAGGAGTGCTGGGCCCACGCCGCACGTCGGGGCGCGGATCCCGGGGTGGTGGAGCGCCTGGCCCGGGCCTACCACCGGGTGCGGGGCGGCCTCGGCTACCACCGCAGCCCGGAGGAGTTCGGGGCCATTCCCACCGATCCCTACTCCCACACCCCCGCGGGGCGGGGCGCACAGCAGCCCGGCATGACCGGCCTGGTGAAGGAGGAGCTGGTGGCCCGCCGCGGTGAGCTGGGGGTGGTGGCAGAGGGAGGCTGCCTTGCCTTCGATCCGGCGCTCCTCGACCCTTCCGAGCTGGTGGAGGAGGCCGTTACCTGGCGCATCCCCGCCGGATCGGGCCCCGAGCGCGAGGTGGAGGTACCCGCCGGGGGACTCGGCTTCCTGCTGTGCGGGGTGCCGGTGGTGTACCGGCGGGCCGAGGCGGCCCGGATCGTGGTCCACCTCACTGGGGAGGTCCGGAACTTCGAGGGGATCCGCCTGGACGCGGGCACCTCCCAGCGGATCTTCCGTCGCGACCCCGCGGTGCGTCTGGTGGTGGCCTCGCTGCCCCTGCCCGGAGGGGACCCGTGACGAGCACGCTTCCGGAGAGCCTCGTCCTCGGAGTGGCCACCTCGGCGTACCAGGTCGAGGGGGCGGTGGGCGAGGGGGGCCGGGGCGAGTCCATCTGGGACCGATTCGCTCACACCCCGGGCAAGGTGGGGGGGGGCGACACCGGCGACGTGGCCTGCGACCACTACCACCGCTGGCGCGAGGACCTCGACCTCCTGGCCTGGCTCGGCGTGGATGCCTACCGCTTCTCCGTCGCCTGGCCGAGGGTGTTTCCCGCCGGGACCGAGAGGATGCCCAACGCGTCGGGCCTCGACTTCTACGATGGCCTCGTGGACGGGCTCCTGGCCCGCGGCATCGAGCCGTGGGTCACCTTGTACCACTGGGACCTGCCCCAGGCCCTCCAGGATCGGGGCGGCTGGACGAGCCGCGAGACGGTGCGCGCCTTCGAGCGCTTCGCCGCGGCAGTGGCGGCGCGCCTGGGCGACCGGGTGCGCCACTGGAACACCATCAACGAGCCCTGGTGCGCCGCGGTGCTCGGCCACGAGACCGGCCAGCACGCGCCCGGGCTCTGCGATCGCGCTGCCGCCCTGGCCGCGGCCCACCATCTCCTCCTCGCCCACGGCCGCAGCGTGCCGCTGCTGAGGGACCTCGCACCCGGGTGCCGGGTGGGCCTGGTGAACAACCTGGTGCCCGCCTACCCGGCCTCCCGCTCCGAGGCGGACCACCTCGCCGCCGAGCGGCTTCACGCCTGGTTCAACCGATGGTACCTCGATCCGTTGTACGGGCTCGGCTACCCGGAACGCATCGTCCGCGAGGAGGAGGAGGCTGGGCGCTGGCCGCCCGGGGGGCCCGAGTGGCTGCGGGCGGGTGACCTCGAAACCATGGCGGTCCCCACCGACTTTCTCGGGATCAACTACTACTCCCGGGCAATCCTGCGCGGCAGCGAGGAGGGCAACGCCCCCCGGGAGGTGTTCGAGCCCCCCGCGGAGGAACGCACCGACATGGGCTGGGAGGTGTACCCCGACGGGCTGGTGGACATCCTCCAGCGTGTGCAGCGGGACTATGCGCCGCCCTCCCTGGCCGTCACCGAGTGCGGCGCGGCCTACCCGGAGGGTCCCGGCGAGGAGTCCGAGGTCCGCGATGCGCGGCGGGTGACCTACCTCGAGGGTCACCTGGCCGCGGCCACGCGGGCCATGGCGGCGGGCATACCCCTCGAGGCCTTCTTCGTGTGGACCCTCGTGGACAACTTCGAGTGGAACCATGGATTCTCCAAGCGTTTCGGGCTGGTGTGGCTGGACCGTACCACCCAGGAGCGCGTGGTGAAGCAGAGCGGACACTGGCTCCGGCGGCAGATGGCCGGACGGAATGGGAGGACGTCGTGAGAGAACGGCACAGGACCGCTCCCGAGGACCGCATCCCCTTCTTGAAGATGGCCGCGTACGGGTTGGGTGCCTTCGTCAACAACCTCCTGGCGGCGGCCATCGGGGGCATGGTCATCGTGCTCAACCTCGGCCTGGGCATGAACCCCGCAATGGTGGGGCTGCTCGGCGCCCTCCCGCGCATCAGCGACGCGCTCACCGATCCCCTGGCGGGGTACCTCTCCGACCACACGCGGTCGCGGTGGGGGCGGCGCCGGCCCTGGATCTTCGTGGGGGCCATCGCGGTGGGCATCGTCTACGCCCTGCTGTGGCAGCTTCCCGGGGGGCGCAGCGAGTCGTTCTACTTCTGGTACTTCCTCGTCGGCTCCTTCGTCTTCTACCTGGCTTACACGGTGTTCGCGACGCCCTGGGTGGCGCTGGGCTACGAGCTCACCCCCGACTTCCACGAGCGCACCCGCCTCATGGGGGTGCAGAACTTCCTTGGCCAGATCGCCTACGTGGTCTCGCCCTGGTTCCTATGGATCATGACCCACGAGGCCTGGTTCGACGACCAGCTCTCGGGCGCCGCGGGGCTGGCGATCCTCATCGGGGTGGTGGCGGCGGGCCTGGGGGTGCTCCCCGCCATCTTCCTGCGCGAGCGCTACGTGCAGGCCCATAAGGAGGCCGGGTCCTCGCCGCGGCCGAGCCTCATGGACTCGGTGCGCGACTTCGGCAAGGGCCTGCTGGGCACGGTCTCCTCGCCCCCCTTCCTCAAGCTGTGCGCCGCCACCTTCCTGGTGTTCAACGGCTTCATCCTCATCGCCTCGTTCCAGTTCTACGTGATCATCTACTACGTGTTCGGGGGCGACCAGGCGCTCGGTGCCGAGTACGCCGGCTACGCCGGCACCCTGGGTGCTGTCTCCACCTTCGCCATCATCCCCCTGGTCACCTGGCTGGGCACCCGGATCGGCAAGCGCCGCGCCTTCTTCGTCTCCACCGGCGTCTCCATGCTCGGCTACGGGCTCAAGTTCTTCACCTACAGCCCGGACCACCCCCTGCTCGTCCTCCTCCCGGCACCGCTCATGGCCTTCGGCCTCGGGGGACTGTTCACCCTCATGGGTTCGATGATCGCCGACGTGGTGGACGTCGACGAGCTCAAGACCCACGAGCGCCGCGAGGGCATGTTCGGCTCCCTCTACTGGTGGGTGGTGAAGCTCGGGATGGCCGCGGCGCTCGCCGGTGGAGGCTTCCTGCTCAATGCCACCGGCTTCGACGTGGATCTGGGTGGCTCCCAGGCCGAGCGCACCATCTTGCTCATGCGCCTCTGCGACGCCTTCATCCCCACCATCGCCTCGGGCATCGCCATCTGGGCCGTCTGGTCCTACCCCATCACCGAGGAGACCGCCCGGAAGGTGCGCGCACAGCTCGAGGCGCGCCGGGGAACGGGGGCAGTTGCCCCGGCACCGGACCGCACGACCCGCGGAATGGAGGCAACATGAAGCGCAAGCGCCTGTTCTCGGCCTTCGGGCCGGTCCCGACGGTCCTCGCCGCGGTGGTCCTGGGGACCTCGCCGAGCCTGGTCGCCGCGTCCGCCTCGGCGGAGGGGGGCGCGACCCGGATCGTCTTCGCCTCCGGGTCCGACGGTTCGGGGACCGTCCAGCGCAGCATCGAGGAGTTCAACGCCAGCCACGCCGGCCGGATCCAGGTGACCTGGCGGCAGATGGATCCGAGCAACGACGTCCATCACCGGCAGCTCCTCGCCGACCTCGCCGCCGGGGAGGTGCCCCACGTCATCGCCAGCGACGTGGTCTGGACCGCGGAGCTGGCCAGGAACGGCTGGGTCGAGGACCTGACCCGGCGGTTCTACGGAGCCTACGACCGGGACGCGTTCCTCGGCCCGGCGCTCCAGTCGGCGACCTGGCGGCTGCGGATCTGGGGGGTGCCCTGGTACACCGACGCCGGGGTCCTCTTCTACCGCAGGGACCTCCTCGCCCAGAGCGGTTTCGAGGCCCCGCCGCGCACCTGGGACGAACTCGCCCGGGTGGCGCGCCAGGTCCAGGGGGACTCCGGGATCCGCCACGGGTTCGTCTTCCAGGGTGCCGAGTACGAGGGGGGGACCGTGAACGCCGCCGAGTACATCTGGGGCGCGGGAGGGGAGATCATGAGGGGCGAGCTGCGGATCACCAGCCCCCTGCGTGGCACCGTCGTCGAGACCGACGCGATCACCATCGACAGCGAGGAGGCCGCCCAGGGCCTCGACATGGCGCGGCGGATGATCGTCGAGGGCATCACCCCGGCCGAGGTGGCCACCTTCCGGGAGCAGGAGGCCCTCGACGTGTTCCTGTCGGGCAACGCCGTCTTCCTGCGGAGCTGGCCCTACGTCCATGCGCTCCTGGAGGGAGCCGCCCTTCCCGAGGCGGCGGTGGGGGTGGCTCCGCTGCCCGCCCTGTCGGCGGAGCGCGCGGGGACCAGCTGCCTGGGCGGCTGGAACCTGATGGTGAGCGCACGCGCCGATGACGAGGAGCAGGACGCGGCCTGGGAGCTCATCCGCTACCTGACGTCAGCGGAACAGCAGAAGCGCCGCGCGCTGGAGGCCGGGCTCCTGCCCGTCCTCGTGACGCTCTACGAGGATTCCGAGGTCCTGGCCCGAGCTCCGGTGGTGGCCCTGGCCAGGGAGACCATGTCGGCACGGGTCCGCGGTCGCCCCATGTCCCCGTTCTACCCCGAGATGTCCTCGAGGATCGCCAGCGCCTTCCACGCCGTCCTGGAGGGTGATCTCACGGGAAGCCAAGCGGTGGAGCGGCTCGACGTGGAGTTGCGCGACATCGCCGTGCGCAATCGCTGATGCCACGAGGCCTCCTACAGGTCCGAGTACAGCTCGCGCATCGCCAGCTTGGGTCTCCGGTCCACGGTGAACAGGCCCCAGTGCTTCTCCGGCTCGTCCGGATCCGGGGAACCCTTCCACGGCTCGTCGAAGGCCTCGAACACGAAGGTCAGGACCCGGTGCTCCTCGCTCCAGCGAGAGAGCTCCCGGTAGTACCGGGCCTGGAGGAGTGGGCTGGCGTTGCGCGGGTCGATGCCCCTCCCACTGGAGCGCGTGGTCCAGCCCGCCTCGGTGATCACCACCGGCTTGCCGGGGTAGCGCTCCGCGACCCTCCGCCAGTCGCCGTCGGTGGTGCCGATGGCCTCGTCGATGGAGCGGTACTCCCACACCGGGTAGGTGTGCACCGACAGGAAGTCCAACTCTGCCGCCAGGGGGGCGAGCTTGCCCAGCCAGGGCACGTGGTTCTCGCAGAAGGTCACCGGCTGGGTGACGGCGGCCCGGATGCGGCCCGCGTGGTGGATGACCCGGTCCACAGGGACCAGGTGGTCCGTCCAATCGACGGTGGCTTCGTTTCCTGCGGACACCGAGGCCACGATGCCGGGGTATCGGCAAGCCAGGGCGATCGCACGGTCCACTTCCTCTTCGTTGGCGGCCGCATTGGCGGCGAGCCGCGCCGGGCTGTGCACGCCGCCCCACGGGCAGGCCGGATTGCTCACCTCGGCGGTGAGGTACGCACCGAGCATCACCCGCAGCGGCAGGCCCAGGCGCTCGATGGCCGAGAGCACCAGTTCGGCATGGGGCCCGGCGTCGTAGAGTCGAAGCAGGCGCCAGTGCCGGACGAGGATCCATAGGTCCTCCTCGACCTGGGCGGGAGAGGGGAAGATCCCCTCCTCGGGGCTCTGGCCCTCCCGGTAGCCCGAGTAGCAGATCCCCTGGAACTTACTCGGCAATCTTCAGGCCCCCGCGGGAGTCCCACAGGCCCCAGTACGCGCCGCAGTCCCCCTCCGGGCCGAACTTCCAGGCCTCGTCGAAGGCGGAGAACCAGAACATGTCCATCTCGAGCCGGTCGGCCCAGGTGATGAGGTTCAGGGCGTAGAGTGCCATGTTCCGCAGCGAGGGCACCGCGTCGCCCACCGGGCTCCCAGCGCTGGGCCACCCGGTCTCGGCGATGAGGATGGGCCGGCCCGCCGACACGGCCTGCACCCGGCGCACCATCTCCTCCGCGTAGGCGGGCGACCGCTCCAGGGGGACCTTCTCCCAGAACGGGTAGCAGTTGATGGGCAGGAAGTCGCAAGCGTCCACCAGGGCCGGGTGCTGGGGGAACAGGAAGTAGGCGTCCACGGTGGCCACGGGTACCCCGGGTAGGGCCGCCTTCACCTGGTGGAGCAGCCCCACGAGCTCCTCCTCGGACATCTCCCCCCGGAGCAGTACCTCGTTGCCCACCGCGACCCGGTCGGCGTGGCCGGCCCGGGCGACCTCGACGACGCCGGCGATCTCCGCGGCGTTCTTCTCCCGGTCCTCGCCGATCCACGCCCCCACGAGGGTGCGGAGGCCCCACTCCCGGGCGAGGCGGGGGGCATGCTCGTTGCCCTCGATGCACGAGAAGGTACGGATCCACCGGGTATAGGGAGCAATGCGCGCCAGACGGGCGCGCACCTGGTCCTCGGAGAGCACGGACTGGAGCTCGGGCCCCTGGCCCTCCTGGTAGGCGCTGAAGCACAGGCCGTGAAGCTTGAGGTCGAGCAGCTTGCGGAGGCGGGCGAGGAGCTCGGCAGTGGGGAGATCCTGGAACGACAGGGTGCTGTCGGCCCGGAAGCCGGCCATCCACTCGGCGCCCTGGATGTGGAGCACGCCCATGGGTCCTTCCTGGGATCGGATCGCGGTTCCCTAACGCTCGGGTCCGCCTACCGCGCGAGACCCGGGTACAACTCGCGCACGACCCGCTTGGGCTTCCGATCGACCGTGAACAGGCCCCAGTGCTTCTCGGCGCCCAGGGGGTCGTCGGGATTGCCCTTCCAGTCCTCGTCGAAGGCCTCGAACCAGAAGGTGGTCGTGTTCGTCTGCGCGGCCCAGGCGGTGAGCTCGCGGTAGTAGCGGGCCTGGCTCTCCTCGCTGGCGCGCTCCCCGAACTCCGAGGCGACCGTGGCCCAGCCCGCCTCGCCGATGGCCAGGGGGACCCCGGGGAGTGCAGCCCGGACCGCGGCCAGGTTCTCCAAGGTGTAGGGCATGGCCTGGTCCACGTCGCGGCCCTCCCAGGCCGGATAGGTGTGGACCAGGGCCAGATCGACCACCGGTCCCAGGGCATCGGCGTGCTCCACCCAGGCCGCGTAGTTGTCCGCGGTGGTCACCGGAACATCGACCGCCTCCTTCACCTGCCGGAGGTAGCCTGCCATGGTGCCGATGGGGACCAGGTGGTCGTTCCAGGTGACCAGGGCCTCGTTGCCCACGTTCACCGCCACCACCACCTGGGAGTGGGCCCGGGCCAGGGCGACGACCCGCGTCACCTCCGCGCGGTTGCGCGCGGCCTGGGCGGACAGCACCTCGGGGGGCACGGGCTCGATGACCCACTCGCAGCCCTCGTGGTTGCTCACCTCGCCTTCGAGCCACGCCCCGAGCATCACCTTCACCGGCAGCCCGCCCTCCGCGATGACTTCGAGGACGTCGGCCGAGTGGGGCCCGGCGTCGTACAGGCGGATGAGCCCGAAGTTGCCGTCCCGGGTGAGCAGGTCCAGGTCCTCGCGGATCTGGTCCCGCGTGGGATAGGCGCCGCCATCGCCCCGGTCGGGGTGCTGGCCGGACCGGTAGCCCGAGTAGGCGAGCCCGAGGGAGAAGCCCGCGAGGCGGGCCTCGAGCGGCCGGACGACGGGGGAGGGCCCGGGCTTGGCGGCGGGCGACGCGCCGGGTGGCCCACAGGCGACGAGGAACGCGAGGAAGGGTATCGACATGCGACAGGATAGCACGGTGAGGACGCTGCCTCCGCGCTGTCCTGGATGAACGAGCATGGGCACGATGAAGGAAGGGTCGAGGGGCTGGGGGCGCACCCGTGACTCGGAGGGAGGCCCGGAGGTGAGGGAGGGTGGGAGAGGAGGGGGGTCCCAGCCGGCACCAGCGCGGCGAGCTCCGCGAGTGCGTGCTCGGGGTCGTGCGCCCTGGTGGGGCCCAGCAACTGCCCATCCCGGAAGCCCAGGAAGATGAGCCCCGGCCCCTCCCGGGTCTCGATGGGGCCGAGGGAGAACGCGAAGAGGGCGGATGGATCCACGGTGGTCTCCTCGGAACGCAGCAGGCAGCCCTGTCCGGGAGGGGCGTGCCGAGGGCAGGCTCCTCCATCTCAGAGCAGCGTTCCCACGCTCGCCGCAGTGGATGACCAGGGGCACGCGCTTCGGAAGGGTTGCTCCATCTCGCCGCCCTACAACGAGGCATCCTTCTCGTACCGCCCCAGCGTCGCCTCCCTCCACGCCTGCTCGAAGGGGGCGAGTCCGTGCCGAGCACCCGGCCGAGGTGAGGCAGGAGACCGGCGCTCCCGGCAGCGCGGAGGGCCCGCGGGAGGGCGGGCACGACCTCCGGCCGTTCGGCGAGGAGGTGGTTCACGACGGTCATGGCCTGCCAGCTGTGGTTGGATGGCAGACCGCGGCCGTCGAGCAGGGAGGCGAGCGGCAGGTGGTGGCCGGGATCGGCGAGGACGACGAGCCAGACGGGCCGGGGGGGCGGCATCACCTGCCGCGTCGAGCGGAACGTGTTCGGTCCCCCGTCATCCCCTCAGCGAACGTGACCCGGGAACGGCCTGGTCCCCCCCTTCAGCCCGCGCGCCTACAGGGCCCTGGTCCAGGCGGACCGGGACGACCACCTCGACGTGCACCTGCCCAGGCCCACGCAAAGGTCTCGGACTTCCTCGGGGCGTGGGGCCACGCTCGAACGGTCAAGGTGGACGTCGAGGAGATCCTCGAGCAGTGGGTGATGGATGAGGACGATCCAGGTCCGGGGCGTGCGCTCCAAGGAGGAGCGGGACGCCGTCGTCGAGGTCCTGCTCACTGCGTGGAGGGCTGAGCCCGGGAACACGCTCGCCGACGCGGCCAACGCGGTGAGCCGGGCGGCGCACGAGCACCTCTTGTGTGACGTGGCCATCAGGGAGGAACTGGAGCGCCAGGCAGCCCGGCTGGTGCTGGTGCCGAGGTAGGAGGAAGGAGCCGGCGTCATCCTGCACGGGGTGGCGCCGGACTCCGGCGTAGTCGATGAGGTACTTCTTCCGGCCTGCACGCTGCTTCATGCGCTGCCTTCTCCACGCATCTCGCTGGTGCAGCATGACGTAGATCATGCCGGCGGGCACGACGTTCCCGAATGACGTGCCTCCCTCGGGATTGACCGCGGAGTCTCCGCGCTGGTACCGTCCGCCCACTCGCATGGATCCACCTCACCTTCCCGCTGGGACCCCACTTCCGCCCGAAGGGTGCGGATCCCGGCTGGGGAGGCCCTGTACAAGGTGCGGCATCGCGAGGGCGCACCGCTACATCCTGTTCGGGCACAAAGGATGATGCAGATGCACCCGCACATCAAGATCGTTGGCCTCGTGTACCTGTCCTGTGGGATCGCCGCCTGCGACGACGAGAAGGAAACCGGCGACTCCGAAGCAGACACGGACACCGACACGGACACCGACACCGACGCCGACACCGAC
>JBFYZZ010000006.1:0-26601 GCA_041309225.1 Deltaproteobacteria bacterium | reverse complement strand
GAGGGGGTCGGCGGGGCCGTGGGCCTCCGGACCGAGGGCCATCAGTTCGGCGATCCGGTAGTCGCGCGCCATCGCGCCGAGCAGCAGCCGGGCGACGGGCCGGGCGCGGACCCCGACCGCCAGGGCCTGGAGCAGGGGACCTCGGATCCGTAGAGCCATGGGGACCTCCCGCCCCTCCCCTACCCGGTCCCGGCTCCTGAGGTCGGACGCGGTCCGACCACCAGGACGCCCCCATCGTGGACGACGGCCCGCTCGAGCACGGCGCCCGCGGGGACGTCCACGCCGTCCCAGGCGACCGAGCGGACCAGGCGCGTCCCCGCGTGCACGCGGCCTCCACCGCCCACCACGGCCCAGGGTCCCACGACCGCACCCGCGTCTACGCGCGCCCCGCGCCCGATCCAGAAGGGTGGCCGGAGGACGGCGTCCGGCGAGACGTCGCACGTCCCGTCTCCACCCGCCGTCCCGTCGGTGCCAGCCCAGGCGGCGGCGAGCGGGCGCGGGTCGACGGGGAGCGGGAGGCGCCCCGCGAGCACGTCCAGGGAGGCCTCGAGGTAGGCGGCCGGGCTCCCGATGTCCACCCAGGCGCCCGGGTGCAGGAGGGCGCGGATCCGGCCCATGGGCACGAGGGCGCGGTAGGCTGTGCGCACGATGCACGCCTCGCCGGGCGGGACGAGCCGGAGCACGCTGCGCCTGAGCGCGTGGATGCCGGTGAAGTGGGTGTCCTCGGGCACGGTGGCACCCTCGATCCGCGCCACGTCCGCCAGGCGGGCGACCACGCCCCGGGCGTCGGCGGCGACCACGCCGAGGCGGGCGGCGTCGGGCGAGCGCCTCAGCAGGAGGACCGCGTCCACGCCGTCCTCGGCCGCCAGGGCCAGGAGGGCACCCAGGTCCGCGTCGCACAGCACGTCCCCGTTCACCACCGCGAACGGATCGTCGAGCGCGGTCTGTGCGGCGCGCAGGCCTCCGCCCGTGCCCAGGATCCGGGGCCGCTCGACCCGCACCCGGACGCGGACGGAGGCCTGTCGCTCCGCGAACGCCTCGATCTGCCCGGCGAGGTGGTGCGCGTTCACGACCACGTCGTGGATCCCGTGCCGGGCGCACAGGGCCAGGGCCTGCTCCAGGGGCGTGACCCCGCACACGGGCAGGAGGGGCTTGGGGCGGAACGCGGTCAGGGGCCGGAGGCGGGTGCCGAGGCCGGCGGCCAGGACGAAGGCGCGGGCCGCCACGCGAGGGCCTACAGCTCCCGGCGGTTCTGGACCGCGCGGGCGAGGCTGGCCCGGTCCGCGTACTCGATCTCAGTGCCGACGGAGATCCCGTATGCGAGGCGCGTCACGCGGAGGCCCAGGGGTTTGACCAGGCGTGCGAGGTAGAGCGCGGTGGTGTCGCCCTCGACGTCGGGATCGGTGGCCAGCAGGACCTCCTGCACGCCGCCCCCTTCGAGGCGCCTGACGAGCGCCCCGATGCGCAGGTGGTCGGGCAGCACGCCGTCGAGCGGGCTCAACGCACCGTGGAGCACGTGGTAGCGACCGGTGAACGCGCCACCCCGCTCGATGGCCGCCACGTCCTGGGGATGCTCCACCACGCAGATCACGCCGGGATCCCGGCGCTCGTCGCGGCAGCGGTGGCAGGGGGTGACGGCGGACACGTCGCAGCAGACCTCGCACTCCACCACGCCCCGCCTCAACTCCACCATCGCCTCGGCGATCTCCTCCGCCACGTCGGGAGGCATGCGCAGGAGCCAGTAGGCGAGCCGCGTGGCGGTGCGCTCCCCCACGCCGGGGAACCGGGCCAGGGCGGCGACGCAGCGCTGGAGGGGGTCCAAGGGGTGCGTCCCGGTCAGGGAAGGCGGGGCGACGCGAGGCCGCCCGCCATCCGGGCGGCCATGGCCTCCCGCGCCCTCCTGAGCGCGTCGTTCGCCGCCGCGGCCACGAGGTCCTCGAGCAGCTCCGGATCGGCGAGGGCTTCGGGGGCGATCCGCACGCGGACGACCTCGCCGGCCGCATTGGCCGTGACGGCGACCAGGCCGGCCCCGGCCTGCCCCTCGGCCTCCACCCGGGCCGACTCGGCCTGCATCTCCTGCAGGCGCCGGGCCATGTCGCCCATGGCCGCGCCCAGGCGATCGAAGTCGAACGGCTCGCTCATCGCTCCTCCTCGTCGTCCGTGCAGACGACGTCCACGAGGGTGGCCCCGAGCTCGCGCACCAGCTTCTCGATGCGTGGATCGGTGCGGACGTCCCGCTGGAGGGTCGCCTGGCGCTCGGCCCGATCGTGCTGGCGCCGCTCGGCCCGGGTGGGGGGGTCCGTGCCCGGCCGCACGTTCCCGACCACCCGCCGGAAGCCCGGGAACGCCGCCGCGAGGGCGGGCCCGAGATCGGGGCCGAGCAACCGGTCCCGGCCGTGGGTGTGGTGGAACCCGGAGGCGAAGCCGATCCGCAGCACGCCCCCTTCGAACTCGAGGGGCACGGTGTGATCGAGGACGTGGGCCCAGGTGGGATCCTGGCGTGGGAGGACGTCGAGGACCGCCTCCCAGCGGGCCGCGAGGCCCGCGTCCTCGGGAATCCGGGGCGCCGGAAGCGGGCCGGCCGTGCCCGCCGGGGCCGCGTCGGGCGGGCGGGCCGGGGCGGCCCGGGCCTTCGGGGCCTCGGGGACCTTCGGGGCCTCGGGGACCTTCGCCGGAGCTGCATCCCGGAACGCGTCGGGCAGGCGTGGCCGGGCCCCCGGGGCGTGGCCGCCCTGGCGCAGCCGGCGGTCGAGGTCCTCGAGGCGGGCCAGCACCCGATCGAGGCCCTGCTGGGGACGCACGACGGCGAGCCGTGCCACCGCCATCTCCAGGACGAGGCGGGGCTCCGCCGCCCGCGCCACCCGGTCGTGGACCTCGAGCAGGGCGTCGAACCAGCGCGCGAAGGCCTCAGCGGGCAGGCTCCCCACGGTGGCCCGGATCCGCTCCACCTCCTCGTCGGAGGCGTCGAGGTACCGCCGCATCTCAGGGGCGAGGGCCACGAGGGCCGCGTTCCTCAGGAGCTCGAGGAGCTCGGTGGTGAACTGGCCCATCTCGTAGCCGTACTCGTGCACGGCCGCGATGGCGTCCATGCACCGCGCCGGCTCGCCCCGCACCAGGCCCTCGAGCATCGCGAACAGCAGCGAACGGTCCACCAGCCCGAGGAGGTCCGTGACCTGGGCCTCGTCCACGTCGGTGCCGCTGAAGGCGACGACCTGGTCCAGCAGGCTCTGGGCGTCCCGCATGGAGCCCTCGCCGGCCCGGGCCACCAGACGCAGCGCCGTGTCGCTCACCTGGATCCCCTCGGCGTCGGCAATCCGGCGAAGCCGCTCCGCCACCGGTGTCACGGGGATGCGCTTGAAGTCGAACCGCTGGACCCGGGACAGGATGGTCTCCGGGATCTTCTGGGGCTCGGTGGTGGCGAACACGAAGACCACGTGGGGCGGGGGCTCCTCCAGCGTCTTGAGGAGGGCGTTGAACGCCGGCCTCGTGAGCATGTGGACCTCGTCGATGATGTAGATCCGGTAGCGCCCCTGGCTGGGCATGTACCGGACCCCTTCCCGGAGCTCCCGGACGTCGTCGACGGAGTTGTTGCTGGCCCCGTCGATCTCGATCACGTCCGGGCACGAGCCCGCGAGGATGGATCGGCAGAGGACGCACTCTCCGCACGGATCGGGGGTGGGTCCCCGCTCGCACTCGAGCGCCCGGGCGAGCACGCGGGCCGCGGTGGTCTTCCCCACCCCCCGGGAGCCCGTGAACAGGTAGGCGTGGTGGATGCGCCCGAGCTCGATGGCGTTCCGCAGGGTGCGCGTGACGTGACGTTGCCCCACGATCTCGTCGAAGGTCGTGGGGCGCCACTTCCGAGCGATGGCGAGGTAGGTCATCCGCCGCTTCCAGGAGGCCTTCGGGCCTCCGCATCATACACGCTGCGGCGGGGGGTGATGGCCGGGCACCCCTGCCGACCTCCGGGGATCCGCTACCGTTGCTTCCTTCCGGACCTGGCGGGGTTCACGGACCCGGAGCCGGCAGGACCCGGCCATCACCGCCCGCCGCAACCCCACAGGGCGGAGAGGGTGGGAGTCGAACCCACGGTGAGGTTTATTGCCCCACACGGCATTTCCAGTGCCGCACCTTCGGCCACTCGGTCACCTCTCCGGATTCCTGCGGGCTGGGCGAGGGGCGGAGAGGGTGGGATTCGAACCCACGGTGAGCGAACGCCCACAGTAGATTTCGAGTCTACCGCCTTCGACCACTCGGCCACCTCTCCGTCATGCGTCGCGGGTACGGAGCCGGCGGAAGAAGCCGCCGAGCAGCTCCGCGGACTCGGCGGCCATCATCCCTCCGATCACCTCGAAGCGATGGTTGAGCGCCGGGACCGAGGAGAGGTCGCCCACGGTGCCGAGGAACCCGCCCTTGGGGTCCGCGGCGCCGAAGACGCACCGGTCCACGCGCGCCAGCACCATCGCCCCCGCGCACATGGCACAGGGTTCGAGGGTGACGTAGAGCGTGCACCCTTCGAGGCGCCAGGATCCCAGGACCGCAGCGGCTGCCCGGATGGCGAGCAACTCAGCGTGCGCGGTGGGATCCCGGTCGGCCTCGCGGCGGTTGGACGCGCCGGCGAGGACGCGGTCGCCGTGGACCACCACGGCACCGACGGGCACCTCGCCCCGGGCCCCGGCCTCGCGGGCCAGGGCCAGCGCCTCCTCCATGAAGCGTCGGTCGTACCCGGATGTCATTCGTTCGCCCGGTCAAAGAGCGCACCCGGCGCCATGCCGGGCCGGACGCCCCTCTATGCCCCGCCCCAGGGGGTGTCAACGGATGGCCCCGGCCGGTCTTGACCGCCGGGGATGCCCGGTCTATCTAGGCGCGACGTCCGTCGGACGTCGCCCGGTCCCCGAGGTGTCCATGCGCTGCGCTCCCGTCCTCACCGCCCTGATCTCCCTCTCCGGCTGCACGCCCCAACAGGCCGAGATCACCGGCAACTGGACCGCCTGGTTCGCCGCCTCGTCGTCGAGCATCGTCTGGGAGCGCACCCGCGAGCAGGCCGACCTGGGCTGGGCCGACCGCTCGCTCGATCTCGACGATTCCGTGAAGGAGACGCTCTTCGACTGCGCGGCCAGCAACCCCACGGGACTGGCCCAGGCCGGGTGCGAGGACGTCGCCGACGACTGGCACACCTGGCTCACCGACGACGCCTACTTCGTGCTCTCCTCGGAGATCGACGCCTGGCGCTCCGAGGCCATCCTCACCGCCGAGAACGACCTCCAGCTCACGTTCCACATGGATCTCGGCGCCGTGGACTTCCGGGTCGCCTGGGTCGTGGATCCCCACTTCTCCCCCCGGGAGTGCGTCCAGACCGAGGAGGGGGTCGCCGAGGAGGTACCGGTGGACGGCGCGGACTGGGTCGAGGAGTGGTCCGCCGACGAGGACGGGATGTACGTCTTCTACCTCAACGCCGGCGCGTACCAGTACAACCCCTACGACTCCGAGGAGTACTGGCCGCTCTACAACACCTGGCTGTCGGGGTACGCGAACGCCAAGTTCGTCGGTGAGAACGACAAGTCCGAGGCCGAAGAGTTCAACTCCCACCCCAGCGACTTCGGCTCCAGCGCCGCCAGCACCTGGTACCTCTCGCTCGATCCTGCCGATCCCGACATGGCCGGGTACGAGGCCTTCGCCGACAGCGTGCGCGAAGCCGCCAGGGGTTGGGCCCTGGAACTCACCAACGAGCCCGCGGCCGACTTCGGCTACACCTTCAAGGGCTACGACCTCAAGGTCGAGGACAACACGTGGCGCCCCATCGATGCCTCCTCCGCGGGGCTCGACGGCTGGATCGAGCTCGACGCTTCCTGGGTGCGACTCGACCGGCGGGGCGACGACATCGAGGAGGGCGGCGAGGTCTCGGGCGACTTCCAGATCACCTTCGACGCCATCGATTCCGGCTCCCGGGTCGCGGTGCGAGGCACGTTCGAGATCCCCGAGATCCACGGGGATCCGTGGGGCTACGAGCAGCTCTACGACGAGAAGCGGGAGGAGAACCAGACGCCCACCTGCGAGTGATCCCGGTCACACCGGCGGGGGGGTGCCTCCTCGACGGAAGCAGGCGTTACCCCATTTCGGGTCGGAAGAGGGCCTGGAACGGTTCGAACCGCCGAGCGGAAGGGGTCGTGGTGATCCGGCCGGTCGGTTCGACGTCGGTCCGACACGGGGCTCTGGGGGGATGGATCCAGGCGCCCATGGCGCGGTCCGTGGTGCAGGGGGACCCGAGCGTCTCGCAACTGGGCAGGTGACGGCTCACTCGGGGCGTTGCGAGACGCTGGCTGGCCGGCGTGTCTCGCAACTGGGCAGGTGACGGCTCACTCGAGGAGTTGCGAGACGCTGGCCGAGTTCGAGCCCAAGTTCGCGCCCGGGATCGGGGCCAGGACCGACGTCGAGCCGACCCGTCGGATCCGCGAGCCCCGATCACCCAGTGTCCGCCCGCGGCCCGGCCCGGAGCCACGCCCACGTCGGCCCGCAGGGCCGGAGGCACCTCCAGGGACTTCCCCGGACCTGCCCCGATCTGGAACGTGCACGGGCCGCAGAACGGCTGAAGTCGCGACATGCAGGGATCGGGCGACGACATCGGACTCGGTCTCGATCTCGACGGTCCGGCGTGCCGCGGTCCTGCCCCGGATCGCCCGTCGCCCTGCGCTGCTCGACCTGCCAGCGCCCCCAGGACAGGGGCAACGCCAGCGGGGCGTCCCCCTTGCCCCTCCCCCCCGCCTCCGGTAGCCTCCCACGCACCAACCCCTGCCTCCGGGAGGTCCGATGCCCGCAGCAACCCTCACGACCTCCGGGTGGATCACGCTGGTCGCCGCCTGGTCGATCATCGGGGGCCTGACGCTCTGGTGCTTCGGCCGGGTGCTCCGCAGCCGGAAGGGCCCCGGCGGCACCGCGGGCCGGGCCCGCTGGGCCAGCCGCATCGGGCTCATCCTGGCCGTGGCGGGCAACGCCATCGGACTCGGCAACTTCCTGCGCTTCCCGGTGAAGGTGGCCTCCAACGGCGGCGGCGCCTTCCTGATCCCCTACTTCTGCGCCCTCCTCTTCCTGGGCATCCCCCTCATGTGGGTGGAGTGGACCACCGGCCGCCTGGGCGGTGCGAAGGGGCACGGGTCCACGCCGGGCATGTTCGCGCTCCTCTGGAAGAACCCTGTTTCCAAGTACATCGGCGCGCTCGGCATCGCGCTCCCGTTCGGCGTCGCGGTCTTCTACTGCTTCATCGAGTCCTGGACCCTGGCCTTCGCCACCTTCTCGGCCACGGGCCTCTACTTCGGGAACACGACCCGGGAGGCCATGGGCGCGTTCCTGCGCGGCTACCAGGGCGTGGAGCCCGGCGGCCCCTTCACCGGCGTACTCCCCGCGGTGGGCTTCCTCCTGCTCACGCTGCTGGTCAACTGGTGGTTCCTCCGGCGCGGCGTGGCGCGCGGGATCGAGGTGCTCGCGAAGTACGGCATGCCGCTCCTGTTCCTCTTCGCCGTCGCCCTGGTGATCCGCGTCTTCTTCATGGGCGCCCCGGATCCGGCCCGTCCCGAGAACAGCGTGGCCGCTGGCATGGCCTGGCTCTGGAACCCGGACTTCTCCCGCCTCGACGAGGCCCGGGTCTGGCTCATCGCGGCGGGCCAGATCTTCTTCACGCTCTCGCTCGGCCAGGGGATGATCAACACCTACGCGTCCTACGTGGGTGCGGACCAGGACATCACGCTCAACGGCCTCACCACCGCCATGACCAACGAGTTCGCGGAGGTGGTCCTGGGCGGTACCCTCGCCATCCCGGCCGCGGTGGCCTTCTTCGGCCTCGCCGAGACCCAGCTCATCGCCCAGGGCGGCGCCTTCGACCTCGGCTTCCAGTCCCTCCCCGTCATCTTCCAGCAGATCGCCCTCGGGCAGTTCTTCGGCACCCTCTGGTTCGGCCTCCTCTTCATCGCGGGGATCACCTCCTCCGTGGCCATGATCCAGCCGGTCGTGGCCTTCCTCGAGGACGAGCTGGCGCTGCGACGCGAACGGGCGGTGGACGTCACCTTCCTGGTGCTCGCCGTCTGCGCGGCGCCGGTGGTGGCCTTCTTCAAGTTCGGGTTCCTGGACGAGATGGACTTCTGGATAGGCACCTTCGGGCTCGCGCTCCTCGCCGTCCTGGAGATCGTGATCTTCTCCTGGATCTACGGCGTGGATCGCGGGTGGGCGGAGATGCACCGGGGTGCCGAACTCAAGGTGCCGCGCGTCTTCCGGTTCGTCCTCCGGTGGGTGACGCCGATCTACCTCGTGGTCCTCCTGGTGGTGTGGACCTGGCAGGACGCGATCCCCGAGCTCCTCATGCGGGGCAAGGAGGCGGAGGAGGTGCCCTACCTCTGGGCGGCCCGGATCCTCTGCCTCGGCATCCTGGGCGGTGCGCTCCTGCTCGTGCGGACCGCCTGGCGGCGTAGGGCGAGGGGCCGCCCATGACGCGCCGCCCCCTCGGCCGTCGCTCGACCCTCCTCGTCCTCCTGGCGGTCCTGCCGGCCTCGGCCTGGGCCGCGGGCGCGGACCCCTCCCTGCCCCTCCTCGGATACCTCGCGGTCATCCTGCTGTTCGCGAGGGTTCTCGGGCACGTGGCGATCATCCTGGGCCAGCCCGCCGTGCTGGGCGAACTGGTCGCCGGGGTGATCCTCGGGGCCCTGGCCCGAGGGGGTGTGCCGGGCCTGGACGGCATCGGGCAGGACCCCTTCGTCGACATGTTGGCACGGCTGGGCGTGCTCCTGCTCCTGTTCGAGGTGGGCCTCGAGTCCACCATCCGCGACATGTTGAAGGTGGGGCTGCCCTCGGTGCTGGTGGCCACCCTGGGCGTGGTGGTGCCGTTCGCGCTGGGGTGGGGCGTGGGTGCGTGGCTGCTGCCGGAGCACACGGCCTACGTGCACGCCTTCCTGGGCGCCACCCTGTGCGCGACGAGCGTGGGCATCACCGCCCGGGTGCTCGGCGACCTCGGTCGGTCTCGCACGCCCGAGGCGCGGATCATCCTCGGCGCCGCCGTGGTGGACGACGTGCTGGGCCTGGTGATCCTCGCCATCGTCTCGGGAGTCATCCAGTCGGCCGGCTCGGGCCAGCCGCTGGCCTGGGGCCCTCTGCTCGGGCTCGTGGGCAAGACCGCTGCGTTCCTGGTCATCGGGGTGACCGTCGGCTCCTTCCTGTCCCCGCGCGCCTTCCGGGTGGCCGCGCGCCTCCGCGGCCCCGGCATCCTGGTGGGTGTCTCGCTCGCCTTCTGCTTCCTCATGAGCCTGCTCGCCGGCCGCGCGGGCCTCGCCCCCATCGTGGGGGCCTTCGTGGCGGGGCTCATCCTCGAGCCCGTCCACTACGAGGTGCTCACCCGGCAGGGCGAGCAGGACCTGGAGCACCTGCTCCGGCCCATCGCCGCCTTCCTCGTCCCGGTCTTCTTCGTCCGCATGGGCATGGACGTGGACCTCTCCACGCTCCTCGACCCCGGGGCCCTGGTGCTCGCCCTGGTGCTCTCGTTGGCCGCCATCCTCGGCAAGCAGGCCTGCTCGCTCGGCGTGTGGCAGCCGGGCCTCGACCGTCTGGCCATCGGGATCGGGATGATCCCGCGCGGCGAGGTGGGCCTGGTCTTCGCGAGCATCGGGCTCGGCCTCAAGATCGGCGACGAACGGATCATCGATCCCACCACCTACTCGGCGATCGTGATCATGGTGATGCTCACCACGCTCGTCACGCCTCCGGCGCTCACCTGGGCGTTCCGCCGGCGGCGTCCGGGCACGGGGGAGGGGGTGGCCTGATGGCACGACGCGTGGTCCTGGCCGGCGCGGGCGCCGTCGGCCGGGCGCTGTCCGCCCGGCTCGCGCTCGAGCACGAGGTCGTGGTGGTGGACCCGGACGGGGAGGCCTGTCGGTCGATCGGAACACCCCGCACGCTCGCCGAGGCGCCCGCCCTGCTCACCGGCGAGCCCCGGGTGCACGTGATCCGGGCCGATGCCACCTCGCGTCTGGTCCTGGGCGCCCTGGCCGAGGGGTCGAAGCGACCCGTCCTGGTGGCCACCAGCCCGCGGGACGACGTGAACCTGGAGGCGGGGCGCCTGGCCCGCGATCTCGGGTACGAGCCCGTCCTGGCGGTGCTCCACGATCCCGCCTGGGGGGAGCGGTACACCGCCGAGCGGATCCTGACCGTCGATTGCGCCGCTCTCGTCGCGGACCACCTGCAGCGCGCCGTGCGGCACGCGGGGGCCGTGGTTCCCATCGGGGTCGGGCTCGGACGGGGCGAGCTGCTCGAGGTCCGCCTCCTCGCGAGCTCGCCCGTTCTCGGCCGCCCGCTCGCCGCCGTCTCCCCGGATCGATGGCGGGTAGCCGCCGTGTTCCGGAACGACACCCTCGTCCTCCCCACCGGGGAGACGGTGCTGGAGGTGGACGATCGCGTGCTGCTCGTGGGGAATCCCGAGGAGATGCCCGCGGTCGCCGAGCACGTCCGGATGGGCAGCCCCCGCTTCCCCCAGCCGTGGGGCCAACGGGTCGCCACCCTGGAGCCCGGGGGGCCGGACGAGGCACTCGCGGCGGAGGCGGCCACCCTGGCCGAGGCCGCCGGCGTTGGGCCGGTCGTCCGTGGATCCGGCCAGATCCCCCCCGGCCATCGCCCGGGCGTGGTGGTGGTCCGTCCGCCCCGCGCCGGCCGATGGTCCCTCCTCGGCGGGCGCCGGCAGGGGGACGGGAGCCTCTGCAACCGGATCCCCGTGCCGTTGCTCTTCGCACGGGAGAGCCAGCCCTACCGGCGCATCCTGGTGCCCGTCTCGGGCTCGGGCATGACGGGCGCCGGGGTCGAGCTGGCCATCGACCTGGCCCGCCAGCACGGGGCCACCGTGGCGGCCGTCGCCGTGGACCTGCCGCGCCTGCTCACCGGCTTCGACGAGGACGCCCGGCAGGCGGAGATCGCGCCCATCCGCCGCCTGTGCGACCTCTACGGCGTCGCCCTCGACGACCACCATCGCGTCGGCAACCCCGTCCGCCAGATCCTCGCCGAGATCCGCGCGCACGACCTCGTCGTGCTGACCCGGCGGCACGGGCGTTCGAATTCGTGGATGAACCCCGACATCGCGCTCCGCGTGGCCCGTCAGGCCCCCTGCTCGGTGCTGGTGCTGACCGTGGCCGGGCCGACCTGACGATGCACGGCGCGTCGTCCGACCTCGTGGTCCTCTTCGCGCTCCTCGCCGGGAGCGCGGCGATGCCGCTCCTCGCGGCCCGGATCCACGTCCCGGGCGCCGTCCTGCTCATCGCTTGGGGGGTGGCTGTCGGCCCCCATGGGCTCGGGATCGTCCTCGACAGCCCGGTGGAGCGGTTCCTCTCCCAGCTGGGCTTCATCCTGCTCATGTTCCTCGCGGGCCTGGAGATCGACGTCAACGGGCTCCGGCGACGCGGGTCGAGGGCGCTCTGGGTGCTCGGCGGGGTGGCGCTCCTCGTCCTGCTCCTGTCCATGCTCCTGGCCCTGGGGCTCGGGCTCGGCCCGATCCAGGGCCTCGCCCTCGGCGCGATCAGCGTCGGCATGCCGCTCGCGGTGCTCAAGGAGACCGGGCTCCTCCGCACCCGGCTCGGCCAGGACATCCTCATCCTCGGATCCATCGGGGAGTTCCTGACGGTGGTGGCCATGACCCTCCTGGACCTGGGGCTCCGCCACGGCGCCTCCACGGCCTTCCTGGGGGGGCTCCTCCGCCTGGTGGGTTTCCTCGCGGTGGCGGTGCTCGCGCTCCGGATCCTCACCGCCCTGGCGTGGTGGCATCCTGAGACGGCCACGCGCCTGGTCGGGGAGCAGGCGAGCGAGATCGGGGTCCGCGCGTCCCTCCTCGTGATGGCGACGTTCTCGGTGATCGCCCTCCTGGCCGGCGTGGAGCCGATCGTGGGCGCCTTCCTGGCCGGGGCGCTCATCGCGGTCGTGCTGCGGGGCAAGGAGGTCCTGGAGGAGAAGCTCTCGGTGGTCGGCCACGGGTTCCTGGTTCCCATCTTCTTCGTCGGGGTCGGCATCCGGTTCGATCCGGGCGTGATCACGCCGGCCAGCATGGCCGTCGTGGGCGGGCTCCTGCTGGCGGTGTTCCTCTCGCGGGCGGTCCCGGCCCTCCTCCTCCTCGGCCAGGGCACGACCTTGAGGAACGCGCTCGCCACGGCGGCCCTGCTCTCGTGCCCGCTCACGCTCGTGGTGGCCATCGCCACCCTGGGCGCCGATCTCGGCGTGATCGACGCGCGGGCCCGGGGCACCCTCGTCCTCCTCGGGATGGCGTCCGCCGTGGTGTTCCCCCTCGCCTTCCGGGGCCTGGCGTCCAGGCCCGGCCCCGCCATCTCGCGGCCGGAGCACGGCAATCCGGTTGTCCGTTCATGATTGACATGCGGTCATGAATGAATGCTGGTATGCATTCTCCGTCGCCCGGCGTGTCCACGCCCGGCGGCGAACGGATCGAGGTGCCCCATGCGGGCCGACTCCATCCTGCCGCTCCTCGGGCTGGTCCTGACCGCGTGCGGCGCCGACGTCCCGGACCCTGAGCTCCCCTGGGAGGCATCCCACGACTTCCCCGTCCGGGCCGAGGCTGACGACGCGGAGCCCACCGTGATCACCGTCACCTGGACCACCGAGGCGGCCGGTCCGTCCTGGGTCGAATTCCTGGCCGAGGACACCCTCGTCGAGACGCCTCGGCTCGACGACGGAGCCCTCGAGCACCGGGTCCGCCTCCTCGGGATCCCCTCCGAGACCGAGGTCGCCTTCCGGGCGGTCACGGTCCTTTCCGGAACGGAGCTCAGTGCGACCGGGAGTGCCTGGACCGGGACCTTCCCTGCCGGCGTCCCGGTCTTTCACGTCCGGGACCTGGACACCGCGCTCACCGTCGACGATCGCTTCCTCATCGGCACGGTGTTCGGGGACCACGCCGGCGTGTTCGCCATCGACCGGAGGGGCCGCCTGCTCTGGTCCCACGCGGACCCTCCCCGCACGAACCCCACCAAGCTGGAGTTCGTGCAGGGCTCAAACGATCTCCTGAGCTTCCTGCAGCCCGTCTTTCCGGATGCACCCGGCGCCTCGCTCCGGAGGTTCTCGCTCGCCACCGGAGCGTGGGAGTCCACCGAGATCTTCGGAGCGCATCATGCCTTCGCCCAGCTCCCCGCCGGGTCGATCGCCTACCTGGTGGCCGACATCCGCGACTGGGTGGACGAGGACGGGAAGACCGTCCGGGTGGCCGGGGACGCGATCCGGATCCTCACCCCCGAGGGGGACGACCGGGAGCTGTTCACCACCTGGGACTGGGCCGAGCCGACCGAGAGCACCTGGTGGGATGCCAACGACTACTGGAACGCCGCCAACTGGACCCATGCCAACGCCCTCTGGTACGACCCGGGCTCCGGCACGCTCCTCCTGTCCCTCCGGAACCTCGGCAGCGTGCTGGAGATCGACGCCGGCACGGGGGAGGTCGCCCGCATCTTCGGATCCGGCGGTTGGGACGTGGACCCCCACTCGACCCGGATCCGCTTCCAGCACGACGTGCGCTGGACGACCGAGGGCACGCTCCTCATGACCACCACGCCGGACCAGGAGACGATCGCGGTCGAATACGAGGTCGACGAGGACGCCCGATCCCTGGTGGAGGTCTGGTCGTACGGCGAGGGCCTGGGCTTGCACTCCTCGAACCACGGGTCCGTGGTACCGCTCGACAACGGGAACCGGCTCGTGAGCTGGGGGACCGAGAACCACGTCCGGGAGGTCACGGCGAGGGGCGAGGTGGCCTGGGACGTCCTGGCCGGGGAGACGAGCGGCGTGATCACCACCATCCTGTTCGACGACTGGTACACCCCGAGCCAGCCGCCCACGGGCCCCGACGACGCTCCGGACCCGCGTCAGTAGTAGTACCAGATGCTCGCGTAGGCCCTCGGATTCTCCCCGATGGCCGCGAGGCGGTGGAGGTACTCGAGGATCGGAACGTCGTCGCCCACCCACGTGTCGGCAGGCGCCACCATCTTCTCCCAGGGATGGAACTCGTAGACCCGGCTCCCGTCGGGGCGGATGCTGAGGAGATCCCGGTGCTGGACGGCCCGCAGGTGGTTCTTGCCCAGCCCGGGGACGTTGAACACCGCTTCGTCGGTGCGCCGGATCCCGGGCAGCAGCCGGGCCTCCTCCTTCTGCTCCTGCAGCAGCCGGGCGATCGGGACGCGGTAGCTCCGGGTCTCGTCCTTGCCCTTGGGGACGAAGGTGTAGTACGGCTCCACGCCACAGCGGCGCAGGAGCTGGCGCAGGCGGGTGGCCTCGAACCGCCGGGACACGAAGAACTGGAAGACGAGCTGGTTGAGCACGGGGAAGCCCCGACGCCGGAGCCGATCCACGGCCCGCACCAGCTCCGGGGTGATCTCCGAGGGATGCTCCACGTGCGTGACCACGCAGACCTCCCGTCGGCCGGGTTTCCGGAAGCGCCCGAGCAGGCGTACGAGCGCCGGGGTCACCCGCATGGGGACGGTGACCGGCACGCGCGTGCCCAGGCGGATCAGGTCCACGTGGTCGATCCGGGCGAGGCGCTCGAGGATGCGGCCGAGGGGCCCGTCGTCGAGCGCGAGCACGTCCCCGCCGGTGACGAGCACCTCCCGCACCGCGCCATGTCGCTCGATCCAGCGGATGGCCTCCTCGATGCGCGCCCACGGGGCCAGGGAGCCCGGCGCCATCGCGTCCTCGATCTCCCAGTTCCTCTGGCAGTACTGGCAGATCTGCGGGCAGGTGTTGAACGGCTTGAGGATGACGATGCCGGGGTAGCGGCGCGTGACGAGGTCCACCGGCGAGGTGTCCGCCTCCCGCATGAAGTCACGCGCCTCCCGTCGATCGCCCGCACGCACGGCCAGGGCCGGAAGGTCGTCCAGGCGGGGGAGCACCTGGGCCCGGATGGCCCGGTCGTCCGGACCGCCGGGTTCCGTGCCGAGGAGGGACAGGTAGAAGGGGGTGATCCCGAAGGGCAGCCTGGCTGCACAGACCCCTCGGACCGCCTCCTCCTCCGCTGGTGAGAGGGCCACCAGGCGACGCAGGAGGTCCGCGTCACGGACCACGTGACGGACCTGCCACCGCCAGTCGGCCCAGTCGGCGGACGAACCGCCGAGGACCCCGAGGATGTGAGCCCTGCGCGCCCGGCGGGCCCGGATCGTCCCGGCCTCGAGCCCGTCGGTGAACCGCGCCATGGCGGCCTCGGCCTTGAGGCCGATCCGGTCCAGGGCATCGGATCGGAGGCGGGCAGCCTCCCGTCCCGCAAGGCCGGGCGCGGGCCTGGCCACCCCGTCCCGGAGCGCCACGGTAGCCCGGCCCTCCAGGCCGCGGACCAGGTGGGTCAACTCGGCGTAGAACCCTGGCCCCAGGTCGGGCCTCGGGACGCCTCGCGCGAGGTCGTGGAGGGCCTGCGCCACACTGAATCCCGCCAGCCGGTCGGCCCTCGGCGTGACAAGGTGCCTCAGGGTACGCGCGCAGTCGCGCACGATGGCCCGCCGCTCGTAGCCGCCGTTGTCCTGGAGCGAGGAGGCCTCCGCCTGCCGCTCGGTGGCCCAGGTGGACAGGTGCAGGCGGGTGGTGGCCAGGTCGGGACTGTCCGCGAGGCGGGCGAGGAGCTGCTCGGCCTCGCGGAGGAAGGCACCCCGGCCGTGGGCGAGGAGGTCGTGGATGGGCATGGGCGCTCCTCCAGGGTCGGGCCGGGTCCCCCGCGTCACCGCAGCCCGGCCGGGGTTCCGACGTCCTCCGTGAACCAGGTGCAGATCCGCTCGATGGCATCCACGGTCGGGTAGCAGTGGACCTTGAGGAAGTCCTCCCCCAACGGCTCGGAGAGCGGCAGGCTCTCGCTGGCCGTGAGCGCGGCCGCGCCGTCGAAGTGGACGTAGGCGATCCGCAGCGTGAGCTCCGTGGGGGGCCGCTCGAAGGCCTCGCCGGGCAGCAGTGCGACGCCGGTGTCCCGGAGGAGCCGCTCGGCCAGCTCCCGTCCGCCCGTGACGCCGCGCGCCGCGAGCCGCTGCCGGAGCGGCTCGAAGTCGGGGAAGACGTAGAAGGCACCCTCCGGATCGTGGACCCGCGCGCCCGCCCGTCGCAGGCGCTCGGCCGACCAGCAGCCGAGGGCGGCCAGGATCCGACGCGCGTGCGCGAGGTACCGTTCGATCTCCTGGCCGCCCTTGAAGGCCCGGACCGCGGCGTGCTGGATGGGGGTGCTCGTGGAGGTGTAGGTCTCGCTCGCCAGGGCCTCCATGGCGTCCCGCAGCCAGACGAGCCGCTCCGGGAACACGAACACGCCGAGGCGCCAACCCCCCGCGCCGCACCACTTGGACAGGCCGGTGCTGAGGATGGTGCCCTCCGGGTAGTGCCGGGTGATGGACACGTGTCGGGCCCGGTGGTCGAGCTTCCCGTAGATCTCGTCGCTCAGGACGATGACCTCGTGGCGCCTGGCGACCTCGGCGATCCGCCGGATCTCCGCCTCGCCGCAGGTGAGGCCGTCGGGATTCCCCGGGTAGTTGAGCACCAGGATCCGGGGTCTCCCCTCGTCCTCGGCGCAGAGCGTGTCCAGCTCCTCGGGAGCGAGGCGCCAGCGACCCTCGAACGTGCTCGGGACGAGCCGGATGGGTCGCCCGACGATCCGGGCCTGGGGGGCGTAGGAGACCCAGCAGGGCGTCGGCACGACCAACTCGCCGTAGAACGCCACCTGGAGGAGGAACATGAGTTCCTTGGACCCTGGCCCGACGAGCACGAGGTCCGGATCCACGGAGATCCCCTCGTTGCGGTGGACGTAGGCGGCCACCGCCTCGCGCAGGCGCCTCAGGCCCCGGACCTCGAGGTAGTCCTTCTCGTGGGCGTGCAGCTTGAGCGCGTCCACCACGCAGCCGGGCACCGGGAACGGCGACTGCCCGAGCCCGAGCTTGCGCACGGTCCGGCCCTGGCGGATGAGCGTGCTCGCGTACTCGTTGATGGCCACGGTCGCCGAGGGGTGCATGCCCCGGACGTTGAGGTTGAGGGAGACGTGGTCCATGCGAGGTGGTGCCTCTCAGGCGCACCGGGGGGGGGGCGCGGCAGATGGTGATATGCCGGTCACAGATGACTTGTGGTCTTATCCGACTGATGGTATGAGCCCAGCCTGGGCCCCGCAAGGCCGGGACTCCGGAAATCCTCGTGCACTCTCCTGGTGAACCCGCATGACCACCGAACACCCACTGCAGAACGGCCGCCGCGAGCGGCGCAAGGTCCGGGTCCGGCGCGGCCTGATGGACGCCGCGCTCGCGCTCTTCGGGGAGCACGGGCTCTGGACGACGCGGATCGAGGACATCACGGAGCGGGCGGACGTCGCCAAGGGGGTCTTCTACAACCACTTCCCCTCCAAGGACGACCTCGTCGCCGAACTCCTGGACGAGGTCTTCGGCGCCATCGAGGACGCCTGGCCTCCGCTGGACGTGGGAGCGGATCCCATGGAGCGCATCCGGGAACTGGCCAGGGCGCACCTGGCGTACCTCCAGGCACATCCCGAGCACCTCCTGCTGCTCCACCAGGCCCGCGGCCTGCTCAAGATCCGCGGAGGGGACGGCGGACGGCTGCAGCAGGTCTTCCGATCCTACCTGCTGGTCCTGGGCCGCTCGGCGCTCGGGGTCCCCCGCGAGGATCCCACCGTCGAGGAGGCGATCGGGATGGGCGCCGTGATCGCGGGCACCATCTCCGGATGTGTTTCCTACCGCCTCGCCATCGGGCTGGAGGGGCCCGTGTCCTCGCTCGAGGACGTGGTCGTGGGCGCTACGTCCGCGTGGCTCGGGACGCTGCCCCACGCCCAGGGCACCGGCGACGGCCGGGCGCCCTCGGGTGGGGCCGCCGGGTCGACGTGAGCACCCGGAATCCGGTGCCCGCTCCCGGGGATCCGGGGCGAGCGGCGGCTCACTGCACGACGTGCACGGTCCGGGTGGGGAAGGCGAACTCCAGGCCCTCGGCCCCGAATGCCCGCAGGACGGCCAGATTGACCCGCTCCTGGACGTCCATGTACCGGTTGTAGTCGGCGGAAAGCACGAAGTAGACCGCCTCGATCCCCAGGCTGGAATCGCCGAACTCCTTGAAGTGGACGCGGTCCGCGCGGACGTCGGGCGTGGCCGCGAGGACGTCCTTCACGATCGCGACGGCCCGCTCCAGCCGCTCGGCGGGCGTGTCGTAGGTGACGCCGATCCGGAGGAGCACGCGCCGCTCCTGCATCCGCTTGAAGTTCCGGATCCGCGAGGACGTGAGGTCCGAGTTGGCCAGGACGATCTGCTCGCCGCCCAGGCTGCGCAGACGGGTGGTCTTGATCCCGACGTGCTCCACGGTCCCCATCACGCTGTCGTCGAGCAGGATGAAGTCCCCGACCTCGAACGGCTGGTCGAACACGATGGCGACGTAGCTGAAGAGGTCGCTCAGGATGGCCTGGGCCGCGAGGGCCACGGCCACGCCGCCGATCCCGAGCCCCGCGACGATCGTGGTGATCTCGAACCCGAGGTTGTCGAGCAGCGCGAGCACCGCGAGGGTCCAGAGGACCGCCTTCAGGACCGGGAGGAGCACGACCACGCCCCGCTTCCGGGCCGTCTCGTCCCGCTCCCCGGTCCACCCCTTCGTGAGGAGGAAGGTGAGACCCGCCGCCAGGAAGCGCGTGACGAAGAACGTGACGAGGGCCACGCCGACCACCTGGAGGGCCTTCTCGAGCCACGACGCGAGGGCGAGGTGCCGCGTGGCCAGGTACAGGACCCCGAACAGGAGGATCGGCACGCCGTTCCGCGCCGCCTGCAGGACGACGAAGTCGTCGACCGGCGTCCGGCTGCGGCCGGCGGCCCGGGCCAGTCGCCTGAGGACCACGTCCCGGAGGACCGTCACGACGAGCATGCCGCCGGCGAGGAGCGCGACGGAGAGGAGGTACGCCCGGAGCGTGTTGCCCCCCCAGGACCAGGTGAGCCAGTCGGTCATCGCACACCTCCCGTGTGCGGGTAACCTCCCGCGGCTACCGGTCGACGATCGCGGCCTGAGCGGCCGCGAGCCGGGCGATGGGCACCCGGAAGGGAGAGCACGACACGTAGTCCATGCCCACCTCGTGGCAGAACCGGATCGAGGCAGGTTCGCCACCGTGCTCGCCGCAGATGCCGACCTTGAGGCCGGGGCGAGCCCCGCGGCCGAGCTCGATGGCGATCCGCACGAGCTGGCCCACGCCCTCCTGGTCGAGCACCTGGAACGGATCCACGGGGAGCAGGCCGCGCCGGACGTACTCCGGGACGAACCCGCCGATGTCGTCGCGGGAGAAGCCGAAGGTCATCTGCGTGAGGTCGTTGGTACCGAAGGAGAAGAACTCGGCCGTCTCGGCGATGCGGTCGGCGGTGAGCGCCGCGCGCGGGATCTCGATCATGGTCCCGTACAGGAAGTCCACGCTCGGGACGCCGGTTCTCGCGCACACCTCGGCGTGGACGCGGTCCACGAGGCGGCGCTGGTCGTCGAGCTCGCTCCTCGAGCCCACCACGGGCACCATGATCTCGGGGTGCACGCGCTTGCCCTCGGCGGTGAGCTCCACGGCGGCCTCGAGGATGGCCCGGATCTGCATCTCGCTGATCTCGGGGTAGGTCACGCCCAGGCGCACGCCCCGGTGCCCCATCATGGGGTTGGACTCGTGGAGCGCCTCGGCCCGCGCCTCGAGGTCCTCGAGCGAGATGCCGAGCGCGGCGGCCAGCTCTGCCCGCTTGCCGGGCTCGGTGGGGACGAACTCGTGGAGGGGCGGATCGAGGAGTCGGATGGTGACCGGGAGGCCGTCCATGACGGCGAGGGTGTCTTTGATGTCCTGCTTCACGAACGGGTAGAGCTCCGCGAGCGCGGCCCGTCGCTCCTCCTCGGTGCGGGACACGATCATGCGCCGGAGGAGGAAGAGCGGCCGTTCGCCGCCCTTCCCGTAGAACATGTGCTCGGTGCGGAAGAGCCCGATGCCCTGGGCGCCGAACGCGCGCGCCTTGGTCGCGTCCTCGGGCGTGTCCGCGTTGGTGCGGACGCCGAGTCGGCGGTGCCGATCCACCACGTCCATGAACTCGACGAACCGGGGGTTCTCGGCGGAGGAGATCATGGGGAGGCGGCCGGCGTAGACGTGGCCCCGCGTGCCGTTGAGCGTGAGGAGGTCGCCCTCGCGGAAGGTGAACCCGCCCACCGTGCCCGTGCGGGCGTGGACGTCCACGTGGAGCGCGCCGCAGCCCACCACGCAGCACTTGCCCCATCCGCGGGCCACGAGCGCCGCGTGGCTGGTCATGCCGCCGCGGGCCGTGAGGATGCCCTCGGCCGCCCGCATGCCCTCGACGTCCTCCGGATTGGTCTCCTCGCGGACGAGGATGACCTTCCTCCCCTGCTGCGCCCAGGCCACCGCGTCGGCGGCCGTGAACACCGCCTGACCGCAGGCGCCGCCGGGCCCGGCGGGGAGCCCCGAGGCCAGGGGCCGCGCTTCCCGCTCGGCGGCCGGGTCGACGATGGGATGAAGCAGCTCGTCGAGCTGCGCCGGGGAGAGGCGCATCACCGCGTCCTCCTCCCCGATGAGGCCCTCCGCCAGCATGTCCATGGCGATGTGGAGCGCCGCGGTGCCGGTGCGCTTGCCCACCCGGCACTGGAGCATCCACAGGCGCCCCTCCTGGATGGTGAACTCGACGTCCAGCATGTCGTGGAAGTGGCGCTCGAGCGCGTCGCGGATGTCGTGGAGCTCCCGGTAGAGGTCGGGGACCGCGCCTTCGAGCGACTCGAGGTGGCGGTTCTGATCGGACTTCGTGGCCTCGGTGAGTGGACTGGGGGTGCGGATGCCTGCGACCACGTCCTCTCCCTGGGCGTTCCTCAACCACTCGCCGTAGAACCGGGCGTCGCCGGTGGCAGGATTGCGGGTGAACGCCACCCCCGTGGCCGAGGTGTCGCCCATGTTGCCGAACACCATGGCCTGCACGCTCACGGCCGTGCCCCAGTCCGCGGGGATGCCCTCGATGCGCCGGTACGCCACGGCGCGACGGCCCATCCAGGAGGCGAACACGGCGCCGATGCCTCCCCAGAGCTGCTCCTCGGCGTCGTCCGGGAACGGCCGGCCCAGCACCTCCCGTACCCGGACCTGGAACCGGCCGCACAGGGCCTCCAGGTCCTCGGCGGTGAGGTCCGTGTCGGAGGTACAGCCGCGCTGCCGCTTGACCTCGTCCAGCATGCGGTCGAGCTGGACGCGGATGCCCATGCCCTCGGCGGACTCGACGCCCGCGGCCTTCTCCATGACCACGTCGGCGTACATCATGATGAGGCGGCGGTAGGCGTCCCACACGAAGCGGGGGTTGCCGGTACGCCGCACGAGCCCGGGGATGGTACGGGAGCAGAGGCCCACGTTGAGCACGGTCTCCATCATCCCCGGCATGGACCGGCGGGCGCCGGAGCGCACGGACACGAGGAGCGGGTCCTCGGGATCGCCGAACCGCCTGCCCATGATCGCCTCGACCTGCCGGAGTGCGGCCCGGACCTCGTCCCGCAGCTCCGGCGGGTAGGAGCGCCCGTGCGCGTAGTACCAGGTGCAGACCTCGGTGGTGATGGTGAAGCCCGCGGGCACGGGGATCCCCAGCAACGCCATCTCGGCCAGGTTGGCGCCCTTGCCGCCGAGGAGGTCCTTCATGGCGCCGTGGCCGTCGGCGCGTCCGTCACCGAAGAAGTAGACGTTGCGGGGAGTCATGCGTGGTCCTTTCATCGGCCCCGGCGGGGGCGGGAAATCCCGGAGGCCGGTCGGCCTCCGGTCACGGTCGGGGCCGCCGCTAGGGGCCGGCGTCCGTGGAGAGGCGGGAGAAGTCGGCGACGAGGCCGAAGAGGTCGGAGACGGCACGGAGCAGGCCCAACCGGTTGGCCCGGACGACGGGATCCTCGGTCATGACGAGCACCGCGTCGAACAGGGAGTCCACGGGCCCCTTGAGCGTGGCGAGGAGCGCGAGCGCCCCAGGATGGTCGAGGGCGTCCGCCCGAGCTCGGGCGCCGTCGCGGACGGCCGTGAGGGCGTCGTGCAGCGCGCGCTCCGCCGGCTCCGTGAACGCCGCGACGTCGTAGCGGGCCTCGGCATGGTCCCGGGCGAGGCCCGCGACCCGCCGGAAGGTGGTGCGCAGCGGCCCGAAGTCCTCGCCCGCAGCCATGGCCCTGAGGGCCTCGGCCCGGCCCGCGAGGCGGACCAGGTCGTCGCCGCCCGCGGCCAGCACGGCGTCCACGACCTCGGTGGGGACACCCTCGGCCTGGAGCACGGCCTTGAGGCGGGCCAGGACGAACGTGGCGAGCTCGTCGCGCACCGCGAGGAGCGGCGCACGGGCGGCCCCGGCGAACGGCTCGAGGGAGCGATCGAGGAGGCCCGGGAGGGGAGCGAGGAGCCGGGCGTCGCGCAGGATCGCGACCACGCCGTGGGCGGCGCGCCTCAGGCCCTGTGGATCCGCGCTGCCCCTCGGGGCGAGGCCGGCGGCGAAGCAGCCGGCGAGGGTGTCGAGGCGGTCGGCGAGAGCGAGCGCACGACCCGCCGGGGTCGCGGGCAGGGTGTCGCCGGCGAACCTCGGGAGGTAGTGCTCCTCGATCGCGGCGGCCACGGGCTCGGGTTCGCCCTGGTGGCGGGCGTAGAGCAGGCCGACGTGCCCCTGCAGCTCGGGGAACTCGCCCACCATGAGGGTGGCGAGGTCGGCCTTGCACAGGTGGGCGGCACGCGCCACGACCTCCGCATCGGCGCCCAGGTCGCCGGCCAGGAGCGCGCCGAGCCGGCCCAGCCGACGCGCCTTCTCGGCCATGGTGCCGAGGCCGCGCACCCACTGCATGCGCTCCAGGCGCTCGCCGTGGAGCTCGAGGCGCTTCCGCCGGTCCTCGTCGTAGAAGAACCGGGCGTCCTGGAAGCGGGCCGCCAGTACGCGGGCGTTGCCCGCGGAGACGACGGCGGGATCCCCATGCGGCGCGTTCGACACGGCCAGGAACACCGGAGCCAGGTCACCGTCCGGCGTACGGGTGTCGAAGATGCGCTGCTGGACGTGCATGCTCTCGACGAGGAGGCGGGGGGGCAGGTCGAGCAGGGCGGCCGGCAGCGCGCCCGCCACCACCACCGGCCACTCCACGAGATCGCAGACCTCGTCGAGGAGCGCGTCGGGGAGGCTCGGAACGACGCCGGCCGCAGCCGCGGCCGCTTCCAGGCCCTGCACGATCGCGGCGCGGCGCTCGCCCGGATCCGGGATCACGAATCGGGTGCGGAGATCGGCCGCCCAGCCATCGGCGTCGACCACGGGAAACGGATCGGGCGCCCGCCGGTGGCCGCGCGAGAGGGCGTCGGTGGGGAGGCCCGCCACGGTGGCCTCGATGCGCTCGCCGCCCAGGACGGCGCAGATCCCGTGGATGGGGCGCGCCCAGCGCCAGGGCCCGTTGCCCCACCGGAGGGTCCGAGGGAACGGGATCTCGAGGATGGCGGCCTCCAGGCCGGCGGCCACGATCCCGGCCACCGGCTCGCCGCCCTCCTCCACCCGGACGGCCACCACCGGGCCCTTGGGACCGTCCACCACGAGCAGGGCCTCGGGGGCGACCCCCCGCGCCCGGGCGAAGCCCTCGCCGGCCGGCGTGGGGCGGCCGTCGCGGAAGGCCGCGGCGGCCGGAGGGCCCGTGACGAGCCGCTCGGTACGCGGCCGTGCGGAGGCCACCTCGGCCACGGCGACCGCAATCCGGCGTGGCGTGTACCAGGAGCGGGCCGGACCGTGGGGGATGCCTTCCAGCAGGCGCAGGAGGTTCGCGGCGAGCGCCTCCCGCGCGGACGCTCCCCAGCCGGCCGGCAGCTCCTCGCAGCGGACCTCGACGAAGAGGGAGGCGGCGGTCACGGCCGACCCTCCCTCCCGGGGGGGGGTACGCCGAGCCAGGCCGCGGCCGAGGCACAGGCCAGCTCGCGGATGCGCCGGATGTACTGCGCGCGCTCGGCGACCGAGATGGCGCCGCGGGCATCGAGGAGGTTGAAGACGTGGCTCGTCTGGATGCACTGGTCGTACGCCGGCAGGGCGCAGCCGGCCTCGCACAGGCGGCGGCACTCTTCGAAGTGGGCGTTGAAGAGGTGGAAGAGGGAGTCCACGTCGGCCAGCTCGAAGTTGTACCGGCTCTGTTCGACCTCGTTGCGGTGGAACACGTGGCCGTAGGTGGTGCCGGGCACCCACACCAGGTCGAAGACGTTGTCGATGCCCTGGAGGTACATGGCCAGGCGCTCGAGGCCGTAGGTCAGCTCCACGGGGATGGGCGAGAGGTCGAAGCCGCCGCACTGCTGGAAGTACGTAAACTGCGTGACCTCCATGCCGTCGAGCCAGACCTCCCAGCCCACGCCCCAGGCCCCGAGCGTGGGCGACTCCCAATCGTCTTCCACGAACCGGACGTCGTGCCGGCCGAGGTCGATCCCGATGGCCTCGAGCGATCCGAGGTAGAGGTCCTGGACCTCGAGCGGCGAGGGCTTGAGGATGACCTGGAGCTGGTAGTAGTGGCCCAGGCGATTGGGGTTCTCGCCGTAGCGGGCGTCGCCCGGCCGGCGGGACGGCTGCACGTAGACGCAGTTCCAGGGCTCGGGTCCGAGGGCGCGCAGGAAGGTGGCGGGATGGAAGGTGCCCGCGCCCACCTGCAGGTCGAGCGGCTGCAGCACCACGCACCCCCGATCGCCCCAGTATCGGAGGAGCGCGAGGACCAGGTCCTGGAAGGAGGAGCGGGGGTTCATCCGGTACGCCCTGGGTCCCGTCCCACGGGATGCGCGTTGCCCGCCTGGAAACGGCGGGCTCGTGAGGTACCCCGAGGCCGGGAGGGTGTCAACGCGCCCGCGCCGTCCCAACCCCGGGGATCGGGCGGGAGGATGATCCCGCGGCCGGCGGTGTGCCCGGCGGAGGGGGGGGTGGTTCAGGCGGGCCGAGGCGGCGGGGCCGCGATCCGGGCCAGGGCGCCCGCGAGGACGAATGCGAGGAGGTAGGCGCCCAACGCGACCCCGAAGGCCACCCGGTACCCGGCGAGGCGGGACAGGAGGATGGTGGCCAGGGTGGCCACGACGCTCATCCACCCGTTCATGGCCCAGGCCCAGGGCACCACCCCCTCCGTGCCCCGGGGGAGGCGGCGGAGCGCGAGCGGGAAGGGCATGCCCATGAGGAAGCCCAGGGGCAGGAGCAGGAGCGCCGTGATGGCGACGCGGGCGGGGAGTGGGAACCCGAGGCAGGTGGCGTGGAGCAGCGGGGGTGCCACCCAGGCCTGGAGGACGCCGAGCCCCATCACGCCGGCGATCACCGGCCGGAGCAGCCGCGCGCCCCGCTCGAGGGAGAGGCGACCGGTGGCCAGGCTGCCCAGGCCCGAGGCGACCAGCATGGAGAACACCACGACGGTGACGGCGTAGGTGGGGTGCCCCACGAACAGGACCAGGTCGTGGACGAGGACCGTCTCGATGGCGAGGTACCCGTAGCCCAGCCCGGCGGTGTATCCGAGGAACCCGCCCCACCCGCGCACGCCCGCCATCTCCGAGCGGCCCCGGAAGAACCAGGGCACGAGCAGGAAGGCGACACCGGCTGCCAGGACGAAGAGGCCCTGCACGACGAGGCACTGGTAGAGGCTGCCGAGCACGGACCCGAGGCCGTCCCCCCGGCCGAGACCGCGGAGCGCGTTCCACACCAGGGCGGGACGGTCGAGGTAGGGCCGATCGTCCGTGAGGACGGACGCCCGGGTCAGGACCTGCCGCCCCTCGGGCGAGAGCTCGGCGGCGAGGGGGTCGATCGCGAGCCGGGCCCGAGCCGACATGCCGGCCACGAGCCGGGCCCGCTCGTCCTCGGTCCACGGCCGCTTCTTCACGAGCAGGACGGGGTTGTCGGAGTCCACCAGCGCGATGGCGCGCCAGGCTGGCACGACGCCGCGGGCCCGCAGGGCGGCAGCTGCCGGGGCGACCAGGCTCCCGGTCTGGTTCCCGCGGGAGAAGGCCAGGGTGCCGTCGGGCAGGAGGTGGTCGAGGTAGGTTCCGAAGGCCTCGCGCGTCTCGAGGAGCGACGGGGACCAGGTGGCGGCCAGGAGGCCCGCGGCGGACCACAAGTTGGCGTGCACCATCTGGATGATGGCGAAGGGCTCCCGGGCGCCCAGGATGGCGGCCCGCCCGTCGGCGTGTACGCGCCGCACACCCGGCTGCCGGAAGGGGTTGACGGGCACGTCGGCGAACCGCTCGTCCACGAGATCGAAGATCTCGGAGGCGATGTCGATGGCGTCGATGTCGCGGAAGCCCCAGTACTGGGCGGCGGCGACCTCGGGACCCGCGGAGGCGGCCAGGATCGCGACCCGGGAGGACGGATCGTGGAGCCGGTAGACCAGGCCCCGGGCGTCCTTGAGGGCGATGGCCCGGCGCTGGGCGTCCGTGGTCACGACCTCGGACGCGGAGGAGTTGTCGAGGAGGACCAGCGTCCGGCCCGACGTCTCGTAGACCGAGAGTCGGGTGAGCGCGGTCCAGCGGACGTCGCTCACGCCCCGCTCGGAAAACCCGGCACTCGCCCGGATGCGAAGGAGCTCGCCGCTCGCGAGGCCGGCCGCTCCGCAGGCCACCGCCGCCGCGAGCACCGCCCCGGCCACGACGGT
>JBFYZZ010000005.1:0-5297 GCA_041309225.1 Deltaproteobacteria bacterium | reverse complement strand
ATCGGATGCGGCCGGGGCAAGGCGGCGATCGTCGCGGTCAAGGTCGACGGAACGAAGCTGACGGACGGCAATAACTACGCCGTCCAGCTCTCGTGCCTGACCTCGCCGGGCGCCGAGACCTTCATCGCCCGGTCCACCCTCTACTGCCGCAACGTGCGGCCCGCTGCGTAAGGAAAGAGGCTCCCATGACCACCTACTACGGCACCGGCACCTGGCTCGGGTTCGGCGAGGAGTCGCCCTGGGGAACCGCGGTCGCCCGCACGACCTGGGACCAGGCCGTCTCGGCCGAGCTGCGCCGGACGCCCGAGATCATCCGGGTCCCGCACCTCATCGCCGACACGACCTCCATGATGTCGAAGGCCAAGCGGCTCATCAAGGAGGACGCCGGCGGGTCGTTCGAGATCCTCATGCGCTACCGGGGCCAGGGGCTCATCCTGAAGTCCATCTTCGGCAGCGTGACGGACGCCGGCGCGGGCCCGTACACCCACACCTTCAAGCTGGGCGACCCCCGGACGCCGACCGGTCTCACCATCGAGCAGATCATCGGCGACAGCGGGAACTCCGAGGTCTTCGCCGGCTGCGTGCCGACCAAGGCCACGATGACCTTCAACCCGAACGACTACGCCCGGCTGCGCCTGGACGTGCTCGCGAAGACGGCGACGGCCCGGTCGAGCGCGGGCACACCGTCCGCCGGCGACGACGTGCCCATCCTCGGGTCGCACGTCGGGTCCTTCACCTGGAACTCGGTCGCCTACGTCCTCCGGAACATGGAGATCACCATCGACCGGAAGTGGGCCCGGCGGGATCTGCTCGGCTCACTCTACACCGCCGAGCCGAAGCCGACCGACCTCGGGGACGTCCGCGTGCGCCTCACCCTGGACGCCGAGGCTGCCTTCTACACCGCGCTCGTTGCGGGCACCGAGGCGGACGGCACCTGCACGATCACCGACGCGACCGACATCCTCGCGGTCACGCTCCACAACGCCTACGTCGCCAGCGTCTCCGAGCCCCTGTCCTCGCACGGGATCGTCTCGCAGACGGTCGAGCTCGTCGCGCAGTCGGACGGCACCGACGACGGCCTGCAGCTCGTCCTCACGAACCCGGACGCCCTCTACAGCACCCCGTAAGGAGGCCACCGTGGGCCGAATCGCCAGCGCACTCACAGAGACCGCCTACCGCGAGGTGGAGCAGGAGGGGGTCGTCTGGCGGCTCCGGCTGCTCGACCCCGCGCTCGCCGTCGAGGCCAGGGCCCTACTCGTCATGGTCCGGGAGGTCCTGCCCGACACGCCGGCCCTGCCGGAGGGCGTAGAGCCCCGTCCGGACGTCCAGCGGGCACCGGGACTCGTCGAGGAGGCGAAGGCCGCCGAGCACCTCGCCCGCATCCTCGGGGCGTGCGTGGTGGGCGCACGGCTCGCGGACGAGACGGAGTGGGAGCAGATCCGGATCGTGCGGACGCTCGAGGAGCAGGACCGGGACGCGAAGCCGCCTCGGGTCTGGTACGGCACGCTGTCCGTGGACCTCCGGGCGCTCCTGTTCGCCGAGGCCGTCGCTCACATCGTGGAGGCTCGCGGGGCGCTCCGTCCCTTTCGTCGGCCAGCCCCGGACCCTCTTCCTCCTGGACAAGCTGGCGAAGAGGTACGGCGTGCTTCCCCATGAGCTGCTCCCCGACCTGCCCGCGTGCGGGGGCTGGGTAGCCTTCGCCCTCGCGGCGGCGTGCTGGGAGCAGGCGGACGAGGAGGCGGCCAACCGGATCCGAGGGATCAAGGGCGGCGTCTTCCCGGTCGTCGTGGTGGGAGGCTGACCCATGAGCGACGTCCTCGAGGTCATCCTCCGGGTGCAGGACGGTGCAAGCGCCCCCCTACGGGCAGCCGGAGCCGCTGCGGCACAGGCGGCTCCCCAGGTCGCCGGCCTGCAGGCCGGGATGGGCGGGCTCTCCCGGGCGTCCGGGGACACGGGGAAGCAACTCCTCGCCCTCAAGATGACCCTGTCCGAACGGCTCGCCCCGGCTCTGATGATGATCTCGCCCGAGCTCGGCACGGCCACGGCGGGGCTCGGCCGGTTCGCATCGATGGCCTCGCTCGTCGGCGGGGCCGGTGGGGGCATCCTGCTCCCCGTCGCGGCGGCCGTCATGGCACTCGGGGCGGCGTACAAGTACCTCGCAGGCGAGGCGAAGAAGGCCGAGGACGCACAGAAGAAGGCGGCAGACCAGGCGCAGAGGATGCAGGAAACCGCCCTGACCCGCTCTCGCAAGGTCGGACTTGCGGGGCTCCGCGCCCAGGTTGCCGAGGGGGAGCTGCCGCAGTCGGCGCTTGACGCCTACCTCGCCCGGATGCAGTCCGAGGCGGACTATGCGGACGACATCGCCTTCGCCAACGAGCGGCTCGCCAAGGCCCGACGCGACCTCACCCAGGCGACCCAGGAACTTACCGCCGCCGAGGGTGGGGGGGTGACGGGCGCGGCTTATGCCGAGGTCCAGGCCCGAGTAAACCACCTGACGGAAACGGTCGCCGCGGAGGAGGTCGCCTTCCGGGCGTTGTCCGAGCGGATCGACGACCACGCCGCCAACCTCTACTCCGCATCCCAGAAGACGACCGAAGCGACCAAGGAGACCAAGGGGTTCGCCGCAGCGGCCCGGGAGGCTACTGTCGCCGTCGAGGAGTTCGTCGGGCCGATCAAGGATTGGGACGATGCGGTCGTCGAGCTGGAGCTGGACTCGGCCCGGGCTGCGGACGGCATCGCCGAGCTCGTGGGCCAGTGGGAACGGCTGCGGGACAAGGGCCTCTCCCTCGGCCAGGCGGCGGTCGGCGGGAACGTGGCGGCCATCGGCTCTCTCCTCGGCGGGGGCCTCGTCGGCGGCGGCATGGACATCCTCGGGAGCCTGGGGGAGCAGGGGGCGGCTGGGGTCGGCGAGGGGCTGAAGATCTCGTCCAAGTCCATCATCGAGGGGCTGAAGGAGCTGCCGAAGCTCATCGGCGAGGTGCTCCCCGACCTCGTGGGCGGCATCATGGAGGGGCTCATCGCGGCGATCCCGGTGCTCCTCGAGCAGCTGCCGACCGCCCTTCTGGAGCTCGGGTACTACCTCGTGATGGAGCTGCCGCGGGCCATCGCGGAGGCGATCAAGGAGCAGGGCGAGAAGGGGGTCAGGCGAGGCGCCGGAGCCATTTCCGACCTGTTCGGGGATTCCGGGCTGTTCAGCAGCGTGGCCGATGCGATCTCCAAGGGCGGCTCCTACGCCGAGGGCACGCCCTTCGTGTCCCGCACCCAGCTCGCCATCGTCCACCAGGGCGAGGAGATCGTCGGCGAGGGGGGCCGGTCCACCCGCGGCGGGCGCATGGGCGGCGGGGTCACCAACTACATCACCGGCTACGTCGGCCCCGAGGCGCTCGCCGAGCTCGACCGCCAGATGCGGGCCTATGCCGGACTCGGCCTGACGTGGGGGACCTGACCGATGGGCTCCCCGACGTTCTATTGGTACCCGGACGGCGGCACGATTGCGGCGTCGAGGGAGGACACCTCGCTCGGCGAGACCCTCACCAGCCTGGAGGAGTGGCACGTCGTCGAGCGGGAGGATGCGGTCGGGCTGTCGGGCCGGCAGGGCTGCACGGTCGTCGGGATGCCCCGGACGGCCGTTCGGCTGACCCTGGAGCGGTTCACGGACGCCTCGGTCGCCCGCCAGCTCTACGCCCTGGAATCCCACCTGGCGCGCGGGGGCATGTGCGGGTTCGCCGCAGACGCTGACGACGGCTGGTGCGGGTACGCCGAGAACACCCTCGACCGGGGCGACACCATCATTCAGACCACCGGGAACCTCTGGTACTTCGGTGGGTCGCTCGCGGCGTCGGACCAGCTCGTCGTGCAGGGCATGGGGCCGGAGGGCAACCGGGAGATCACCACGATCCAGTCGGTCTCCGGCGACCTCATCACCCTGTC
The DNA here is from genome assembly GCA_041309225.1 of Deltaproteobacteria bacterium. Classification (GTDB taxonomy): domain Bacteria; phylum Myxococcota_A; class UBA796; order UBA796; family JAFGLY01; genus JAFGLY01. The sequence continues at coordinate 1,367 of JBFYZZ010000005.1, read as the reverse complement.
CTCCGCGCTCAAGTTCACCTACGCCGACCAGGTCGTCATGGTCAGGGCCCGGGACTGCTGGCCCGTCCTCTACTGGCCCGCCTCCCGGCAGGGCTCGCCGGCCCTGTCCACGGTGCGCCGGATGCACTGGACCCTGGACCTGACCCTCGAGGAGGACCTCGCGGTCGCGGCGGTGCTCGCCTCGGACGACTCCTCGCAGCTGCTTGGCACGACGACCAACCTCCGAGGCGTGCCGGTCGGCTCGGTCTCGACCAGCATCCTGAGCGGTGCGACGGTCGGCCCGGCCATCGGGGGCCAGTCGGATCTCGCCGTCGCGCCCACCGCCTACGCCGGGAACCTCGCCTCCTCCTACGCCGTCCGATTCGGGAGGCGGTAGCGATGGCCTGGTCCAGCGCCTTCCTCGCGGCCCTGGGGAGTCGGCACTACCGGCCGACCTTCCTGCTCGAGGTCGTCGGGTCGCCGGTCGCCGGCCAGGCGGACGCCTTCGCCTCCCACCCGTCGCTCGGTCCGGATGCGCTGGCGGGCCTGCCTCGGGTGGGGGGCTCCTCCATCGTCCCGATCTCCTGGCGGCCCGCCTACGGGACCTGGTCCGTCACGGTCCAGGGTGGCGCCATCGCCCGGGCCGTCGCCCTCCTGCCGCGCGGGGCCGTGGTCCGGCTGCTCATGGGCGCGGCCGGGCTCGACCGGGCGTCGATGGAGCCGGTCGCCCTGGGGATCGTCAGGAAGCTGTCGGGCACGCCCGGAGCCGTCACCGTTGAGTGCGGGGACCTCCTCTCCGGGCTGACCTGCCGGTGGTCGACCACGGTGTCCACCGGGGACCTGTTCTACGCGGTCGCGACCTCCACGACCGTCGCCAGCGACTACACGGCCGGCAACTCGACCCTCGTGCTCACCGACGCCTCCGTGCTCCAGAGGCGGTCGGGCGGCACCGGGGCGGTCTACGTCGAACCTACGGTCGGCGATCCGTTCTACCTGACGTACACGGGCGTCTCGACGAACACGCTCACCGGCGTCTCCTCGACGGGAGCGTTCGGCTCTACCGCGGTCAACGCGGCGGCCTCCTCGACCGTCCGAAACGCGGCGTACCTGTACGGGCATCCGTGCGACATCGTGCGGCACGTCCTGCTCTCGGGCTCCGGGACGACCGACTACGACGTGCTCCCCGATTCCTGGGGCTTCGCCATCCCCGAGGACCTGGTGGACATCGAGGACATCGAGGACTGGAAGGACCGGCTCGCGGTCTCCTCCGGCACCTACTCCTGGGACCTGGTGACCACCGCGAAGCAGCCGACGGGCCTGTCCTGGCTTCAGACCTACCTCTCGAACGCGGGCATCTGGCTCGCCTGCAGGCAGGGCCGGATCACGGT
>JBFYZZ010000004.1:0-5329 GCA_041309225.1 Deltaproteobacteria bacterium | reverse complement strand
ATCGGATGCGGCCGGGGCAAGGCGGCGATCGTCGCGGTCAAGGTCGACGGAACGAAGCTGACGGACGGCAATAACTACGCCGTCCAGCTCTCGTGCCTGACCTCGCCGGGCGCCGAGACCTGCATCGCCCGGTCCACCCTCTACTGCCGCAACGTGCGGCCTGCAGCGTGAGGTGAAGCATGACCACCTACTACGGCACCGGCACCTGGATCGGCGTTGGTGAGGAGGGCACCTGGGGGACGCCAGTCGCCCGCACCATCTGGTGCGAGGCCATCATGGCGGAGCTTCGTCGCACACCGGAGAAGGTCCGCGTGCCCCACCTGGTGGCTGCCTCCACGCCCTTGATGAGCAAGGCGCACCGGATCATCCGCGAGGACGCCGGAGGCTCGTTCGAGATCCCGCTCCGCTTCCGGGGGATGGGGCTCTTCCTGAAGTCCATCTTCGGCGCGGTCGTGGACGCGGGGGCGGGCCCGTACACCCACACGTACACCTTGGGCGACCCACGGACGCTCGTTCCGCTGACCATCGAGCAGATCATCGGCGACAGCGGGAAGTCCGAGATCTTCGAGGGCTGCATCCCCACCCGGACCACGCTGCGGTTCACGCCCCACGACTATGCCCGGCTCATCATGGAGGTCATCGCGCAGACGGCCGCGACCAGGGGATCGGCCGGCACGCCCACCGCCGGGGACGACGTCCCGGTCCTCGGGCCGCACGTGGGTGCGTTCACATGGAACGCCGTCCCCTACGTGCTGCGCTCGCTCGAGATCACGATCGACCGGAAGTGGACCAGGCGCGAGCTGCTCGGCTCGCTGTTCACGGCGGCTCCGGTCCCGACGGATCTGGGCGACATCCGGATCCGGGCCGTGCTCGACGCGGAGGAGGCCCTCTACACGGCGCTGCAGGCGGACACGGTCGCCGATGGCTCCTGCACCATCACGGACGCGACCGACTCCTACGCGCTCGCCCTCCACAACGCCTACATCAACACCGCGTCCGAGCCCCTCCGGGCCCACGGGATCGTGGAGCAGACGGTCGAGATCATCCCGCAGAGCGACGGCACGGATCACGGGTTGGCCCTGGTCAACACAAATCCCGACGCCCTCTACTCGGCGGCGTAGCGGAGGATCTCATGGGTCCCGTCACCAGCGCGCTCACCTCCAAAGCCTACCGCGAGGTCGAGGACGAGAACGGAATCACCTGGCGGGTGCGCCTGCTCGACCCCGCCCTCGCCGTCGAGGCCCGTGCGCTCTTCGAGCTGGTCATGTCCTGCTACCAGGCGGAGCCGGCGGGCGCTCCGGAGGGCCGCAAGGCGCCAGACCGGGCCGCTGAGGCGCGGGCCGCGGAGATGCTCGGCCGCGTGCTCGGGGCGTGCGTGGTCGGCGCCAAGGCCCCCGAGGCTGACTTCGAGCCGATCCAGATCGTCAGCCGGCTCGAGGAGCAGGACGGAGCTCGAGGCCGGGTCTGGTTCGGGTCCATGTCGGACAGGCTCCGGGCCAGGCTCTTCGCCGAGGCGCTCGCCCTCGTCCTGGAGGCTCGCAGGGCGCTCCGCCCCTTTCGTGTCCCAGCCCCGGATCCTGGCGCACCTGGACCGGATGGCGAGGAGGTACGGCCGGATGCCCCATGAACTCGTGCCAGGACTGCCGGAGGCTGGAGGCTGGGTAGCTCTCGCGCTCGCGACCGCCTGTTGGGAGGATGCGGACGAGGAGGCTGCCCGTAGGATCCGGAGTCTCAAGGGGGGCGTGCAGCCCGTCGTCGTCCTCGGGGGGGTGTAGCATGGCCGGCGAGGTCCTCGAGGTCCTGCTCCGGGTCCAGGACAACGCGTCCGCCCCCTTGCGGGCGGCCGGTCAGGCGGCCCTGCAGGCGACGCCGCAGGTGAACGGGCTGCGGGTGGCCACCCAGGCCGTGGGGACGACCAGCGCGACAACGGGGAGCCAGGTGAGCGTGCTCGCCCAGATGCTCTCCTCGCGCCTCGCGCCCGACGTGATCCGGTCGACAGCGGCGATGACCGACTCCACCGCGGTGCTCGGGCGGTTCGGCGGGGTCATGCAGCTGCTCGCCGGCGCCGGCGGTGGGGTCATCCTCCCCGTCACGATCGCCATCGGCGCGCTCGGCCTGGCCTACCGGAAGCTCGCCAAGGATGTCGCGGAGGCCGAGGAGGCGCAGAAGAAGGCGGCAGCCCGGGCGAAGGAGATGCAGGAGATCGGGGCCAACCTCGAGCGCAAGAGGACGATCGCGACCCTGCGGAGTCGGATCGCGGAGGGGGATGAGAGCGCGAAGGCGGAACTGGAGGGCCTGCAGGCCAGGATGCAGGCCGAGGCCGACTTCGCCGACATGGCGGCGGCCGCCAACCTCCGGCTCGCCGATGCCAGGAAGAAGCTGACCGATGCGACCGCCGAACTTCGCGAGATCGAGGCCCGGGGCGGTTCCGTCGAGGAGGCGAAGGAGGCCGCCGCGAGAGTCCAGGGGATGACGGAGCTCGTCCAGGAGCAGGAAAAGGAGTTCCGAAAGCTGTCTCTCGAGATCGATATCCATGCTGGGAACATCCTCACGGCAGAGCATCGGACAGAGGACGAGACCGACGCGATCGAGAAGAACACCGCAGCGCTCCGGACCAACCGTGAGGAGCGCGAGAAGATGCCGGGCACCTCGCCGTGGGGCCCGGGCTCGATCCCGCAGGCTCCGGTCCAGATCGACTCGTTCGGGACCGGGCTGGCCAACGCCAACTTCCAAACCGAGCTCACCGAGCGGGCGATCAGGGAGGATCGGCTGGCTGCCGAGGCCGAAGCCCGGCAGCAGCGGGTCAACCTCGGGCTCTCCCTCGGCCAGGCGGCGGTGGGCGGGAACGTGGCGGCCATCGGCTCTCTCCTCGGCGGCCCGCTCCTCGGCGGCGGCATGGACATCCTCGGGAGCCTGGGGGAGCAGGGGGCGGCTGGGGTCGGCGAGGGCTTGAAGATCTCGTCCAAGTCCATCATCGAGGGCCTGAAGGAGCTGCCGAAGTTCATCGGCGAGGTGCTCCCCGACCTCGTGACCGGCATCATGGAGGGGCTCATCGCGGCGATCCCGGTCTTCCTCGAGCAGCTCCCGACCGCCCTCCTGGAACTCGGGTACTTCCTCCTGATGGAGCTGCCGCGGGCCATTGCGGAGGCGATCAAGGAGCAGGGCGAGAAGGGGGTCAGGCGAGGCGCCGGAGCCATTTCCGAGCTGTTCGGTGATTCCGGTCTTTTCAAGAGCGTATCCGATGCGATCTCCAGCGGAGGCTTCGCCGAGGGCTCGCACTACATCTCGAAGACGGGCCTCGCCGTCGTCCACCAGGGTGAGATCGTGGACCCGGAGGGCGGCAGGTACACCCGAGGCCGTGGGGGCGGCGGCGTCACCATCCAGATCAACGGCTACGTCGGCCCCGAGGCCCTCGCCGAGCTCGACCGCCAGATGCGGGCCTATGCCGGTCTCGGCATGACGTGGGGGAGCTGACCGATGGGCTCCCCGACGTTCTATTGGTACCCGGACGGCGGGACCCCGGCTGCGTCGAGGGAGGACACCTCGCTCGGGGAGCCCCTGTCGGCCCTCGAGGAGTTCCCGGTGGTCGACCGGGAGGACGCCATCGGGCTGTCCGGCCGGCAGGGCTGCACGGTCGTCGGGATGCCCCGGACGGCCGTTCGGCTGACCCTCGAGCGGTTCGTGGACGCCTCGGTCGCCCGCCAGCTCTATGCCCTCGAGTCCCACCTGGCGCGCGGGGGCATGTGCGGGTTCGCCGTGGACGCCGACGACGGCTGGTGCGGGTACGCCGAGAACACCCTCGACCGCGGAGACACCGTCATCCAGACCACCGGGAACCTCTGGTACTTCGGTGGGTCGCTCGCGTCCGGGGACGAGCTCGTCGTGCAGGGCCTTGGACCTGAGGGCAACCGGGAGATCACCACGATCCAGTCGGTCTCCGGCGATCTCATCACCCTGTCCTCCGCGCTCAAGTTCACCTACGCCGACCAGGTCGTCATGGTCCGGGCCCGCGACTGCTGGCCGATCCTCTACTGGCCCGCCTCCCGGCAGGGCTCGCCGGCGCTCACGACCGTTCGGCGCATCAACTGGACCTGGGACTTGACCCTCGAGGAGGACCTCGCCGTCGCGGCGGTGCTCGCCTCGGACGACTCCTCGCAGCTGCTCGGCACGACGACCAACCTCCGAGGCGTGCCGGTCGGCTCGGTCTCGACCGGCGTCCCAAGCGGTGCGACGGTCGGCCCGGCCATCGGGGGCCAGAGCGATCTCGCCGTCTCGCCCACCGCCTACGCCGGGAACCTCGCCTCCTCCTACGCCGTCAGATTCGGGAGGCGGTAGCGATGGCCTGGTCGAGCGCCTTCCTCGCGGCCCTGGGGAGCCGGCACTACCGGCCGACCTTTCTGCTCGAGGTCGTGGCAACGCCCGTCTCCCGGGAGGTGGACGTCGTCTCCTCCCACCCGTCGCTTGGTCCCGACGCGCTGGTGGGGCTGCCTCGGGTGGGAGGTTCGTCCATCCAGCCGCAGAGCTGGAGGCCGACCTATGGCACCTGGTCGGTCACGGTCGGCGGCTGGGGCCTCGAGCGGGCCGTCGCCCTCCTCCCCCGCGGAACGGTCGTCCGGCTGCTCATGGGCGCGGCCGGGCTCGACCGGGCGTCGATGGAGCCGGTCGCCCTCGGGATCGTCAGGAAGCTGTCGGGCACGCCCGGATCCGTGATGGTCGAATGCGGGGACCTGCTCTCCGGGCTGACCTCGCGCTGGACCCAGACGCTCTCCCAGGGGGACCTCTTCTACGCGGTGGCGACCTCGACGACCGTCGCCAGCCAGTACCTCGCAGGCAACTCCACCCTGGTCCTCGCGGACGCCTCCGTCCTGCAGCGGCTTACGGGCGGGACCGGGGCGGTCCTCGTCGAGCCGTCGGGTGGTGCGGACCCGTTCTACCTGACGTACACCGGCGTCTCGACGAACACGCTGACCGGCGTCTCCTCGACGGGAGCGTTTGGCAGTACAGCGGTCACCGCACCGGTCGGCTCGACTGTCCGGAACGCGGCGTACCTGTACGGGCATCCATGCGACATCGTGCGGCAGGTCCTGCTCTCGGGCTCCGGCACGACCGACTACGACGTCCTGCCCTCCTCCTGGGGCTTCGCCATCCCCGAGGACCTGGTGGACATCGAGGACATCGAGGACTGGCAGGACCGGCTCGCGGTGTCCACCGGCACCTACTCCTGGGACCTGGTGACCACCGCGAAGCAGCCGACGGGCCTGTCCTGGCTTCAGACCTACCTCTCGAACGCGGGCATCTGGCTCGCCTGCAGGCAGGGCCGGATCACGGT
>JBFYZZ010000003.1:0-23090 GCA_041309225.1 Deltaproteobacteria bacterium | reverse complement strand
ACCGTGGCCGAGCGGCTCGAGGGAGCCCGACCCGGCGAGTCCGAGGCCCTCCTGGCCCGGGCGGCGACCCTCGCGGCCGCCGACGTCGCGGGCCTGGATCCACGCGCCGTACGCGTCGGGCCGTCCCTCGCGCCGATCGCGGCGCTGGCGGTGCTCGCGGGGCTGGGGCTGGCGACCTGTACCTGGCTCGCGCCGGTCACGCCGGCCGGGGCCCTCGCCCGGCTCTTCTCCCCCGCCAGCGCGGGACAGGCGGTCGAGGCCGCGGGGGAGGTCGCACCCGACGACGAGGCCCTCGTGGGCGACATCGTGCTCCGCTACCTCTACCCGCCCTACACCGGCCGGGAGCCCCTCGAGGTGCCCAACTCCACGGGGGACATCCACGCCCCGCCGGGCACCGTGGTCGAGATCCGCGCCCGGACGGCCGAGACCTGGACGTCCGCCGCCCTGCGGTTCGTGCCGCGGAGCGGGGATCCGACCTCCGAGGACGCGGCGGCCTCGATCCTCGGAGGCCGTCAGGTGTCCGCCTCGCTGGAGGTGCGCACCGCCGGTGCCTGGCACCTGGTCCTCGCACGGGCCGGACAGGCGCAGCGCTCGGAGGCGCACGCGGTCGTCCCGGAGCCCGACCTTCCGCCCGAGGTGCTCCTCGACGCGCCGCTCGGCACGCTCGACGTGGCCTGGGACGAGGCGGTCCCGGCGACCTGGACCGCGCGGGACGACTACGGGGTCATCCGCGTGGAGGCCATCCTGGAGCGGACCGAGGGGACCTCGCCTCCCCCGCGCGTGCTGCGCACGCCCCTGGATCCGGTGGAGCGCGTGTCCGAGCCGCTCGCGCCCACGCCGCTGGACCTGGGCCTGCTCCCGGGCGAGGCGGCCCGGATCCGCGTCGTGGCCTGGGACGACGACGCGGTGTCCGGCTCCAAGGCGGGGACCTCACGGGCGCTCGCGATCCGTGTGCTGGGTCCCCGCGGACGGACCGCCCGGAAGGTCCGGATGATCGAGGACCTGCGCGACGTGCTGGTCCTGGCCCTGGCCGACCATCTCGTGGACGCCGGTCCCTCGGGGGAAGCGGGCTCCGAGCTGCTCGCGTGGGGCGAGGGCGTCGCCCGCCGGCTGGGGCCGCTCGAGGCGCTGGCCGACGCCTGGTGGGAGGGCTTCGACCCCGACACCTTCGAGGGCACCGTGGTGGTCGCCGTGCGCGAGGCGCACACCTCGCTGCTCACCTTCGTGGAGGTGCTGGCCGCGCGGCCCGACACCGTGCCGGTCCGCGCGGAGGACCTGTCCCACCTCGGGACCCTGCACGAACGGACGATCGCCGTCCTGGAGCGAGGCATCCTCACGCTGGACGAAGCCATCCGGCGGGAGGCGCTCGTCCGGCTGGTGGAGGCCGCCCGCCAGGTGGCGGTGGAGACGACCTCCCTCCTCGCGATCGAGGACCCGGTGGCCGTCCGAACCCGCCTCGACTCCCTGGTCCGGCTGTTCGACCAGCTGGATCGGGCCGCACTCGACCTGGGGGAGAGCGCCCTGTCCACCCTCGTCCGCGACCGGGTGCGGGACTTGAGGAACCGCATGGCCGCCGCGGTGGCGGTCCTGGCCGAGGGACGCCGGGCCGACGCGCGGCGCATCCTGGAGGCCCTGGCCCGGGACGCTTCGGACCTCGCCCACGCCGTGGAGGACGCGCAGGCCGCCCGGGAGGGGGAGGCTGGCCGCGTCGCGGCCCGCCTGGAGGCGCTGGCCGCGGAGCTGGCCGCCCTGGAGGAGGTCGAACGGAGCGAGGCCGACACCATCGCCCGTGTCAGGACGGCCCACGGCGACGATTCGGCCCAGCTCGCCGCCCGGTGGGACGCCATCGGGGAGCGGGCGCGGAACCTCTGGCGGCGGCTCGATCGGACCGCCGGGGAGATGCGCGGCGAGCCCTGGTCCTCCATCGAACGCAGCCTGGCCGCCGCCGCCGCGGCCGAGGCCCGCGACCTGCTCCGGGCGCTCGACGCACGGGACGTGGACCGGGCCGTCGGGGCCGCCGGCGAGACCGAGTGGAGCGTGGTCCACGTGCGGGACGTGGTCGGGCGGTACGCAGAGGGCCGCGCGGCCCTCGGCCGGCCCTCCGGCGACGATCCCGCCGTCCTCCGGGCCCTCGACGAGGCCGAGGTCGAGGCTGCCGCGGTGCGCCGCATGCTGGACGACACGCTCCGCTCGCTGGCCCGTCCGCCCACCCCGTTGCGGGACGCGGCCCGCGAGGTCTCGGCGCGCCAGGAGGCGGCGGGCGAGCGGACCCGCGCTGCCGAACGGGAGGCCGGCACCCTGGCGCCGTCCCTCCCGATGGGGGCTCCCGGCCTGGTGGAAGGGCTCCACGGCACCTCGGAGGCCATCCGGCGCTCCACCGAGCTGCTCGGCGCGGGGCGGGCCATGGAGGGGGAGGGGGCCGTGCGGTCGGCGGCCGACGCCCTGGCCGAGGCGGGACGGGCCCTCCAGCGGGCCCTGGACGACCTGCGGGACCTCGAGCGGTTCAGCACCTCCCGGGAGCCCCGGGACGTGACCCGGGAGCGGCGCGGTGACCGATCCGCGAGGCCCGATCCGCGTGGGCGCGTGGAGATTCCGGCGCCGGAGGAGTTCCGGACCCCGGAGGACTACCGCAGGGCGCTCCTGCGCGGCATGGAGGGCGAGGTGCCCGACGAGTACGAGACCCTCAAGCGGCGGTACTATGAGGAACTCGTCCGCCAGTAGGTGGGGGGCGATCCCCCTGCTGGTCGCGCTGGCCGCCCGGCCCGCCTCTGCCGGTCCGCCCCAGGACGGCGTCGCCTGCCTGGAGCGCCTCGACGTGCCCTGTGCCGGGGCGGCCGCCGAGGCGGCCCTGGCCGCCGCCCCTGCCGATCCGGCCACCCTGCTGTTCGCCGCCGAGGTGGCGTTCCACCAGGGCCGGTACGTCGAGGCCGCCCGCCGGCTGGAGGCCGCCGTGGCGACCGCCGGCACCGTGCCGCCCGGTGTGGAGGCGATGCGCACCCTGTACGCGGGCACGGTCGAGGCCACCGCCGGGGTCGACGAGCGGCGCCGTGCGGGGGTGATCGTCCGCTGGTCGCCCGGCGTGGATGGGGTCCTTGTGGACGACGCCTTCGAGGCGCTGGCCGCGGCCCGCGGCCCCCTCGGGTCGGTGTTCGGCGAGCTGCCACCCGACCCGATCCTCGTCGAGATCTACCCCTCCGGACGTCGCTTCCGCCTGGCTACCGGCTTCGGGCTCCGTCCCGGTGAAGGGGGTGGGGTGGTGGGCCTCTCGCGGTGGGCTCGCATCCTGATCCTGAGCCCCCGCGCCGTGGCCCACGGCTACGCGTGGAGGGACAGCCTGGTCCACGAGTACGTCCACCAGATCGTCTCCTGGGCCTCCGCGGAGCGTACGCCCGTCTGGCTCCAGGAGGGCATCGCCCGGTACCTCGACCGCGCCTGGCGCCAGGCCCCGGACGCCGCCCTCTCGCCCTGGGAACAGACGCTGGTGGCGAGCGCGCTGGCCCGTGACGACCTCGTCACCTTCGACGAGATCCGGACCTCGATCGCCTTTCTTCCCTCGGACGAGCGGAAGGCCCTCGCCTACGCCCAGATGAAGGTCCTGGTGGCCACCGCGGTGCGCCGGGGCGGTGGGGCGGTGCTGCGCTCCACCCTCCAGGCGGTGCGATCCGGGGCGGACCCGGCCGAGGCCCTGGCCGCGGCGGCGGGGTACGCCTCCACCGACGCATGGCTCGCGGACGCCCAGCAGGCCATGCGGCGCATGGACCTGGTGGACCGTCGCCTCGGCGCGCCGCGTGTCCTGCTCGACGGCGAGGGGGGCGACCACGACGCGGATCCCATCCTCGCAGAGCGCCGCGACCTCGCCGATCACGCGCGCCTCGGGGACCTCCTGCTCGAGGCCGGACGGCCGCGGGCGGCCCTGGTGGAGTACGACCGCGCCCACCCGGCCGACGAGCCGCCGAGCCCCCTGGTGGCCGTGGGCATCGCCCGGTGCCACCACGGCCTGGGCGACCCCTCCACGGCCCTGGCCGTGCTGCGCGCCTCCGCGACCGACTACCCCGAGGTGGCCCGCACCTGGAAGGTCATCGGCGAGCTGGAACGGGCCGCCGGACGCACGGCGGAGGCACTCACGGCCTGCCGGGCCGCGGTGGAAATCGATCCCTTCGATCCGGACGTGCGGGGGTGCATCGCCGACCTGGCCCGCCAGGGCGGGCTGCCCGAGCTGGCCGACCGGGCAGCGCGCGCGCGGCGCATCCTCCTGGGTGGGGCGGATCCGGGTTCGGCCGAGTAGAGGGGCGGAGCGGAGGCGTCGTGGAACACTACCGGGGTCTCAGGCTCTTCGTCACGGGCGGTTCGAGCGGCATCGGGAAGGCGGTGGCCCGCCTCGCGTCGGCGTGGGGCGCCCACGTGGCCGTCGCCGCGCGGGGCCGCGAGCGGCTCGAGGCGGCCCTGGAGGAGATCCGGGCCGTGGCGGCGGGGCCCGACCAGCGCTTCGCCGCCTTCCCGCTGGACGTCGGCGACCGCGAGGCGGTCGAGGCCACCGTGCCCGGCGCGATCGAGGCCCTCGGGGGCCTCGATCTCCTGGTGAACGACGCCGGGATCACGCATCCCGGGCACTTCCTCGAGATCCCCGACGCGGTGTTCGAGGATCTCCTGCGGGTGAACCTCCTCGGCATGGTCCGGGTCACCCGCGCCGTCCTGCCCCACCTCCTGGCGCAGGGGAGCGGCTGGATCGCCAATGTGGCCTCGGCGGCGGGCTTCGTCGGCGTCTACGGGTACACCGGCTACTCCGCCTCCAAGTTCGGGGTGGCCGGGTTCTCGGAGTGCCTGAGGCAGGAACTCAAGCCCCACGGCATCGGCGTGACCGTGATCTTCCCCGCCGACACCGACACCCCGCAGTTGGAGGCCGAGAACCGCATCAAGCCCGACGAGACGCGGGCGGTCGCCGGCAACATCCGGCCCCGACCTCCGGAGGACGTGGCCCGGGCGCTCCTCGCGGGGGTGGCCGCCGGCCGGTTCCGGGTGGTGCCCGGGGCCATGAACCGGATCACCTGGTACGCCACCCGCTGGGCCCCCTGGTTCGTCGAGTGGATCACCGACCGGGACGTGGCCCGCGTCCAACGGACGTCCCGCGGGCAGCGGGCCGCCGGGCCGGGATAGGCTGGCGGCTCGCCCACAGGCGACCCGCCCCCAGGGGATTCGGCTGGGAAGGAGCCCCGGATGTCCGTCACCGACGACCTCGCCCTGTTCGACGACATCTCCGCCACCCGCCAGCGGTTCGACGAGGCGGTGGGGCGGATCATCGTCGGCCAGGCGGAGGTGGTGGAACTCCTGCTCGTCACGCTCCTCGCCGGGGGCCACTGCCTGTTCGTGGGTGTGCCCGGCCTGGCCAAGACCCTCCTCGTCCGCACGGCGGGGGCGGCCCTCGGCCTCCGGTCGAACCGCGTCCAGTTCACCCCCGATCTCATGCCGGCCGACATCCTCGGCACCGAGGTGCTGGAGGAGGACCACGCCACCGGCCGGCGCATCCCGAGGTTCATCGAGGGGCCGCTGTTCACCCACGTGCTCCTGGCGGACGAGATCAACCGCACCCCGCCCCGGACCCAGGCCGCGCTGCTGCAGGCCATGCAGGAGCGGGTCGTGACCGTGGGCGGCGTCACGCGGCCCCTGGAGCCGCCCTTCGTGGTGCTGGCGACCCAGAACCCCATCGAGCAGGAGGGCACCTATCCCCTCCCCGAGGCCCAGCTCGACCGGTTCATGTTCTCGGTCCGGATCGACTACCCCTCCGAGTCGGAGGAGGTCGACATCGTGCGGCGTACCACCACGGGCGACCTCCCGCGGATCGAGCCGGTGGTGGACCGGGAGACCCTGCTGAAACAGCAGGCCCTGGTGCGGCGGCTCCCCACCTCCGACGACGTGGTCCGTTACGCGGTCCGCCTGGCCCGGGCCAGCCGGCCCCTGCCCGGCAGCCCGGAGGCGGTCCGGCAGTGGGTCCAGTGGGGGGCCGGGCCTCGGGCGAGCCAGTACCTCGCGCTCGGCGCCCGCGTGCGCGCGGCCCTGCACGGCCACGAGGTGCCGCACGTCGAGGACGTCCGGGCCATCGCCCCCGCGGTGCTCGGCCACCGCATCGTGCTCCACTTCGAGGCCGAGGCCTCGGGGGTGACCCCCGACCAGGTGGTGGCACGGCTGCTGGAGGAGGTGCCGGGCCGGTGATTCCCTGGGATCCCGAGGTCCTGTCCCGCATCCGGCGCCTCGCCCTCGTGGCGCGGCACGCGGTGCAGGGCGTCCTCCACGGGGAGCACTCCAGCCGGGCCCTCGGGCCCTCGGTGGAGTTCGTGGACTACAAGGCGTACACACCGGGCGATCCCGTGCGGGACGTCGACTGGCGCGTCTGGGCACGCACCGACCGCCTGGTGGTCCGGCGGTACCAGGCCGAGAGCCACCTGCCGGTCGTGCTCGTGCTCGACGCCTCGGGCGACATGGCCACGGGGACCGCCGGTGGAGGGCGCCCGCCGCTCGACACCAGCAAGGCCGGCTACGCCCTCTGCCTCACCGCCACGCTCGCCTGGTACCTGCACCTGCGCGGCGAGCCCACGGGCCTGGCGGTCCTCGGCGGCGATGACGTCCCCTGGCGCGCCCTCCAGCCCCGGACCGGGCGCCGTCACCTCGGGTCCATCCTCGGCGTCCTGGCGTCCGTGCGGCCGGCCGGCCGGGCCGAGCTGGGGCGGGGGCTGACGCGCGTCGCCGCGGGCCTCGAGCGCCGCTCGATGGTGGTGCTGGCGAGCGACCTCATGGAGGAGGTCGCCGGTTGGGCGCCCGCGCTCGATGCGCTGGGCCGGCGTCGCACCGACGTGCGGGTGCTGCACCTCTACGATCCCCGCGAGTTGGACCTCGCGTTCCCCAGGGCGGCCCGGTTCTTCTCACCTGAAGGCGGCGCGCCGGTCGCCCTGGACCCCGCGGGGGTGCGCGAGGACTTCCGCGGCGTCGTCCGGGCCTGGATGCACGAGGTGAAGGAAGCGGTCACCGCATGGCAGGGCCGCTACCTGCCCGTCCCCACCGACCGGCCGCTCACCGACCCCCTGTTCCGCCTCCTGTCCGGCGGCTCCCGGCGCCGGCGGGTGGCGCCGCACGCGGCGTGACCGGCTGGGGCTTCGGCTTCGTGGCCGCCGGCGCACTGGCGCTGGCGGTGCTGGCCCTGGGCCCCCTCCTCGCCCACCTGGCCCGCCAGAGCCCGGTCGAGCGCCGGGCCTTCGGGGCGATGATGCTGATCGAGCGCCTCGCCCGCCGCATCCGGCGCCGCCGCCGGATCCAGGACCCCGCGCTGCTCGCCGTGCGGCTGCTCACCGTCCTCCTGGTGGTCGCGGCGGTGGCCCGGCCGGAGCTGCGCGTCCCCGACACGGCCCCCCGGATCGGCGGGGCCGGCCGGGTGGTGGTGGTGCTCGACAACAGCCTCTCCATGTCGCTCGAGGAGACCGGCGCCCTGCCCGCCCTGCTCGGCGCCGCGGACGCGGGGGAGGGCACGCTCCTGGCGCGGGCGCGCCGCGAGGCCGTGGACCTGGTGGGCGCTCTGCCTCCCGGGGCCCGCGTGGGGGCCGTGGCGGTGGCCGGGGGGGAGGAGGGACCCGAGCGCCTCCTGCCCACCCTGGTCGACGACCACGGCCGGGTCGCGCGCGCCCTGGAGGCGGTCCAGCCCACCTGGGCCGGGACCGACCTCGCGGGGGCGCTCCGCGAGGCCCGTGCCCTGCTCGGGGGCGAGCCGGGCGAGGTGGTGGTGTTCACCGATGAGGCCGGCCCCGGCACGGTGACCGCCACGGTGCCCGAGATCGAGCGGATCCTCGCCGCCGGTGGCCGGGTGCTGCCCCGCGTGGTCCGCGCCGCCTCGTCCCGCAACGTGACGGTCGCCTCGGTCGCCCACGGGGGCGGGATCGAGGGCGGGAGCTTGCGCGTGGGGCTCGCCGGGTACGGGGAGGGCTCCGAGGAGGCGGCCGTCACGGTGACGCTGCCGGACGGGAGCCGGATGACGGCCTTCACCCAGGTGTCCGGCTGCCCGGAGCCGATCTCCGAGGGCACAGCGCTACCCGCCTGCGAGCGAGCCGATGTCCTCTTCACCGTGCCCCCCGAGGTGCCGGGTGGCGTGGCGACGGCCTCCCTGGAGGACGACCGGCTCACCTCGGACGACACGCGCTGGTTCCACCTCCCGAGGGTGGGACCCAGCCGTGTGCTCGTGGTGGACGGCGATCCGGGGCCCACGCCCATCCAGAGCGAGGTCTACTTCCTGGAGCGGGCGCTGGCGCCCTGGGGGAACCAGGGCATGGGCGTCACCCCCGAGGTCACCGCGCCCGACGGCGTCACCAGCCTGGATCCGGAGCGGTACCGGGTGGTCTTCCTGGCCAACGTCTCGGACCCGCGCCCCCTGGCCGACGCCCTGTCCGCCTTCGTCCGCGCCGGCGGCGGGCTCGTGATCACCGGCGGGGACAACGTCACGCCCGAGCGGTACAACGCGGCGCTCTCCACGCTCCTGCCCGCCCCGCTCCGCCGGGCCCGCAACCTCGTCTCGTTCGAGGTCGAGGGCGGCCTGCCCCTGGCCTTCCCGGACACCGGCCTGGATCTGTTCGCCCCCTTCGCGCGCGGGGGCCGGGCGGGGTTCGCCGCGGTCCGGACGCGCCGGGCGCTCACCTTCGACCCCGTGCCCGAGGAGGTCGAGGCCCGTACGCTCCTGGCGTTCGAAGGCGGGCTGCCCTTCCTCCTGGAACGCACGGTGGGCCGCGGTCGGGTGCTGGTCCTGGCCGGCACGGTGGACCTGGCGTGGGGCGACCTGCCGCTCCAGGCCGTCTTCCTGCCCTTCGTACAGCGACTGGTGGCCTTCCTCGGGGGCGAGAGCGCCGGCGGGACGGCGCGGTTCGACGGCACCGTCGGGGAGCCGGTGAGCATCCCCCTGCCGGGGCCCTCGCATAGGCCGCGCGTCACCGATCCCGACGGCCACGCCGTCTCCACCCGCGGCATCCCGGGCTGGATCCGGTTCACGCCGCGCCGGCCCGGGTCCTACACGGTGTCCATCGAGGGCGGACCGCCGATCGCCTGGGTGGCCGTCAACCCCCCCGCGCCCGAGTCGGACGTGCGTCGCCAGACCGGCCTCGCCGAGGTCGAGGCCGCCATCGATCCCACCCGGCTGACCCGCCGCGTGGCCCTCGGGCCGGCCGCGTTCGCGGGGGCCCTGCTCCTGCTCCTGGCGCAGGCGGCCGCGGGCTGGCGGAGGCTCGGTGGATAGGGCCTGGACCCGGCGGGCCTTCCTGGGGGCGGCCGCGGCCGGGGCCGCCGCGCTGCTCGCCGCGCGCCGGGCGTGGGCTCTCGGCGACTCGAGCCGGCTCGACGTGGTGGAGTTGGACCTTCCGGGCGGTACGGTCGCGCGGCCGGACGCCTGGATCCGCCTGCTCTACGAGGTTCAGCAGACCACCAGCGTGGAGTGCGTGCCCCGGGTGGTCCGGCTCGCGCCCGAGGACCCGGCGCTGTTCGACCACCCCTTCGGCGTGCTCGCGGGGAACGGCGAGCTGCCTGCCCTGGAGGACGAGGCCGCGGCCAGCCTGACGCGCTACCTCCAGTACGGTGGGTTCCTCCTGGTGGACGACGCCACGGGCGTGGCCGACTCGGCCTTCGACCGCTCGGTCCGGCGCCTGTGCGCCCGCCTCTTCCCCACCCGCCCGCTGGCCCCACTCCCCACCGACCACGCCGTCTACCGCTCCTTCTTCCTCGTCCGGCGCCCGGTCGGGCGGGTGGACGCCGTGCCCTGGCTCGAGGGAGTCACGATCGGCGAGATGACCCCCCTCGTCTACTGCCGGAACGACCTCTCCGGCGCCCTCGAGCGGGGCCCCGACGGCCGCGACCGCCTCGCGGTGGAGCCCGGCGGCGCCGCGCAGCGGCGGGAGGCCGTGAAGCTCGGGGTCAACCTCGTCGTGTACGCGCTCACGTCCGACTACAAGAAGGACGCCACCCACGTCCGTGCGCTGCTCCGCGAGGGGAGGATCGAGGAATGAGCGCGGCGCGGCCCGGGAGGACGGGGTGAGCCCCGTGTCCTGGCTGTGGGGCGGCGTGGATCCAGGCGCCGGGGTTCTGGCCTGGACCGGGCCCCGGTGGCTGGTGGCAGCCGCGGTTGGCACCTCCGTCGCGGTCCTGCTGGTGGCCTGGGCATCTGCCCGGGGCGTCCGAGGACGCGGCCTGCAGGCGCTCCTCCTCGCGCCGGCCCTCGCGGCCCTGTGCCTCGCGCTGGCCCGGCCCGTGCTGCGGGAGGGCTCGGAGCGGTGGGAGGCCGGTCGCTTCGTCGTCCTCGTGGACGACAGCCGCTCCATGGCCGTCCAGGAGGGGCGTGGACCCCGCAGCGACGCGGTGGCCGGGATCCTCACCGCCGTGGGGCACCCGGAGGCCGAGCGCTTCGTGTTCGGGGGCGACCTCGCCCTTGGGGCGGACCCCACCTGGGACGCCGAGGACACCGATCTCGGAGTGGCCCTCCAGGCGGTGCGGGACCGGTACGCCGGCGAGCGCCTCGCCGGCCTGGTGGTCGTCACCGACGGCATCGACCGCGGGAGCCTCGGGACGGCCTGGCGGACCACGGGCACCGTGGACCCGCCCGACCTCCCGGGTCCGCTCACCGTCTACGGCGTGGGCTCCTCGTCCGATCTCGTGGACCTGGCCGTGGAGGACGTCCAGGTGGGCGGGTTTGCCTTCATCCGGGCGCCGTTCTCCCTGAAGGCCCGGATCGCCGGGCCCGGCTTCGAGCGCCGGACGTTTCCGGTCGCGCTGAAGCGCGACGGCGCCCTGGTGGAACGGCGCGAGGTCGTCCTCGACGGGCAGGGTCGTGCCGAAATCGCGTTCGAGGTGCAGCCGGGTGACGTCGGGCGGCACACCTGGGAGGTCGAACTCCCCGTCCCGCCGGGCGACGCCGTCACCGGCAACAACACCGAGGCGGTGGTCGTCCGGGTCGTGCGCGACCGGATGCGGGTCCTCCAGGTCTGCGGTGCGCCCTCCATGGACGAGAAGTTCCTCCGGCGCTTCCTCAAGCAGGATCCGGCCGTGGATCTCGTGTCGTTCTTCATCCTCCGGACCCACGCGGACATGGGCGCCGGCTGGGCCGACGACGAGCTGGCCCTCATCCCGTTCCCCTACGAGGAGCTGTTCGGGAGCCGGCTCGACTCGTTCGACCTCGTGATCTTCCAGAACTTCGACTACGCCCCCTACTTCGGCTGGCGGGCGGAGGACCTCCTCGTGAACCTGGCAGACTGGGTCCGCAGAGGCGGGGCCTTCGCCATGATCGGCGGCGACCGCTCCTTCGACCTGGGCGGGTACGCGGGCACCCCGATCGAGGACGTGCTCCCGGTCCGGCTCGGGGCCCCCGATCCCACGGTGGACCCGGCCCCGCTCCAGCCGGTCCTCACCGATGCGGGGGCCCGCCACCCCATCACGGCCCTCGCGGCCGGACGGGCGGCCAGCGCCGAGGCCTGGGCGGCGCTCCCTGCGCTCGACGGCGTCCACCTCGCGGCCGGGATGGCGCCCGGCGCCGCCGTGCTCCTCGCCCACCCCACCCGCACGGCGGCGGACGGCAGCTCCGCGCCGGTGGTGGCGGTGCGCACCGTGGGGGAGGGGCGCTCGCTCGCCCTGCTCGGCGACTCCTCCTGGCGCTGGGCGTTCGCCGAGGCAGGCCGGGGCCACGGCAACCAGGCCTACCTGCGCTTCTGGAAGCAGGCCATGCGCTGGCTGGTGGGGGATCCGGACGCCCAGCGCGTGGTGGTGGAGACCTCCCGGGAGAACTACGGCGTGGGCGACGAGGTCCGGATCGCCGTGCGCGTGCGCGACGTGGGGTTCCAGCCCATGGCGGGCGTCCGCGTGCGGGCCCGCGTGGCGGAGCCCGGCGTGGCCGGCGAGCCGGACGCCGAGGAGGTCCTCACCGGGCCCGACGGCGAGGCGGTCGTGGCCTTCCGTGGCCGGCGGCCCGGTGCCCACCGCGTCCGCGTGGAGGCCCTCGGCGAGGACGGGACGCCGTTCTTCCAGGGTGCCACCGTGTTCGCCGTGACCGCCCGGGAAGCCGAGCTCGAGCAGATCGCGCCCGACCACGCCTTCCTGGCGGCCCTGGCCGCCGCCGTGGGCGGCCGCTGGGTCCCGCCGGGCACCGCCCTCCCGCCCCTCGAGGATCCCGCCGGGGGCCGCCTCGTCCGGGACGTCCGCGAGACCCCCCTCTGGCACGTGCCCCTCCTGGCCCTCGTCGTCGGCCTCTCGGTGTCGCTCTCCTGGTGGGTGCGGCGCCGCGGCGGCGGGCGATAGGGCCCGGGATCAGGACCCCCCGGGTGCCGGGGCCGGATCGTCGAGCAGCGGCAGGAAGGCGATGCAGGCCATCCCCGGCAGGGCGAGGAGGAACGTCACGACGAAGAACGCCGGGAATCCGAGCCGGGCGGCGAGGAACCCCGATCCCACGCCCGCCAGCGCCGAGGCCACGTTCATGATGCCCGTCGCGATCGCCATGTGGGCGCTGCGGTACGCGGGGCGTGTGGTGCGCATGAGGAACACCATGAACACCGAGGTCCCCATCCCCGCACCGAACGCCTCCACCGCCAGCAGGACGGTGACCCACGCGACCGTGGACGCCGGCAGCGCCATGCCCTCCGCCGCTCCGCCCAGCCGCCAGGTGACCAGGGCGTAGAGCAGGTTCGGTCCGTTCTGTGCGATCACCAGGGGCCAGATCGCACGCCGCAACCCGAACCGGCCGATGAGCCAGCCGCCTCCGAGCCCGCCCACGATGGCCGAGGCCACCCCGCACGTGCCGTAGGCGACGCCATACTGCGCTCGGGAGAGCCCGCAGTCGGCCAGCGCCGGGTACCCCATGGCCAGCAGGCTCGACTCACCCAGGCGATAGAGCACCGTGAAGGCGAGGATCACACCGATGCGCGGCTGGTCCAGCCAGCTGGTGAACGCCCGGGCGTAGGGCGCGTCGCTGGAGGCGAGGCGGCGGCGCAGGGGCCCCAGCCCCCCGAGCAGGGCCAGGACCGCGCCGAGCAGCCCCAGGGCGGCCCACGCGGGGATCGGCAGTCCGCCCGGCCGCTCGGGCAGGCGCCAGTCGAGCGTCCACAGGCCGGTGAGGATCGCCCCCAGCGCCACCGCGACGGAGACGGCCAGCCCGGGCTTCGACGCGGCCCGCGCGAGATCCCGGGCCGGACGGAGCGGCGCCGAGGGCCGGGGCAGGACCCGGCCGTGGAAACCCAGGAGCCCGAGGAACGCCACCGCCGCCAGACCGAACGCGGGGGGCCAGCCCGAGCGATCCGAGAGCCACACGAGCCCCCCGCCCCCCGCGATGAGCGCCAGCCGGTACGCCATGGCCTGCAGGCCCACGTTGCGGGCCTGCGCCACCCGGTCCTGGGCCTCGAGGTAGAAGCCGTCCACCGCGACGTCGTGCGTGGCGGAGAGGAACGCCACGACCAGGAACGCGATCGCCACGGGCAGGATGGGGGAGGGGGCCGCCGCGGCCAGGGCCAGGGCCGCGAGCCCCACCGCCAGCGCGGCCTCGGCGGCGAGGAGCCACCCCCGGCGCGTCCCGAAGGCGTCCACCAGCGGCGCCCAGAGGAACTTGAGCACCCAGGGCAGGCCGTAGAGTGAGGTCATCCCCACGCCCTCCAGGCTGGCCCCGGCGTCCCGGAAGAACACCGAGGACACCTGGCGGACCAGGCTGTAGGGCAGCCCCTCGGCGAAATAGGTCGAGAGGACCCAGGCGGACCGGGGGAAGGGACGACCGGCCGCGGGTCGCACGGGCTCGGGCATGGGGCTCCAGGTCCGTCGTTTCTATCCGAACAGGCCCGGATCGGGTGTCCACAGGTCGGGTCCCTCGCGGCGCGCGTCGTTGACCCGCGAGGAGACCGGGAACGCGGCGAGGAGGTCGTCCGGTGCGGGGCGCAGCAGCGAGGCGGCGTCCTCGGCCGACACGCCGGGATCCAGCCACCGGTCGAAGTCGTCGGGATCGAGGATCGCCGGCATCCGGTCGTGGACCGGCGCCACGACGGCGTTGGGCGCGCAGGTCACGATCGCGCACGCCTCCACCGGCACGCCGTCCTCCGGCCGGCGGTCCGCCACCCCAGCGAACGCAAACGGCTCCCCGCCGGGGCGGCGGAAGAGCACGGGCACGCGCCGGCGCCCCCAGGCGCGCCACTCGTAGAACCCGTCGGCCGGGACCAGGCACCGGCCACGGCGGACGGCCGATCGGAACAGGGGGGAGGCGACCAGCGTCTCGGCGCGCGCGTTGATGACCGGGCGGGGGATGCGACCGCCGGCCGGGGCGGGGATACCCCAACGGACCTCGTGCCACGCGCGCGCCCCGGCCTTCGCGCGCACCGTGAGCACCGGTTGGAGCGGCGCGATGTTGAACCGGGGCCGGATCCCGGGCAGGGCGAGCAGCGAGATGAACCGGGCCAGGGCCTCGGGGGTGAGCGAGAGGGCGAATCGGCCGCACATCGGAACGTCCGGGGGTGGGGAGGCGCCGGGTCCTCCGGATCACCGCCACGATAGCACCCCTCCGGAGGGCCCGGGACGCCCCGCCGGCACGGACGTTCGCCGTCCGGGGTGGAAAGGTGGAGGGTGGATGGGGTAGGATGCCCTCCAAGCCACCCCTCCACGGGAGATGGAACCATGGCGAAGAAGGAAGGGCCCATCGGGCCCAGGTTGGCGGTCGAGCTGGATGCGATCGAGAAGTGGCGGGCAGACGAGCAGGATCGCCTGCGGAAGCGCCTCGGGAGCCTCGAGGACGAAGAGGGCAAGTTCCGGCAGCAGCTCGCGATCATCGACAAGAAGCTCCAGGAGAACCTCGAGCAGCGCAAAGCGGTCGCCGATGAGCTCCAGCGGGTTCCCCGGGCCGTCGTCGATCGCCAGCACGGGGCCCTCGTCCGATCCGTCCTGGCCGATCGGGAGATTGTGACCGCGCGGGCGACCGCGCTCCGGGAGGCCACCGAAGCCCGGGAGGTCGAGGTCCGTGCGCTCCTCGACGATCCCGCCAACAAGGAGGCCGTCGAGGAGTACGAGAAGTTCCGCGAGGTGGAGCCGGTGCTCGCCTCGCTGCCGGCGGGCTACCGCCGGGTCGTCCTCGATCACCACGAGGAGGTGAAGCGGGTCCTGGAGCCCGTGTTCGCGGCCCTGCGGAGTACCGGCCCCGACGTGGAGGCCGAGGTCGTGGAGGTGGCCGTCGTGGGGTCGATCGACGTCGTGGGCGACGTGCCCGCGGCCATCGCCCTGGTCTTCCCCGTGGACTTCGACGCCTGCCGCTCCTGGAGCGAGCGTCCGGAGGACCTTTCCTCCCTCATGGCCTACCGCGGGGTCGGCGCCCTGTGCCGGGCGCTCGGCGAGGTGAACGCCGCCGACGCGCCGCTGAGCTGGCGCGACGCCGACGGCGCCCTCTCCCTGGAGGTCCTGCTCGCCGACCACAAGGTGGGCATCGACGTGAAGGCGACGGTCGAGCAAGGGCTGCTCGCGGCGTATGCCGAGGCCAGGGAGTGCACCGCCGCACGGGTGGCCGTGCGGGTCGTCTGGGTGGACCCGGACATCCTCGTGCCCGAGGAGGTCGTGGACGAGGACGCCGGCGACCAGACCATCCCGGGAGTCTCCAAACCCGTCCAGGTGGTCCTGCGACGTGGCGGATCCAGCGACTGGTAGGAGCGATCATGTCGATCATCGAGCAGTACAGGAAGCTGGGAGTCAAGGACCTCGCGGGGCGCCTGGGCCTCCACCCGTTCGACGTGGTCCGGGTCCTGGCGGCTCGGGGCCCGCTGCCGCCCGAGCTCAACTTCGAGGAGGCCGAGCAGGAGCGGATCCGGGCGGAGAGCGGCCTGGAGGTCTGGTGGACCCCCGGCCGGCGCCTCGAGGCGGACGTCATCCGCGCGCGGGGCGTGCTCCGCTCCATGGTGCGCGAGCTCCTGTCCCGCAAGATCGTCGCGCCCCAGGCCACGCGCGCCGACAACCTCTGGCGCGGCCTGGAGGACGAGGACGAACGCACCGCCCGGCGCGCCGTGAACCTCCTCCTGCAGGAGCAGTTCCTGCGGACGGTCTCCAGCCGCTTCGGCACCATGGTCACCGTGCAGGCCGACAGGGTGGCGGCGCTCGAGCGCATCGCTGCCGGTACCGAGATGCCCGCCTCCCTGGCTGCCCTCTGGCTGGCGGCGTGACAGGGGGAGTGCCCGTGGCCCGTCCTTCCGCCTCCCCTCCCTCCCGGGGTGAGCCATGACCGCTCCCGGTGGCAGTGGAGGTCCCGGCGGTGGGGACGCCCGTCCCCGATCCAGGCTGTTCCGCGCAGCGCCCGAGGCCCTCTTCGTAGACGAGGAGGTGCCCTCCATCCGGATGCCGGCACCGCCGGCCACCCCCCTCGAGGAGGACGCGGATGCCGCCCTCGACGAGGACGGCCTCCTGACCGCCCTCGCCGCGGACGACACCGAGGACGAACCCATCCGCGCCGGGCCCGCCCGAATCTACGTGGGCGCGGGTGTCCAGGCGGCGACCCCGTCCCCGCCCCCCGAGCCCGAGGACATCGCCGTCCCGGGGTTCGACAACGACATCGCCGTCTCCGGATTCGACGACGAACTCGACGGCGGCCTCGGCAGTCCGATCGTGGAGATCACCGACGAGGAGGAGCCCGACACCCCCGAAGGGGTCCAGATCAGGGAGCGGCGTCCCATGGTGGTCCCGCCACCCCGGGCCGTAGCCGCCGGCGCCGGCGTCGGAGACCAGGCGCTGCAGCCGCCCATCGAGGACGATGCCGAGGCCGAGGATGCCCTGTGGGCCGGGCTGGCCCGGCCGGCCAGGGCGTCCATCGCCGCGGGAGGCGCGCCGTGGGCCGGCGAGGGGGAGGCCCCCGGCGCCGGCACGCCCCGGGGCTTCGTGGCTCCCCCCATCCGCCACGAGCCCGTGTCGCGCGGCCCCACGTCCCGCCTGTTCGTGCGCGGAATCATCGTCGCCGGGGCGCTGGCCCTGTTCCTCGTCAGCCTGTGGATCTACCGGGCGGTCCGGGTCTCCGGGGACACGGAGGCCGTGACGCCCGTGGACGCGGCGCGTACGGTGGACCTCACCGGCGCCTCGCCGTTCCCGCCGGCAGTCCAGGAACCGTCCCCCGAGGCCGAGCCCACCCCCACCCCGCCGGCCGAGGAGGTCACGACTCCCGCGCCCTCGGAGGCGCCGCAGGCCGAGGCACGCCCGGCGACGCCACGGGAGCGGACGGGCGCTGGCCGGCCGGCCACCCCCAGGGCGACCACTCCGGATCGAAGCGAGAGCCCTGAGCGGACCGGGCTCTGGGACACCACCCCTCCACCCGGCCCCCCCACCCCGGTCACCCCGGCGGTGACCAGCCCGGTCACCCCCGTCGGCACGAGCACCGCCCCGAGCCCCATCACCCTCCCCGCAGTGGCCAACGGCCGGATCACCATCGAGAGCGACCAGTACGCCGTCATCTTCATGAGCGGACGGCGGCTGGGCATGACGCCCATCGTGGACATGGAGGTGCCGTCGGGTACCTACACGCTGCGCGCCACGGCCCGCGACTCGGGCATCTCCCAGACCATCATGGTCGAGGTGCGGGCCGGGGAGACCAGGGCCGCCCGGTTCACGTTCCAGGAGTAGCGGGCGCCCATCCACCGCGCTCGCCGAAGATGGCGGTGCCCACCCGCACGAGGGTGGCGCCGCAGGCGATCGCCACCTCGTAGTCGTGGCTCATGCCCATGGAGAGGTGGCGGAGCGGGAGGCCGCGCCCGCGCCCCTCAGCGGCGAGGTCGGCGAGCCGGCGGAAGAAGGGGGCTGCCCGAGCGGGATCCCCGGTCACGGGCGGCACGCACATCAGCCCCTGGAGGTCGAGCCCGGGCATGCCGTGGAGCGTGCGGCACAGGTCCAGGGCCGCGGCCGGCGCCACCCCGTGCTTGGTCACCTCCCCCCCCACGTTCACCTCCACGAGGACGGGCGTGCGGCGCGGCAGGGAGCGATCCTGGACGGCGAGGCCGAGGCGCTCGGAGTCCACGGCGTGCACGAGCACCGCGGCGCCGACCACGAGGCGCACCTTGTTGCGCTGGAGCGGCCCCAGGAAGTGCCACACGGGGAGGGCCGGGCCGCCGCCCGCGGCGGGCCCGATGCCCAGCACCGCCACCTTGTCCCGCATCTCCTGCGCGTACGACTCCCCGAAGGCCACCTGCCCCGCCGCGAGGGCATCGCGGATCGCTTGGACGGGATGGGTCTTGGAGACCGCCACCAGCGCGACCTCGGCGGGATCCCGGCCGGCTTCGACGCAGGTCAGCCGGATCCGGGCGTTGACCTCGGCGAGTCGATGAGCGACCGCGCCCGTCGTCACGCGGGCCTCCGGTGCGTGACCGCCGTCGGGACCCCCTCGGGGACCACGCCCAGGGCCGCGAGCGCCTCGAGCACCTCGGCGAGCGGCAGGCCCACCACGTTGGACCAGGAGCCGTCCACACGGTCCACGAGGGCGGATCCGAGGCCCTGGATGCCGTAGGCGCCCGCCTTGTCCATCGGCTCGGTCGAGGCCGCGTACCGCCGGATCTCACCCTCGGTGAGGCGCCGGAACGAGACGCGCGTCGTCACGTGCCCCACCCGGACCTCGGCGCCGAGGACGACGCACCAGGCGGTGGTGACCGCGTGCCAGCGTCCGGAGAGGGCCTTGAGCGTGGCCTCCGCCTCGCGGGCGCTCGCGGGCTTGCCCCAGGAGACCCCGTCCGCGTGGACCACGGTGTCGGCAGCCAGCACGGGGCGATCCGGCCGGCGGGCGGCCGCCACCGCGCAGGCCTTCTCCCGGGCGAGGCGGCGGGCCGAGGCCACGGGCTCCTCCCCCGGCAGGAGGTCCTCGGCCAGGTCGGGTGGCCGCACCTCCACGGTGAAGCCGGCGGCCTCGAGGAGGGCCCGCCGCCGCGGGGACGCGCTGGCCAGCACCAGGTCCGGCATCTCACCTCCGACGCGATCCGGGAGGGAAGGATAGCCCGGCGCGGCGGGCACGGGTGGGGCGCCGGGCCCCGCCGGGAGGGATAGACAGGGCAACCGCCCCGGAGACCTCCATGGCTGCCCCACGAGGCCTGCCCGATCTCTCGATCGTCCGCGACATCGGCATCGCGGCCCACATCGACGCCGGCAAGACCACCCTCACCGAGCGCATCCTGTACTACACGGGCGCCAGCCACAAGATCGGCGAGGTCCACGACGGCGAGGCCCACATGGACTGGATGGAGGAGGAGCGGGCCCACGGCATCACCATCACCTCCGCCGTCACCCAGTGCCCCTGGCGCGACCACCTGGTCCAGATCGTGGACACCCCCGGCCACGTGGACTTCACCATCGAGGTGGAGCGGGCCATGCGCGTGCTCGACGGCGCCGTCGTCGTGCTCGACGGCGTCCGCGGCGTGGAGCCCCAGACCGAGACCGTCTGGCGCCAGGCCAGCCGGTTCCGGATCCCCACGATGTTCTTCGTGAACAAGATGGATCGGCCCGGCGCCGACTTCGACCGGGCCCTGGCCACCCTCCGCGGGCGCCTGCACGTCGAGCCTGCGGCGCTCGCCGTGCCCGTGCCCGAGGGCGTCGTGGACGTGCTCACCCGCACGCTCGTCCGGTTCGGGGGCGAGCAGGGGGAGGTGGTCACCGAGGAGCCCCTGCCGGCCTGCCACGAGGCGCGATGGCACGCGGCCATGGAGGCGCTCCTGCTCGTGCTGGCCGACCACGACGACGCCATCGCCGAGGCGGTCCTCGAGGAGCGGCCCGTGGACGTCTTGGAACTGGTGCGCGTGCTCCGGCGCACCACGCTCGAGCGGAAGGTCTTCCCGACCTACGGTGGCTCCGCCCTCCGCAACGTCGGCGTGCAGCCGCTGCTCGACGGGGTGCTGCGCTACCTGCCCTCGCCGGTGGACCGGCCGCCCGTCCAGGCTCGCACCCCGGAGGGCGTCGAGGTGGCCGTGACCATGGACGCCGCGGGCCCGCTGTGCGCGCTGGCCTTCAAGGTGCAGCTCTGGGAGGGCCGCCGCCACGTGTTCGCGCGCCTCTACCGGGGCCACCTCGAGCCAGGTGATCGCGTGTGGATCCCGGGGCGCGACGTCGAGGAGCGCGTGGCGCGGGTCTTCGACGTGGACGCCGACCACAAGAAGCGCATCGACCACGCCGTGGCCGGCCAGATCGTGCTGCTCGCCGGCCTGCGCTACGCCGGCACGGGCGACACCCTCTGCTCGCCCGACACCCCCGTGCTGCTCGAACGCATCCAGGCCCGCGATCCCGTGCTGGGCCTGGCGGTCGAGCCGGAATCCTCGCGGGACGAGGAGAAGATGCTCGACGTGCTGGGCAAGGTCCAGGAGGAGGACCCCACGCTCCGGCTGGTGGAGGACGCCGACACGGGGCAGCGCATCCTGCACGGCATGGGCGAACTCCACCTGCAGATCGTCCAGGAGCGGATCCAGCGCGAGTTCGGGCTCGCGCTGCGCTTCGGCCGGCCCCACGTGGTCTCGCGCGAGACCGTCCTCCAGGCGGCACGGGCCGGAGGCGAGGTGGACCACACCATCGAGGCCGACAACAAGCGGATCGAGCTCAAGGCCCGGGCCGTTGCCTCGGTGCGTCCCCTGGCGCGGGGGGAGGGGATCCGGATCGAGGCCACTCCCCGCGTGGTGCCCGAGGGCACCCTGTCCGCGGCACAGGCCCAGGCCGTGCGGGACGGCGCCCAGGACGCCGTGGTGGGCGGCCCCGTGGACGGCGCGCCCCTGCAGGACGTGGCCGTGGCCGTCGAGGAGGTCGAGCTGTCCGGCATGGCCTCGTCGCCCCAGGCCCTCCGGATCGCGGTGGCCCAGGCCGCGCGCAGCGCCATGGCGGCCGCGGGCGGCGTCGTGCTCGGCCCGATCATGAAGATGGAGGTGGTGGTCCCCGAGGAGACCCTCGGCACCGTCCTGGGCGACCTCCAGGCCCGCCGGGCGGCCATCCTGGAGAGCGTCGCGGAGCTGGGCACCGCCTCCGTCCGCGCCGAGTGCCCGTTGCAGGGCCTGCTCGGCTACGCGACCGACCTGCGCAGCCTGACGCGCGGCCGAGGCCAGTTCACCAGCGAGTTCGACCGGTTCGACGTCCCGCCGGGGTAGGCGATCCGGCGGTTTTCCGTCATGCTGTCCCCGCGGGTCCAACGTGCGATCGATCCGCCATGGAGGAGACCGTGCACCGTACCTTCGCCGTCCTCGCCCTCGCCGTCGCGGCGGGCTGCCAGTCCCGACTCACCGGCAACGAGGGCAACCTCGTGTTCTCGTACCCGGCCGACGACGACGTCGTGGACTTCAACAAGCCCGTGGCCGTGAACGCCTTCCTCGACCTCCAGGTCTGGGAGGTGG
Source organism: Deltaproteobacteria bacterium (assembly GCA_041309225.1). Lineage (GTDB taxonomy): Bacteria > Myxococcota_A > UBA796 > UBA796 > JAFGLY01 > JAFGLY01. The sequence goes on along the minus strand of JBFYZZ010000003.1, from coordinate 1,743 downwards.
GCACGAACCTCCCGGTGACCGTGGACGAGGCGTCCTTCGACGATCCGGCCGTCCTCGAGGTCATGTCCGTCTCGGGCCAGACCGTCACCATCCACGGCGAAGGAGACGGGGCCGCCCTGCTCTCGGTCGAGGTCACCACCCGGGACGACGAGCCGCTCACGGACTCGGTGAACATGCTCGCCCGCGCACCCGAGGTGCACCGCCTGGGTCACACCTGCGCCACGGGCGGCACCGCCGCCTACCTCGTGTCCAACCACGTCTACGTCCCCTACGAGTTCGAGATGGCCAACGGCCAGTCCGTCATCGGCTACGGCTGGTACCCGGTCGAGGCCCAGGCCGACGCGGTCTCGCTCGACGACGACGACAGCGGCCAGCAGTTCATGGCCTTCGACGTGGGCACCGCGGCTGCCACCGAGACGCTCGTCTCCGGCGTGGACGGGACCGCGATCACGATGGAGATCGTCGAGCCCGCGTCGCTCGACGGCGTGGAGGAGCCCATCGCCTGGGTCGTGGAGGACATCGACGTGGGCGACGTGAACGCCTTCTACGTGCGGCCCACGGTGGGCGGCGTCACGGTCTGCCAGGCCGACACCGACAAGACCGTGGTCTCCGACACCCCCGCCATCTGCGACGTGCGCGACCGGCCCCAGGGGGTCGAGGGCGGCGCCGCGTACGAGTACGGCTGGTTCGAGATCGAGGGCGTGGCCGAGGGCACCTGCCGCTACACCGTCACCTTCCCGGCCGGGGGCGGCGGCGCCGGCGCGAGCGCCCAGTTCTCCTGGGAGATCGAGCCCTAAGGGGGGGGCGGCCTCCGACTCTTCCCCTTGACCGCGAGGTGTCGCCGGCCCTGGCGGGCCGACGTGCGGGCGGGCACGGGCGCGCTCCGCCGTTGGGGGGACCCACCCGCGGCCAGAACTCGGAGGGTTGTGACCATCCCTCGGAGTTCTGTCCTTGTGGCGGCCACATCTCGGGGAGTAGACGTCAACCCTCCGAGATTTGGCCGTAGTCCGGCCACATCTCGTCAAGTTGGGATCATCTCACGGAGTTGTGGCCGGCCCTCCGAGCCTCCCGTTTGGCTGCGAGGTGCCTCCGGCCCTCTGGGCCGACGGGGGGTCGGCCCTGGCGGGCCCGCTGGAACGCCGAGGAGCGAGCCGATTCGCCACCGGGCGGATCAGGAGATGCGGACCGGGTCGGAGAGGGTGTCCTCCCACCGCGCCAGATCGCGGCGGGCGGCCGCCATCCGGCCCGGCTCGCGGACTCGTCGGGCCCGCCAGGCCAGGTTCCACGGGGTGACCGTGGGGGGCACGAAGGGCACGACCACGGTCTCGTAGCCCGCAGCCTCCAGGCGCAGCGTCCGCAGCGCCGCCACGGTCGCGTCGAGCCATGCCCGCCGGACGGCGCCGTGCCGGGGGATGCCGAGCGCCCCGGCGGCCGCGAGTGCCCGCGCCTCGTCGGCCACGGCCTCGCCGGGGCAGCAGGGCACGAGCAGGAGGTGCCGGGCGCCGGCCGCGACGGAGCGCGCCGCGACGGCGTCGAAGGCGGGGCCGCACGCGTGGAGCGCCACCACGAGGTCGGGCCGGTCCGGCCACGCCGAGGGATCCCCGACGTCCGTCTCGCGGACCTCGACCTCGATCCCCTCCGCCGCGAGGCGGGCACCCAGGGCCCGCACCACCGCCGCGCGGTGCGCCTCCCGCTCGATGACCACCACCCGGAGCGGCAACGCGAGCAGGCGGGCGGCCAGCA
>JBFYZZ010000002.1:0-12332 GCA_041309225.1 Deltaproteobacteria bacterium | reverse complement strand
CTGCCGCGAGGTGGGCCACGCGACCGGCGACCTCGGCGCTCACCACCAGTGTGGCCTTCTCGGTCTCGAGCTCCACGAGGGGGGCGTCGCGCTCGACGGCCGCGCCGTCCTCCACGAACCACTGCAGGACCTGGACCGAGGTGACCGACTCCCCGGGGCTCGGCACGGTCACGTCAACGTTCATCGTCGTCCTCCCCGCCGCCCGCCGGGGCGCCGTCGAAGGCGGCCGCGATCACCGCCGCCTGCTCGAGACGGTGGGCCTCGTACGACCCGGTGGCCGTGGAGTCGCTGGCCGGACGCGAGACCACCTCCACGTCCCGCCACGCGGCATGCCCACGGATGAAGGACGCGGCCCCCATGTTGCGCGGCTCCTCCTGGATCCAGGCGAACCGCTCCGCCGAGGCGTATCGGCGGCGCACGGCCGACAGCCCCTCCCGGGGCCAGGGGTAGAGCTGCTCGAGGCGCACCACGGCCACGTCCCCGACACCCCGCCGGGCCCGCTCGTCCTCGAGGTCGTAGGCGACGCGGCCGCTGCACAGGAGGACCCGGCGGACGGTCGCGGGGTCCACGGCGGGATCGTCGAGCACCTCGCGGAACGCGCCGGCGGTGAGGTCGCCCACTGGGCTGCGGCAGGCGGGGCTCCGGAGCAGGCTCTTGGGGGTGAGCACCACGAGCGGCAGCCGGTCCGGGCGGCGCACCTGGCGCCGGAGGAGGTGGAAGAGGCTCGCGGGCGTGCTCGGGCAGGTGACCTGCAGGTTGCCGCGGGCGCAGAGCTGGAGGAAGCGCTCGGGCCGGGCCGAGGTGTGCTCGCTGCCCTGGCCCTCGTGGCCGTGGGGGAGCAGCAGCACGAGCCCGCTGTGCAGCTGCCACTTGGTGCGGGAGCAGGCCACGAAGTTGTCGATCACGATCTGGGCGCCGTTCGCGAAGTCGCCGAACTGGGCCTCCCAGATCGTGAGGCCCGCGGGCTGCTCGAGCGCGTAGCCGAACTCGAAGCCGAGCACCGCGTACTCGGAGAGCGGGGAGTTGTGGAGCGTGAAGTAGGCGCCGTGCCGAGCGAGCGAGTTGAGCGGCACCCAGCGCTCCTCGCTGTCCTCGCGGAACACCGCGGCGTGGCGCTGGGAGAACGTGCCCCGCTCGACGTCCTGGCCCGTGAACCGGATGGGGGTGCCCTCGTCGAGCAGCGTGCCGATGGCCAGCAGCTCCGCGGTGGCCCAGTCCACCCTGCGCTCGTCGAACACGGCGGCCCGCCGGTCCTCGAAGACCTTGCGGATCTTCGCGAAGACGGGGAACCCGTCGGGCAGGGCCACCAGGGCGCGGGCCACGCGATCGAGCCGGTCGGGCGCCACGGCGGTCGGGGAGGCCTCGGAGCGCGAGGGCGCGGGGACCGGCGGTGCGGTGGGTATGGGCGCGGCTCGGGCCGCGTCCAGATCGGCGCGAAGGCTGTCCTTCACGCGACCCGCGACGGCCTCGATCTCGGACGCCACGTCGGGCCCCTCGACCTCCAGGAGGCGGCGGCGGTAGACCTGGTAGACGTCGGGGTGGGTCGCCAGGACCTTGTAGAGCAGGGGCTGGGTGTACTTGGGCTCGTCGGTCTCGTTGTGGCCGTGACGCCGGTAGCCGAGGATGTCCACGAAGACGTCGCGGTGGTACCGCTGGCGGAACGCCATCGCCAGCCGCACCGTGTGGACCACCGCCTCCACGTCGTCGGCGTTCACGTGGAACACCGGGGAGAGCGTCACCTTGGCCACGTCGGTGCAGTAGATGCTGCTGCGGCCTTCGGTGTACGACGTGGTGAACCCGATCTGGTTGTTGACCACGAGGTGGAGGGTGCCTCCGGTGTCGAAGCCCCGGAGGTTGGACAGCTGGAGCACCTCGTAGGTCACGCCCTGGCCGGCGAGGGACGCGTCGCCATGGACCAGGATGGGACACACCCGGGACGTGTCGCCGCCGTACCGGTGCCAGACCCGCGCCCGGGCCACCCCCTCGACGACCGGGTCCACCGCCTCCAGGTGGGACGGGTTGGGGCAGAGCACGAGGCGGACCTCGCGTCCGTCCGGGAAGCGGGTCTCGCCCTGCCAGCCCTTGTGGTACTTCACGTCGCCCGCGTGGGAGACGTCCACCGGAAGGCGACCGAGGAACTCGGCGAAGATCGCCTCCCGCGGCTTGCCGAGCACGTGGGCCAGCACGTTGAGCCGCCCACGGTGGGCCATACCCAGCACCACGTCCTGCACCCCGAGGGCGCTGCCCGTGTCGATGGCGGCGTGGAGCGCAGAGACCAGGGCCTCGCAGCCCTCCAGCGAGAAGCTCTTCTGGCCGATGAAGGACCGGACGACGAACTGCTCGAAGAAGACCGCCTCGGCGACCTGCGTGAGGAGGGTGATCCGCTCGGCGCGGGTGAAGGTCGTGCGGTTGCGGGAACCCTCCATCCGCTCGCGGAGCCAGGCCACCTGGTCCGGGAACCGGATGTAGTGGAACTGGGCGCCCACCGATCGGCAGTAGGTCTCCTCGAGCAGCGCCAGGATCGCCCGCAGGGGAGCCGGACCGAGGCCCACCAGCGCCCCGGCCTGGAAGGTGCGGTCGAGGTCCGATTCCTGAAGTCCGAACTGCTCGATCTCCAGCGTGGGCTCGAACCGCCGCCGGGCGCGCACCGGGTTGGTCCGCGTGAAGAAGTGGCCCCGCTGCCGGTAGGCCTCGACGAGCTGCGCCACCCGGAGCTCCGATTCCAGGTCCGCCGCGCCCGAGGGGGCGGTGGATCCCCAGGAGGTGGCGAGGTCGAACCCCTCGAAGAAGGCACGCAAGGCCGGATCGAGCGAACTGGGATCCGAGCGCCAGGCCCGGTGGAGCTCCAGCGCAGCGTGGAAATGGAGGCTCCCCAGCAGACCGTCGGTATCCATGCAGCGCTCCGGCACAGGGCGACCTATGACGCCGCCCGGCGCCCTTCCAGGGGGCCGCCCCCAGGGACCGGACCCCGCCGCCTACGGAGCGGGGCGCGCCGCGAGCGCGGTCTTAAGGCCGGGGATCGCGCCTGCGCCCGCGGGCACGGTGATCGAAGAGCCCGCGAGGTCGCCCCCGATCGGCTGGTACGCGCCGCCCAGGCAGGTGGAGAGGAACGCCTCTGTCACCGCGTTGAAGGCCATGCTGTTCTCGGGTCGCCGGAACCCGTGGCCCTCGTCCGGGAAGAGCACGTAGGAGACCGGGATCGATCGGGCCTGCAGGGCGCTCACGATCTGGTCGGACTCCGACTGCTTGACGCGAGGATCGTTGGCACCCTGGCCGATCAGGAGCGGCCTGAGGATGGCGTCCACCCGGGACAGCGGCGAGCGGGACTGCAGGAAGGCCCGGCCCGCGTCGGTGCGCGGATCGCCCACCCGGGTGGCCCACATCTCCATCATGGGCCTCCAGTAGGGCGGGATGGTGTCGAGGAGCGTGGCGAGGTTGGAGGGCCCCACGATGTCCACGCCACAGGCGAAGGTGTCGGGCGTGAAGGTGAGGCCGACCAGGGTGGCGTATCCACCGTAGGAGCCGCCCATGATGGCCACCCGGTCCGGGGTCGTGACGTGCCGGTCCACGGCCCAGGCCACCGCATCGATCAGGTCTTCGTGCATCTTCCCGCCCCACTCGCGGTCGGCGGCGTTGACGAACCGCTTGCCAAAGCCCGTGGAGCCCCGGAAGTTGACCGAGAGCACGGCGTAGCCGCGGTCGGCCAGCCACTGGTGGTAGGGGTCGAAGCCCCAGGCGTCCCGGTGCCAGGGACCGCCGTGCACGAGGAGGACCAGGGGGACCGGGCTCGTGGGCACGCCGTCGCCGTCGGGATCCGTGTCCCGGGGCAGCGTGAGGTAGGAGACCAGGTCGAGGCCGTCGCGGCTCTTCACCACCACCGGGCGCATGGGGGAGAGGGGAGCGCGCTCGAGGGCGGGCCGGTTCGTGAAGAGGAAGGTGGCCTCGTCCTTCTCGCGGTTCCAGGCGTAGTAGCGGTAGGGGCCGGTGTCCAGCTCGTAGGCCACGATCCAGACGCGGTCGTCGAGGCTCCGACTCACGACGGACAGCTCCCCGGCGGCCACCGTCCCGAGGACCTCGAGGTCCTGGCGCACTGAGTCGTCGAGCACCACCCAGCGGCGCCGGTCCCAGTCGAAGGCGGCGGCCTGGATGGTGTGCTCCCGGGGATGGAGCAGGACGTCCGCCAGGTCGGCCTTCGGATCCTCGGCGAGGAGCGTGGCCTTCCCCGTCGCGAGGTCCATCGTGAAGGCCGCCGCGGTGTCGCGGCCGCGGGAGTCCATGAGGTGGAGGCGGGTCCCGGTGCGATCGAGCGCGAACGGGCCCGTGGTCAGGGCGTCCTCCTGGCCGATGGACAGGAAGGGCTCGAACGTGAGGCCGCCCTTCTTGTCGGGCCGGGCCTTCAGGTACTCGGTGCCGCCGTCGTCGGTGGGGCGTCCGACCAGGCGCAGCGCCAGGGCGTCGTCGGCCAGGAACTCCATGAAGCCGGGGTTCTCCAGGACCTTCGTGCGCGTCCCGGTGGCGAGATCGAGGCGGTAGAGGTCGTGGAGCTCGGGCACCCGGTCGTTCAGGGCCACGAGGATGGTGCCGGGGTGGTCCGGGCTGATGCCCACCACGCGCGCCTGGACGTCGGGCAGGGGGGTGAGGTCCCGGTCTGCGAGCGTGGCCAGGTCCACCGCGTGGAGGTGCCAGTCCTCGTCGCCGCCGTCGTCCTGGAGGTAGAGCAGGCGATCCGAGGCGGGCGCCCAGAAGTACATGCGGACGCCGCGACCGCGGTCCTTCGTCACGGGCCGCGCGGCCGAGGGCTCGCCGAGCGGGGCCACCCAGACGTTGAGCACGCCCTCGTCGGGGGCCAGGAAGGACAGGCGGACCCCGTCCGGGCTCACCTGCACGTTCGCCCGCTCGGGGTTGCCGAAGAGCGCTTCCCGCGGGATGAGCTCGCGCGGGGCGGCGGCGGTGCCGGAGGGGGGGACGTGCGGGGCGCAGGCGGAGAGCGCGAGGAACACGGCGGGCAGGGTGCGGGACATGGATCCTCCGGGGTGTCGGTTCCGATCAGTGCGTCGTGGACCGCGGATGTCAACCCCGAGCCGGCCCCCGCTCCGGGGCCTCCGATCAGTCCCCCCCGAACGGCCGGTCCGACACCCAGGCGGCCAGCGCCTGCAGGTTGGGGACGTCGCCGACGCGGTCGGCGTCCTCCAGGTAGAAGAGGCACTGGCCGATGATCTGGGGGACCCAGGGGGAGCGCGAGGCGCGGAACACGACCATGGGCCCCACCACCCAGCTGCGGTCGGGCGACTCCAGCGCGAACCGCTGGCGGAACGTCGCGCCGGTCCACAGGAGCGGGCGCTCGCCGCCGGGCAGGAACTCCCACGCCAGCGCCGCCTGGTGCTCGAACGCCACGTCCTCCCAGGCCAGGAGCTGGTCCCGGTAGGGCTCGTAGACCCACTTGGAGTCGATGTCGTCAGGTTGTTCGAAGCGGATCCAGGAGGCGGCCAGGGAGTCGAATGCCACCACGTGCCCGACCTTGAGCTTCACCGTGGGGGTCGCGGAGACCACCCAGGCGCCGGCGCCGAAGGCGTCGTCGGGCCGCTCGTAGCGCGCCTCCATGGTCTTGCCGCGGATCTCGTCGAACGGCATCAGGCTCCACTTGAGCGGGAGGTACCAGGCGCGGGAGGCCTGGATCTCGAGGTCGAACACGTCCACGGGTGCGAGGCTGATCCGGGGGCCCACGTCCACGAAGGCGGGGCTGGCCAGCAGGCGGGCCCCAGCGCCGGCGTACGTGTTGCGGAAGAGCATCGAGTCGGAGCGGTGCAGGGGGGTCCGGGCCTGGATGCGGGCGTCGGCCAGGATGCCCGTGGGCCAGCCCGCCAGGCCGACGGCCTCGCGGGTCCAGAGGGAGGGTTCGTCCGCGGCCAGGACGGATGCGACGGCGAGCAGCAGGAACATGGGACCTCCGGGGTTGGCCCATCCTACGGCCTCGCACCCGGCGCGTCCAGCCGGCGGCCGAAGATCCCCCGGCGAGGCGTCAGAAGTGCCAGGAGACGTCGAGCCAGGGCACCGGGAGGATCTGCCAGTCGCGCTCCGCGTAGCCGGACGCGAGCGCCAGGTCCACGCTCCAGCGGCCCTGCTCGGGGAGGAACCGCACCCCGAGCGTGTCGAGGGCGGCGGTGAACTCCCCGTCCACGAAGACGAGCCAGTTCTCGGTGACCAGGCCCAGGTTGGGGCGGACCCGCCAGGTGCCGCCCACCACCACCGGGAGAGCCACGTCGTCCATCTCGGTGACGAGGATGGTTCCCACGCCGAACGTGACGTTGCGCTCGACATCGCCGAGCGTGGTCTCCGCGAAGGGGAGGCCGAGCTGGAACTCCGGGGAGGCCACGCCGAAGGCGCCCGCCGCCACGTGGACCTGCGGGGCCACCTCCACTGCCGCCTTCACCGCGGCCATGCCCACGAGGAAGTCGGTCCCCTCACCCATCGTCAGGCTGAACAGCGCGAGCGGGATGATCGCGCCGGCCTCCACCGTGAGCCAGTCGGTGACCCCGTAGTCGACCACCGTGGCCAGGACCTCCATCTGCGAGATGTACCCGGTGCCCTGTTTGAGGGGGATGGCGGTGGGGGCGAAGAAGTGCCGCGTGGAGGAGGAGAACGAGGTGTCGACGGTGTGCGGCAGCCGCTCGCCGATCGCGGCTGGGGCGACCTCGGTGGCAAGCCCCGCCGGCAGCGCGAGCCCGAGCCCCTCGCCCACCCGGATCTCGAGCGGCTCGCCGGCCTTCCAGGCCTCGAGGACCGCCGGATCCGCGAGGCCGCGGAGCGTCTGCCCGTCGGCGAGCGTGACGACCACTTGCGTGGAGGGCGGAGGGGGGGGCGGCTCGGCGGGCGGCGCCTCCTGGGCCTGGCCGAGCCGGCAGATCATCAACAGGACCGCGACGGACATGGGCACCTCACCGGCGGAGCGGGTTCCTCGAGTGCCGTTGTACCACGACCCGGAGGCCGCGGAGCCGGGCCCTCACGCGGGCTCGTCCCGGGAGGGCGAGTGGACGGCGGCCAGCACGTCCAGGAGGCCCGGGACGGCGCGTGGCGCGTCCGCCAGGAGGGGGGAGAGCGCCTCGAGGATCCCGACCGCCACCCGCTCGAGGTCCGGCCGCCCCGCCGTGCGCGCGAGACGCAGGAGGAAGCGGGCCGCGAGGGCGTTGCCCGAGAAGTGGGCCCCGTCGAGGAAGGGCTTCTGCCGGAGCACGATGTCGGTCCGCTCCACGCCGGCCCCGAAGCAGGCCCCTCCGGCCGGATCGGCGAACCGCGCCACGAGACCGTCGCCCAGCCGCACCGCGGCCTCCAGCCAGCGGGGGTCCGGGTCCGCCGCCCGGAGGTCGAGGAGGCCGTCACCGACGGCCGCCTGATCCTCGAGCACGCCGGGCTCGCCGGCCACGCCCCGCCGCCAGGAGCGCAGCACCGCGTCCCCGCGCACCATCTCGGAGAGCAGGAAGGCGGCGGCACGCCGGGCCGTCACGAGGCGGCCCGGATCGTCCAGGATCCAGGAAGCGCGGGCGAACGCCGAGAGCGCGAGACCGTTCCAGGCACCGATCACCTTGTCGTCCCGTCCGGGCCGAGGACGCGTCGACCGGACCTCCCCCAGGCGGGCGAGACCCGCCGCGAGGCGGGCCTCCAGCGCGGCGGGATCGAGCTTCGCGCGCGCTGCGAGGTCGGGGGGCCGATCCACCCGGTGGAGCACGCTGCGCCCCTCCACGTGCCCCGCGCCGGTCACGCCCCAGGCGGCACAGAACAGGACACCGTCGTCCGGGCCGAGGACCGCTCGCACCTCCTCGGGCGTCCAGGTCCGGAAGCTGCCCTCCACGCCGCCCGCGTCGGCATCCTCGGCTGCGTGGAAGCCGCCCGACGGGTCGGCCATCTCCCGCACGAGCCAGTCGAGCGTCTCGCCCGCCACCTCGGCATGCCGGGGATCCCCGGACAGGCGGAAGGCCTCGAGGTAGGTCCTGGCCAGCAGGGCGTTGTCGTGCAGCATCTTTTCGAAGTGCGGCAGCACCCAGCGCTCGTCCACGGAGTAGCGCGCGAAGCCGCCGACCCCGTGGTCCCGGATCCCACCGTCGGCCAGGGCGTCGAGGGTACGGAGGGCCATGGCCCGCGCCGCGTCGTCGCCCCGGTGCAGCAGGAGGAGGAGCAGGGCCGGCTGGGGGAACTTGGGGGGAGGGGAGAACCCGCCCCACCGGGGGTCGAAGCCCGCGCCGATCTCCTCCAGGCCCCGGGTGACGGCCTCGGGCCCGGGCAGGCCCGTGGGGTCGGGGAGCCGCGCCTGCCGCTCCAGGGCCTCCAGCATGGCGGTGGCGTGCGCCTCCACCTCGGCCCGCCGGCGATCCCACAGCGCGGCCAGCCGCTCGAGGAGATGGAGGAGTCCCGGGAGCCCGCGACCGTCGTCACGAGGGAAGTAGGTGCCTCCGTAGAACGGGCGGAGATCCGGCGTCAGCCAGACCGTGAGCGGCCAGCCGCCCCGACCGGTGAGGGACTGCACGGCGGCCATGTAGAGATCGTCGAGGTCCGGGCGCTCCTCCCGATCCACCTTGATCGGGACGAACCACCGGTCGAGGACCTCCGCCACCTCCGAATCCTCGAACGACTCGGCCTCCATGACGTGGCACCAGTGGCAGGACGAGTACCCGATGGACAGGAAGATCGGTCGATCGAGGGCCCGGGCGCGTGCCAGCGCCTCCTCGCCCCACGGGTACCAGTCCACCGGGTTCCGGGCGTGCTGCAGGAGGTAGGGGCTGGTGCTGTGGGCCAGGCGGCGAGCCGGCATGGGGCCTCCCTCGGCATCCCACCAGCGTAGCACGCACGGGCTGGCCCGCCGCCGGTGGCCCGGCCGGCCCGGCGAGCCGCCGGTGCGATAGGAAGGATGCGTGGAACGCGACTCCCGCGAACGGATCCTGGCCGCCGCCGAGGAGGTGTTTGCCGAAAAGGGCTACGCCGGGGCCAGGATCCGCGACGTGGCCTCGCGGGTCGGCGTCGCCAACGCCCTGGTGCACTACCACTTCCACACCAAGGAAGCCCTGCTGCACGCGGTGCTGGACCGCATGGTCGGGGAGGTGGTGGACCTCGTGACGAGGATCGCGCCCGAGCCCCTCGAACCGATCACGAAGCTGTGCAGGTTCTTCAACGAATTCTTCGACTTCGCCGCGCGGCACCCCCACTTCGCCCGGCTGGCGCACCTCGAGGCGGGCCACGACGACCGGGCCTACTTCGACCGGCAGGTCCGCGAGCGGCTGCGGCCCCTGTACAGCCGGGCTCGGGCCTTCCTCGAGGCCGGGGTCCGGGCGGGCGTCTTCCGCGCGGTCCCCCCGGACCACCTCCTGGCCGCCATCTACGGGATGATCGTCTCCTGGTTCTCCGACACGCCCTTCCTCGAGACGCTCGTGGGCGACACCACCCGCGACGGTGCCTCCCTGGAGCGGCGACGCGAGGCGCTCATGGACATGATCCTGCGGGTGGTGTTGGCGGATCCCGCGGGCGCGCCCGCCTGTCCGCAACCAGACCCCGGCTGATACATCCCGCGGTATGTTGGTCCTGAATCCCCTTCGGAACACGACTTGTGGAATCCGTAGCGAACGGTTACACAGGATCCCGACCTGACTGACTTGTCAGTCAATGCCGTTCGGTACACCGCCATGACCGACAGCCCCCTCCCAGACGTCCGCCCTCCCGTCCACGTCGGCCTCGACGCGGGTGCCCTCTACATCCACGGGGTCGCGCTCGCACCCGACGGGACCGTGCTCGGACGCGAGGAACGCGCCCACCGCGGCGAGGTCGCGGCCACGGCCCGCGCCGTGCTCGAGGCGCTCACCGAGTTCGGTCCCGTAGCGCGGTTGGGGCTCACGGGCAGCCAGGCGGAACCGGTGGGCCAGCGGCTCGGCATCCACGTCCAGGATGAGGCGGGCGCCACGCTGCGGGGCGCGGCCACGGTGCTGCCCGGGGTGGCCGAGGTGGTGGTCGCCGGTGGGGCGTCCCTCTCGCTCCTGCGCATTGCGCGCGACGGGTCCTTCGCGGGCTACCAGGCCAACACCCTCTGCGCCGCCGGCACCGGCTCCTTCCTCGACGAGCAGGCCGAGCGGCTCGGGCTCAGCCACGCGGACCTGGCCGACCTCCCCTCGGTGGATCAACCGCCGGACGTGGCGGCCCGGTGCGCGGTGTTCGCCAAGTCCGACCTCATCCACCGGCAGCAGGAGGGGCACGGGAAGCCCGCCCTGTGGGCCGGGCTGTGCCGCGGTCTCGCCCGCACCATGACCATGACCCTGTTCAAGGGCCGCACGCCCACGCCGCCGGTGGCCCTCGTCGGGGGCGTAGCCCGCAATCCAGAGGTGGTACGAGGACTCTCGGCGGAGCTTGGCCTTCCGGTCCAGGTTCCTGAGCACCCGGAGAGCGTCACCGCGATCGGCGCGGCCCTCGGAGCCGATGCCCTGCCCGGGCCCCTCGACCTGGACGCGCTCGCCGCCGGTGCCGGCCCGGTGGCCCGCTCGGCCCGGCGACCTCCGCTCGTGCTCCACCGGTCCCGGTACCCGTCCTTCGAGGTGGCCGAGGCCTGGGTGGACGAGCACGGGACCGAGGTGCGCGTGTCCCGCAGGCCGGACAGCGGCCTCCTCCGCGGCTTCCTCGGCGTGGACGTCGGGAGCACCTCCACCAAGGCCGCCCTCGTGGACGAGGCCGGTCAGGTCGTCCTCGACGTCTACCGCCGCACGGCGGGCGACCCGGTCGGCGCCACCCGCCTCCTCTTCGTGGCCATCCGCGACCTGGCCGCCCGGCTGGGGGCCCGCCTGGAGATCCTCGGCGCGGCCACCACCGGCTCGGGCCGCAAGCTCGTGGGTGCGGTCATCGGCGCCGACCTCGTCGTGAACGAGATCACCGCGCACGTCACCGGCGCCATGCGCGTGGATCCCCGGATCGATACGATCTTCGAGATCGGCGGTCAGGACGCCAAGTACGTCCACACGGTCGACGGCCGCCTGCACGACGCCAACCTCAACTACGCGTGCGCCGCGGGGACCGGATCGTTCGTCGAGGAGATCGCCCGGAAGCTGGGGTTCCAGATCGAAGGGTTGGGGGATGCGCTCCTCGGCGTGGAGCCGCCCATCACCTCCGACCGCTGCACCGTCTTCATGGAGCAGGACGCCCGGCACCTCCTGCGACAGGGGTTCACGCCCCGCGAGGTCATGGGGGCCGTGGTGGCCTCCGTCGTTCAGAACTACCTCCTCAAGGTCGTGGGCCGGCGTCCCCGGTCGCGCGAGCGCGTGTTCTTCCAGGGTGCCACGGCCCGGAACAAGGCCCTGGTGGCGGCGTTCGAGATGCTCCTCGACGTCGAGGTCGTGGTGTCCCCCTACTGCCACGTCATGGGCTCCTGGGGCGCGGCCCTGCTCGCGGCCCGCGCGGTGGGCGATCGCCCGAGCACGTTCCTCGGGCTGGACCTCGCGGACCGCGAGGTGACGTTCGAGACCTCGCGCTGCACGATCTGCGCGAACCGCTGCACCATCACCACCGCCCACGTGCAGGGCCTCGCCCACTCGCCCTCCTGGGGCTACCTGTGCGGCCGCGACCCCGATGTCCCCAGGCTCGCCAGGAACGAGAACTTCGAAGCCTTCCAGCTGCGGGATCGCCTCTGGCGCAGGGCGTGCGCCGTGGATCTCCCCGAGGACGCGCCCCGGCTGGGCATGCCCCGTGCCCTCCTCACGCACACCTATGCGCCGCTCTTCACTCGGTTCTTCGGGCACCTGGGCTGGCGCCTCGTGCTCTCGGATCCCACCGACGCCGGGATCGTGAAGGGCTCCTCGGAGTGGGTGGGCGCCGACTACTGCTTCCCGGTCAAGCTGGCCCACGGGCACGCCCGGCAGCTCTGGGCCGAGGCCGACGCCGGCCGGATCCGCTGGGTGTTCGTGCCCCACCTCCTGTCCGAGCAGGAGCAGGACAAGACCGGGCGCTCCTGGTTCTGCCCCTACAACCTCGGCCTGCCCGCGATGGTGGAGGCCGCCGCGCGGCTGCGGGGGGCCCCGGTCGATCGGTTGCTGCGCGCCACGGTGGACTTCCGCGAGGACCCGGAGACGACCGGTCGCCGCCTCGCGGACGAGCTCGGATCGGCCCTGGGCCGCGACCGGGCCGAGGTGGTGCGCGCCTGGACCCGGGCCCTCGGGGAGTACCGGGCCTTCGAAGCCGCGATCCGGGAGGCGGGCAGCGAGGTGCTGGCCCGGGCGCTGGCCACCGGCGGACCGGTGGTCGCCGTCCTCGGCCGACCCTACGTCATCTACGACGCCGGCGCCAACATCGCCCTGCCCGAGAAGCTCTCC
>JBFYZZ010000001.1:0-19576 GCA_041309225.1 Deltaproteobacteria bacterium | reverse complement strand
GCCCCGCCGCCGGTCGTCGCCCCCGCGCCCCGGATGCCCGTGATCCGGGGTCCCATCGCGCGGGATCCCCACGCGGTGGACACCTCCTACCGGCCCATGCCCACGCTCGCGCCCCTGGCCACGGGCCCCACGCCGCGCCGGCGTCGGACCTGGATCTGGATCGCCGTGGGCGTCGTGCTCCTGGGCATGCTCGGCCTCCTCGTCCTGGTCGGTGCGGGCGTCGCCTGGTACGCCCTCTCCCACCGGGCATCCCCCCCCGATCGGGCGCCGGATCCCGTCGAGGTCGAGCCCGCGGCCCCGGCCGCACCCTCGGGCAGCGCCCCCTTCACGGTCGAGCCCGGGGATCCGGCGGTGCAGTGGATCGAGGTCCGGGCGGGCGACGCCGCCGCGAGCCGCGCCCGGGGCACGTTCTCGGGGACGGTTCCGCCGGGCCCGTGCACCCTCACCGTCAAGGTCGTCGGCCGGGCGGCGGCCAGCGGCACCGTCGACGTGGGCCCCGAGGGTCTTGCCCTCACCTGCATCCCGGTCAGCCGGGGCCGGGTTCAGTGCTCGCGGCAGGATGGCGCCCCCCCCCTCACGCTGGGGTCTTGAGCCATGGATCCCCACCGCGCCGGCTCCGTCGCGCTGGTCGGACGCCCCAACGCCGGGAAGAGCACGCTGCTCAACCGTATCCTCGGCGTCCGGGTGGCCGCCGTGGCGGACAAGCCCCAGACCACCCGCAACCGCATCGCCGGGATCCACACCACGCCGGGCTTCCAGGCGGTCCTGGTGGACACGCCGGGCCTACACCCTCCCCGCTCGCCGCTCAACCGGGCCATGGTCGACGTGACGCTCCAGGCCATCGAGGAGTGCGACGCCGTCTGCTGGATCGTGGATGGAGCGGCGGCCGTGGCGGCGGCCGGCCGGGGGCGTCCCCTCCTCAGCGAGGCCGAGCGGTTCGTGGCCGCGCACGTGCTCTCGCCGGGCCACCCCGTGGTGGTGGCACTCAACAAGGTGGACGCCTGTGCCAAGGAGCCGCTGCTGCCCCTCATCGCGGCGCTCCACGAGCAGGCGGACGGAGCCGAGGTGGTGCCCGTCTCCGCGCGCACGGGCGAGCACCTCGACCGCCTCCTCGCGCTCCTGGGGGCGCGCCTGCCCGAGGGGCCGGCCACCTGGCCGGAGGACCAGGTCGTCGAGGAGAGCGAGCGATTCGTGGTGGCCGAGATGATCCGCGAGAAGATCGTCCGGGCCACCCGGGACGAGCTCCCCTACGCCACGGCGGTCGAGATCGAGGCGTTCGACGAGAGCGAGCGCGACGGCGAGCGCGCCCTGGTGCGCATCCACGCCCGCATCGTGGTCGAGCGGGAGAGCCAGAAAGGCATCGTGATCGGCCGGAGCGGCGCCATGCTCAAACAGGTCGGCACCGAGGCCCGTCGCGACGTGGAGGCCCTCCTCGGCTGCCGCGTGCACCTCACCCTGTTCGTGGCCGTCGATCCCGACTGGACCCGCAACCCTCGCCGCCTGCGCGCGTTCGGCTACGGGTAGGTCGTGCCCACCCTCGTCGCCATCGTCGGCCGGCCCAACGTCGGCAAGTCCACGCTCTTCAACCGCCTGGTGGGGGAGCGCCGGGCCATCGTCCACGATCGGCCCGGCGTCACCCGCGACCGCCTCTACGGCACCTTCACCCACCAGGATCGGACCTTCACGGTGATGGACACCGGCGGCTGGGAGCCGGCCGAGCCCGGCACCGGCCTGCTGGCCACCATGCGCTCGCAGGTGGAGATCGCCATCGACCAGGCCGACGTCCTGGTGCTGCTGCTCGACCGGCGGGCGGGCCTGGTCCCGGCCGACCAGGAGGTGGTGGCCCTTCTCCGTGCCACGCGGAAGCCGCTGCTCGTGGCGGTCAACAAGGTGGACGAGCCCCGCCACGAAGCCGACCTGGCCGACTTCTGGCGTCTCGGCTTCGATCGCCTGTTCCCCGTGAGCGCCGAGCACGGGCGGGGCATCTTCGATCTGCTCGACGCCGTGGCTGCGGCGGTGCCTCCCCCGCCCGAGGAGCCCGACCTCCCGCCCGAGGGCGAGCCCATCGCCGATGTGGAGGCGGCCTGGGAAACCGGGGCCCTCGACGACGCGGCCGCAGACCCGGAGGAGGGCGAGCCATCCGATCCGCCAAGGGCGGGCCCCGTCGAGATCCGGATCGCCATCCTCGGGCGCCCCAACATCGGCAAGTCCACGCTCGCGAACCGGCTGATCGGCGAGGACCGCCACCTGGTCCACGACGCCCCCGGGACCACCATGGACGCCGTGGACTCGGTCTTCGAGGCCGAGGGCCACCGGTTCCGCCTCGTGGACACCGCCGGGATCCGGCGCCGCGCCCGGATCTCCGACCGCCTCGAAACCGTGGCGGTATCCCTGGCCATCCGCTCCATCGAACGCTGCCACCTGACCCTGCTCCTCGTGGACGCCCTCGAGGGGCCGTCCCTCCAGGACGCCCGCCTCGCCCACCTCGTGGAGGAACGGGGCCGCGGCCTGGTGATCCTCGTCAACCGTTGGGACCTCGTCCGCGACCGGGCGGACCGCACCTCCCGGGTGCTCGAGGACGAGATCCGCACGGCCATGCCCCACGCGGCGTGGGCCCCGCTGCTCTACACCAGCGCCCTGACGGGCAAGGGCTGCGGGCGGATCATCCCCACGGTCCTGAAGGTCTGGAGCGGGTTCACGCGGCGCGTGCCCACACCGGAGCTCAACCGGTTCCTGGGTCACGTGGAGGCCACGCAGCCCCCGCCCCAGCGGTTCCACCACCCCGTCCGCCTGCTCTACCTCGCCCAGACCCGCGTCCGGCCGCCGACGTTCACCCTGATCAGCAACACCCCGGAGGGCATCCCCGACGGCTACCGCCGCTTCCTGGAGCGCCGGATCCGCGAGACCTGGGACTTCGGAGGCACGCCCGTCCGGCTCCACCTCCGACGGCGGCGCAAGCCCGGAGCGCCGCGGTGAGCGACACCCGCATCCGGATCCTCGAGGACGCGGTCGTCAACCGGATCGCAGCGGGGGAGGTGGTGGAGCGGCCGGCATCGGTCCTCAAGGAGTTGGTGGAGAACGCGCTCGACGCCGGGGCGAGCGACCTCCGCGTGGACCTCGAGGCCGGCGGCCGGCACCTCGTGCGCGTGGCCGACGACGGCCACGGCATGTCGCGGCCCGACGCCCTCCTCTGCATCGAGCGTCACGCCACCAGCAAGATCCGGTCGGACGCCGATCTCGCCCATGTGACCACGCTCGGGTTCCGGGGCGAGGCCCTGCCCTCCATCGCCGCGGTGAGCCGGTTCGAGCTCGTCACGCGCCGGCCGGCGGACGAGGCGGGGACCCGTCTCGTGGTCGAGGGAGGGCGGCTCGTCGCGGTGGAGGCGTGCGGCTGCCCCGCGGGCACCCGCGTCACCGTGCGGGAGCTGTTCCACCAGGTGCCCGCGCGGCGGGGGTTCCTGCGCTCGCCGGCCACGGAGTACGGCCACTGCCTCGACGCGGTGGTTCGCCTCGCCCTCCTCCGCCCCGACGTGGACGTCGCGCTGACCCACGACGGCCGGGAGACGCTCCGCGCCCCCCGCGACGCCGACCCCGGCCGGCGGGTGGCCCTCCTGCTCGGGCCGGCGGCCGAGGGTCTGCGCCCGGTCGAGGGTGGAACCGACGCCGTCCGGGTCCGCGGCTTCTGCTCACCTGCCGGCGTGCATCGCCAGGCGCCGTCCGGGGCGGCCTGGCACTACGTCAACGGCCGCTTCGTGCGAGACAGCGTGCTCAGGCGTGCCGTGTCCGAGGCCTACCGGGGGCTGGTGCCCGTGGGCCGCCACCCGGTCGTGGTGCTCGATCTCGAGGTTCCAGCCGGGGACGTGGATGTCAACGTCCACCCCACCAAGGTGGAGGTCCGGTTCCGGCGCCCCGGCGACGTGGAGAGCGCGATCGCCGCCGCCCTGCGGGAGGCGTTGACGGAGCGGCGCTCCCCCTCGCCCGAGCGGCCCCGGGCCCTTCCGCCCGCGCGCCGCCAGGCGTCGCTCCCCCTGGCCCGGTCGGCCCTTTCGCCGCTGCCCGAGCCCGGTCCTCCGCTCGCCGCCGAGGTGCCACCGGTCGCGCCCACCGGGGACCGGCCCGCCGGTCCGCCGCCCTCCGCCCGGCCGGGACCCCCCGCTCCCATCCGCTCGGGCCAGGCCGGCACGCTCCCGGTGGGGCGATACGCCGACCTGCGGGTGATCGGGCAGCTGGCCGATTCCTACGTGCTGTGCGAGGCCGCGGGCGACCTCGTACTCGTGGACCAGCACGCCGCCCACGAACGGATCACGCTGGAACGGCTCCAGCGCGCGGCGGCGGCCGCCGCCGCCGGCGGCCCTGCCCCGGCCCAGGTGCTGCTCGCGCCCGTGGTGGTGGAGTTGCCGGCCTCGCGGGTCGCGGTCCTGGAGGCCGGCCTGCCCCTGCTCGCGCGAGTGGGGATGGAGGTGGTGCCGTGGGGCGACCGCACGGTCGCCGTTCGCAGCGTGCCGGCCGGGTTCCCCGGCCTGGATCCCGCGGCCCTCGTGCGCGAGGTGGCCGACGACCTCGCCGCCGGGGGCTCGGGCGCACCGCTGCGCGACCTCGAGTCCCACGTCCTGGCCACCCTGGCCTGCCACACCGCCGTCCGGGCCCGGCAGGCGCTCTCCATCACCGAGATCCGGGCCCTCCTCGAGGGGCTCGACGCCGTGGACCACGCGGTGTGCGCCCACGGACGCCCCGTGGCCATCCGCATCCCGGCCTCCGAGATCCGGACCCGGTTCCACCGCGTGTGAGCGAGCCCTACCCGGTCCTCCTCCTCGCCGGTCCCACCGCCGCCGGCAAGACCGCCGCAGCCGTCCACGTGGCCCACGGCTGGGGAGCGCGCATCGTGTCCGCCGACGCCATGCAGGTGTACCGGGGCATGGACGTGGGCACGGGCAAGGCGCCGCCCAGCGTGCTGCGGCGCTTCCCCCACGCCTGCGTGGACGTCCGCGAGCCCGACGAGCCCTGGAGCGCCGCCGACTTCGCCGCCGAGGCGGACGCCGCGGTGGCCGCGGGCGGGCCGGTGGTGATCGTGGGCGGCACGGTGTTCTACCTTCGTACCTTCCTCCTGGGCCTCGCCCCGGCGCCCGGCGCCGATCCGGCGCTCAGGGCCGCCCTCGAGGCGGAGCCCGACCCCCACGGCCTCCTCGCGGCCGTCGACCCCCTCCTGGCGGCGCGCCTCCACCCTCACGATCGCGTCCGCGTGGTCCGGGCGCTCGAGGTCCACCGGCTGACCGGGCGTCCGCTCTCGGCCCTGCACGCCGAGGACCGCCGCCAGGTCCGGCATCCCCACCGGGTGCTGTGGCTCGATCGCTCCGACCTCTACGCCCGCATCGACGCGCGCGTGGATCGGATGATGGAGCGGGGCTACCTCGCGGAGGTCCGCCGCCTCCTCGACACCGGCTTCGGCCCCGACCTCAAGCCCATGCAGTCGCTCGGGTACCGCCATCTCGCGGAGCACCTCCTCGGGGGGCTGGCGCTCGGCGAGGCCGTGCGCCGCACCCGGCGCGACACCCGGCACTTCGCCCGCAAGCAGCGGGGCTGGAGTCGCCAGCACCCCGACTGGGTCCGGGTCGACGCGACGGACCGGGAGGCTGTGCTCGCCGCCGTCGAAGCGCTGTGGGGTCCGCCCGCGCGACGCGTGCGGGGCCACGAGGGGCAGGCGCCGTTCAGGGCGCCGGCTGGCAGTACTCGGTGATCTCGGCGACGGCGGCCCGCTCCTTGCGAGCGAGTTCCTGGAGTTCCACCTGCGCCTGGTTGATGGGGAACACGTCCGATCCGGACGTGGCCGCGGCGATGACGCCCGCCGCCCGTCGCGTCGCCCGGACGATGCCCTGGTAGGCCTCGACCCTGAGCTTGAGCTGCTCGTCGAGGATGGCGCGGGCGACCAGCTCCTCGTCGAGCCCCTCGTAGATCTCGGCCGTGCGTCGCATGGCGGTCGCCAGCGTCGCCAGGTCCCGGCCGGCGCCGGCCTCCTCCCCCGTGGCGGCGTGGACCTTCTCCATCGCGGCGTTGAACGAGTCGACGAACGCCTTGCACTCGGCGGGACGGGTGGACTCCTCGCCGCAGGCGGCGGCGAGCGGGAGGAGCGCGAGCAGGAGCGGACGCATGGGGACCCTCCGGGAGGCACCCCTGCGTATCCGACCCTGCGGTCCGGATCCCCCCGCACGGGTGCGGCCGGCCACCCCGCCAGGGCAGCGCTGGCCGTCTCCGGAGATTGTTGCGGCGACTCCGCCGTCCTGTGGGTACAATGCGGCCGCCGAGGCTCCCCGCGGATTCGTCATGCGCTGCTCCCTGCTCCTCGTCATTGCCGTTCTACCTGCCTGTTCCGAAGGTCCAGGCGATCTCGACTCCCACTGGCGCGCCTCCCAGATCCGCGCGTCCGGCAGGGCTGTCGGCTTGTTCGCCACGCCCCCCATGGCGGTGGAGGGGACCAGCGGTCCCCCGGTCCCGGCCGGCGTCGTGTCGTCCGTAAGCGTCGAGACCAGCGCCGACGGCTCCACCTGGGAACCGCTCTCCGACGTGACCTGGATCGGGAGCGGCCCCTGGGCCCTCGACCTCGTCATGGTGGCCGACAACAGCGGGAGCGAGGCCGAGTGGCTCGACGAGATCATCGAGGCCGTCTCGGAGTTCGGCGATCGGATCCTCACGCGGGCCCCGGACGACCGCATCGGCCTGGTCCGGGTCAGCACCGAGGCCACCGTCCTGACGGAGCTGACGCCGGATCGCGACACGTTCGCGGAGGCGGTCGGGGGCCTCTTCGAGAACCGGGGCTGGACCGCCCTGTGGGACGGGCTCCGCGTGGGCAACGAGCTCCTCGAGGCGGGTGCGCTCGAGGGCACGAGCTCGGGCGACGCCCTCTCGGTCTGCGTGGACGAGCACTACCGTGCCCTCCTGTCCTACACCGACGGCGCCGAGAACAACTCCGCCGACGAGCACGCCACGGCCTACGAGGGCGACGGCATCGACACCACCCTCGCCGACGTCGAGTCCCTCGAGGTCCACGAGGTGGCCACCCCCATCCACACGGTCGCCGTGGGCGACGAGGTCGACGTGGCCACCCTCGACGGGATCTCCACCGTCACCGGCGGACGCCACGTCGAGATCGACCACTTCAGCACGCTGCGCGGCACGCTCGAGTCGGCCGCCGCCGCCTTCGACCGCACCGTCCCCGTGTGCTTCACCGTCGAGGACTGCGACGCGACCTACGCGCGCATCACGGTGGCCACCACCGAGGGCCACGAGACCACCACCGATGCGTTCTCGGTGGCGTTGCCCGCCGTGTGCCGCTGACCGTGGCAGGAGCGGGATCCGATCGCGACGGGATCTCCATACCGGAGTCCGGAAGGTCGCCATGACCGTGTTCACCCCCGAGGAGTACGAGAACCCGGACCAGCGCCCCTCGCTCGACGAAGCCTGGGACCGCCTCCCGGTGCTGCGCACCTGGGACGGCCTCCGGATCCGGTGGCTGGGCCCGCTGGTGGACCTGGCCCACGACGCCTGGCTCGAGGATCTGGCCCAGGCGGCGTGGGGCTACCTCGAGGGCTGCGGGTGGGTCACCGAGTACGAGGACGGCGGCCCCATGCTCGACGCGCGTGGGCGGGTCCGCAGGGCCTGGATGCGGGCCTTCGGGCGGGCGGTGCGGATCCTGGCCGCGGCCGGCCGTGACGCCGGCCCCGAATCCGATCCCGACCGTTGGGCTTCCTGGGTGGCCTTCTCGCTCACCGAGCCCCGCGCCGAGGTGGAGCGCACCGCGCGGCTCCGCCACGCCATCCGATAGCGCCCCGCCGTGCTGCTGGGGGGTCACGAGTCCACGGCGGGCGGCCTGGCCCGGGCCTTCGATCGCGCCACCGCCGACGGCTGCGAGGCGATGCAGATCTTCACGGCCTCCCCGCGCCGCTGGGACGCGCCCCCCCTCGGCGCCGCCGAGGTGGACGCCTGGCACCTCGCCCGGGCCGCCGCCCCGGACGTCCGGATCGTGGTGGCCCACGCCGGC
The DNA here is from genome assembly GCA_041309225.1 of Deltaproteobacteria bacterium. Classification (GTDB taxonomy): domain Bacteria; phylum Myxococcota_A; class UBA796; order UBA796; family JAFGLY01; genus JAFGLY01. The sequence goes on along the minus strand of JBFYZZ010000001.1, from coordinate 11,544 downwards.
TACCTCCCCAACCCGGCCAGCCCGGATCCCGAACTGGCCCGCCGCACCCTGGCCACGCTCACGGCCGAGATCGACCGTTGTGACGCCCTGGGCATCGATCTCCTGGTGCTCCACCCGGGTACCGGCCCTCGCGACGACGAGCCGCGCGGAGCCTCCGTGGCACGCGCCGCTGCCACCCTCGCCGCACTCCACGCCGCGCGGCCAGGAAGCCGTCCCGCCCTGTGCGTGGAGTGCACCGCAGGCGCGGGCCTCGGCGGCGATCCCGCCGAGATCGGGGCGATCCTCGCCGGCGCCGAGGCGCTCGGCGCCGATCCAGGCCGCCTCGGCACCTGCCTCGACACCGCCCACCTCCACGGCGCGGGCCACGTCCTCGCCGGGCCCGGCTGGGACCACGTGGTGGCCGCCTTCGCGGCGGCCGTGAGCCTGGACCGGATCCGGGTGGTCCACCTCAACGACACGTCCGTGGCGTTGGGGAGCCGCAGGGATCGCCACGCCCCGCTCGGCGAGGGCGTGCTGGGCGCGGCGGTGCTCGGCCGGATCGTCAACGACCCGCGGCTCGCGGCCGTCCCGGGCATCCTCGAGACGCCCTTCGACGCGACGGTGGCGGCCCCCCGCCGGGCGGAGTTGGACCACCTGCGGCGCCTGCGCGCCTGAGTCGCGGCGCCGGCGATACGTTGCGTTCCGGAGGTACCATGCGGCCGCCCATCCTGCTCTCCTTCCTGGCTTTCCTGGCGGCGTGCGACGACTCCGCCGACGACGACACCGGCACGCCCGTCCCGGAGGCTCCGTGGCCCGAGTGGGCCTGGATGCCCTGGGCCTGGGAGCACGAGCCCACACAGACCTCCACCCTCGATCTCGTGGACGGCTACCAGTCGCGCGACATCCCGCTCGGCGCCGTGATCCTCGACGCCGCATGGGCCACCGGGGAGTCCTCCTTCACATGGGACGCCAAGCGGTTCCCCGATCCTCGGAGCCTCGTGGGCGAATTGCACGCGCGCGGGGTGCGGGTGCTCCTGTGGGTCGCGCCGGGCATCGACGTCCGGCAGAAGGAGCTCTGGAACCACGCCCGGGAGAACGGCTGGTTCATGCAGCAGACCGCCGACTCCGGTCCCGCGATGGTGGACTGGTGGACGGGCGAGGCCAGCCTGCTCGACTATTTCAACCCCGATGCCGTGGCCTGGTGGCGCACGCTCAGGGAGCCCGTCCTCGACCTCGGGATCGACGGCTGGCGCTGCGAGGGCCTCGACGCCCAGGTCCGCCTCGCCCCCTACTCGCCCCACCTGGGGCGGACGGTGGAGCGCTCCGAGTACTCCGACCTGTACTACCGGGACTTCTTCGACCACACCCGCGAGATCCTCGGCGAGGATCGCATCGTCACCGCCCGCCCGGTGGACAACGACGGGTACGGCACGAGCGGGGAGGACGTGACCTACGCCCCCCGGGACATCAACTGGGCCGGCTGGGTGGGCGACCAGGACGCCTTCTTCTTCGGCATCCAGGACGCGCTCGACAACATGTACTGGTCCGCCGAGGCCGGGTACGTCGCGTTCGGACCGGACATCGGCGGCTACCGGGAGGACGGCTCGACGCTCGGTCGGACCCGCGAGCTCTTCCTCAGGTCGGCGGGCATCGGTGCGTTCAGCCCGGTCATGGTGAACGGCGGCCTGGGGGAGCACCGCCCGTGGGCGTTCGACGACGAGGTCGCGCAGGCCTACGCGGATTTCGCCGAGATCCACGTCGCGCTCCTGCCCTGGCTGCGCGAGCGGGGCGCAGCCGCCTTCGCCGAGGAGCGCTCATTGTTCTCCTTCGTGGATCGTACGTCCTACGCGTGGATGCTGGCGGACGACCTCTTCGTGGTCCCGCCCACCGACGAGGGCGAGTCCTTCACGGTGACCTTCCCCGAGGGTGACGCCTGGATCTGGGTGTTCGACACCGGCCAGCGGTTCCTCGGCGGCACCACGATCACGCTCACCATCCCGTACGAGACCTTCCCCGCGTTCGTCCGGGAGGGATCCGGGGTCCTCGACCTCCTGCCCGCCCGCTGATCCAGCGAAGCTCCTACGGGCAGCGGGTGGACCGGACCCAGGCCAGCGCCTCGTCGAGCTCGGGCCTGGGCATGGTCAGGAGGTTGCCGGGCACGAATGGGATGTCCGTCCGTTCGGCGAGCAGCGCCCCCACCGAGGCCTCCGCCGCGGTCCGGGCGCAGAACCAGCCCTGCGCCTCGGGCGGGATGACGGCGTTCTCGAGCCGGTGCCGCCACACCAGGACCCCGGACGCCACGCACTGGGCCCGGTAGGGCTCCTCGAGCGGATCGCACGCCGAGAGCTGGACGCTGAACTGGGGCTCGAATCCCATTTCGAAGTACCGGCTCCAGAACCGGAACTCCATGTCCGTGCTCGCGGCCAGTCGGGAGGCCCAGGCGTCGTAGAGGGCCCGAGCCTCGGGGAGGCGCTCGGCGAAGCCCGAGGGACCGGGCCGGTGGATGAGGGCCCGCAGGGGTTGCTGCCAGAGGTGGTAGCCGCACTCGTCGGTGAAACGGCCGGCCGCCAGACAGAGGCGGGTAGCCAGTTGCCGGTCGCGGCTCGCGAGGGCCCGCTCGGCGGCCTGGAACTGGCACTCGTCGCGCCAGACTCCCACCGGGAGGCGGGGGCACCAGTCCTCGATCCGGCCGTCCTCGCGTGCGGGGGCCGCCTCGGCGGCCGCCAGGGCGCAGTCCGCCGCGAGGGTGGGATCCGGGAGGGCCAGGCACCGGTCGATGCGCGTCCCGGTGGGCATGGCCTCGTCCGACAGGAGCCGCACGTACTCCCCGGCGCCGTCGGGCAGGCCCCCGGAGGGACAGGCGAGCGTGAGGAGGAGCAGGAGGGGGGTCACGGGGCCTCGTGGGAGGGCCGTCAGCCTACCACGGGGGCGCTGGGGCGGCGCGAACCCTCCGGCTGGCGGGGTATGCTCCGCCCCTGCCCCCGAGCGTGCATGCGCCGATCCCCCCCCGCTCCGCCCACCCCCGCCCGGCCCGATCCGGGTGCGATCCGCATCCGAGGCGCCCGGGAACACAACCTCCAGGGCGTGGACCTCGACATCCCGCGGGGCCGGATGTCGGTGTTCACCGGCGTGTCGGGGTCCGGCAAGTCCTCGCTCGCTTTCGACACGCTCTTCGCCGAGGGGCAGCGCCGGTACGTGGAGTCGCTGTCCACCTACGCCCGCCAGTTCCTCGGTCAGATGGAGAAGCCCCGCTACGACGCCATCCAGGGGCTCACCCCCACCATCGCCGTGAGCCAGGGCGGTGCCGGCCACAGCCCCCGCTCGACCGTGGGCACCCTCACCGAGGTGCACGACTTCCTCCGCGTCCTGTGGGCCCGCGCCGGCGTGCAGCACTGCACGGGCTGCGACCGCCCCGTCACCCGGCAGTCCGCGGGGGAGATCGTCCGCGTCCTCCTCGCCCTCCCTCCGGGCACGCGCCTCGAGATCCGGGCGCCGGTGGTCCGGGATCGGAAGGGCACCCTCCAGGACGTCCTCGAGGAGATCCGCCGTTCGGGCTTCTCCCGGGTGCGGGTGGACGGCACCTCCTCCCTGCTCGACGACCTCACCCCACTCGACGGCCGCAGGAAGCACGACCTCGACGTGGTGGTGGACCGCCTCGTGCTCCGCGAGGGGATCGACGAGCGCCTGGCCGACTCGGTGGAGACCGCGCTCGCGGCCGGTCGGGGAACCCTGATCTGCGACGAAGGCGGCGAGGCGCGCACGTTCAGCGAGCGCCTCACCTGCCCCGACTGTGGCCTGTCCTTCCCCGATCCCACGCCGGCGTCCTTCTCGTTCAACAGCCCCCAGGGCATGTGCCCGGCGTGCAACGGCCTGGGGCGCAGGCCCGAGATCGACCCCCACCGCGTCGTGCCCGACGAGTCGCTCTCGGTGGAGGGCGGCGCCATCGAGCCCTGGGCCCGGGTCCTGTCGCGGAAGGACTCCTGGAACTACCGGATCCTCGCGGCCATGGCCGGGCGGGTGGGGTTCCGCCTCGACGTGCCGTGGCGGGACCTGGCGCCCGAGGTCCGCGACCTGCTCCTCCACGGCAGCGGGGAGGCCTTCGCGGTGGACTGGTCCGGGAAACGCGGGAAAGGCGAGTGGCGGATGACCTGGGAGGGCGTCGTCCCGGCCATGGCCCGGCGCCTCCAGGAAACGCGATCCGAGGCCCAGCGCGCGATGTACCTGCGCTACCTGGCCGAGGGCCGCTGCACCGGCTGCGGAGGGGGCCGCCTGCGGCCGGAGTCCGCCGCCGTCCGGGTGGGGCCGTGGCGGATCGCGGACCTCTGTCGCCTGCCGGTGGGCCGGGTGCGGGAGGCGGTGGAGGTCCTGGACCTGCCCGGCGCCCGTGGGATCGTGGCCGCGGAACTGGTCCGCGAGATCGCCGCCCGTCTGGGCTTCCTGGTGGATGTGGGCCTGGGGTACCTCGAGCTGGACCGGCCCGGGGCCTCCCTCTCCGGCGGTGAGGCCCAGCGCATCCGCCTCGCGTCGCAACTCGGAGGCGAGCTCACCGGCGTCACCTACGTGCTCGACGAGCCGACCGTGGGCCTGCACGCCCAGGACGTGGGGCGCCTCGTCGGCACCCTCCACCACCTGCGCGACCTCGGCAACACGGTGGTCGTGGTGGAGCACGAGCCCGCCGTGATCCGGTCCGCCGACCACGCGTTCGACTTCGGACCGGGGGCCGGGGTGCGTGGTGGGCGCCTCGTCTACGCCGGCACCCCCGCCGGCCTCGCCGCCTGCCCCGACTCGATCACCGGGCGGTACCTGTCGGGCGATCTCCGGATCGAGCCGCCCGTCCGGCGCCGAACGCCGGCCGGTCCGTGCCTCCGGGTGGAGGGTGCGCGGGCCCACAACCTCCGGTCCGTGGACGTCGAGATCCCGCTGGGTCTGTTCGTGGCCGTCTCGGGCGTGTCGGGGGCCGGCAAGTCCACGCTCGTGGCCGAGATCCTCTCGCCCGCGCTGCACGACGCCCTGCACGGCGCCCGCCGGCCCGTGGGGGCGCACGACCGGATCACGGGCCTCGGACACCTCGCCAAGGTCATCGACGTGGATCAGGGTCCGATCGGCCGATCCCCCCGCTCCAACGCCGCAACCTACACGGGTGTGTGGGACCTGGTGCGGGAGGTCTTCGCCGCCACTGCGGAGGCGAAAGCCCGCGGGTTCCGGGCCGACCGGTTCTCCTTCAACCGGAAGGGCGGCCGGTGCGAGGCCTGCTCGGGCGATGGCTCCCGTCGCATCGAGATGCACTTCCTGCCGGACGTCTTCGTGCCGTGCGAGGTGTGCGCAGGAAAACGGTTCGACGACGCCACGCTGGCCGTGCGGTACCGGGGCCGAACCATCGCGGACGTGCTGGAGACGCCCGTGGAGGAGGCCCTCGGGGTGTTCGAGCCGTGGCCCGACCTGCGCCGGATCCTCCAGACGCTCGTGGACGTGGGCCTCGGATACCTGGCCCTGGGCCAGCCCGCGAGCACCCTGTCGGGCGGGGAGGCTCAGCGGGTGAAGCTGGCCCGCGAACTCGCCCGTCCCGCCCCCGGACGGACCCTCTACATCCTCGACGAGCCCACCACGGGGCTCCACCCCGAGGACGTCCGCCACCTGCTCGACGTGCTGGATCGGATCGTGGCCGCCGGTCACACCGTGCTGGTGGTGGAGCACGATCTCGACGTGATCCGTCGGGCCGACTGGGTCATCGATCTCGGCCCTGGCGGCGGCGCCGAGGGCGGGCGCCTGGTGGTCGCGGGCCCGCCGGAGGTCGTGGCCGCCACGCCCGATTCGGCCACGGGCCGGGCTCTCGCGGGGAAGCCGGTCCAGCGCGACCGGCCCGATGGCGAGACACCTGGGGTGGGTGGGGGCTCGTGGGGTTAGTCTGACCGGACCCCCCGCTCCCATCGGTGCCATGCGCCCCAAGGTCGCGCTCGTCCATCCGCGATTCCGCTACCCCTCGGGGGATCTCCCCCTCGGGATCCTGGGGCTGGCCGCCTGGCTCCGTGAGCGGCTCCCGGTCGATGTGGTGCTGTGCGACACCACCTTCCACCGGGATCTCGACCACGTGCGCCGGTTCCTGGAACGAGAGCAGCCCCAACTGGTCGGGATCGGCGCCTCCACGATCATGATCGGGGAGGCCCGCGAGGTGGCGCGCCTGGCCCGGGCCGGGGGCGCCCGGGTCTTCCTGGGCGGGCCCCATCCCACGGTGGATCCCGGCTCCGTGATGGCCTGGCCTGAGGTGGACGGCGTGGTAATCGGCGAGGGGGAGGCTTCGGCCGAGGCGCTCGTGGACGTGCTCCTCGGCGAGGGGCGGCGGGCCGTGCCCGGCTGCCTCGTCCGCGACCGCGAGGCGGTGCTCGAGGGCCCGCCCCGTCCCCCGTTGCCCGACCTGGACGCCCTGCCGCTCCCCGCCTGGGACCTGGTGGAGATGCCGGCATACCTCTCGGCCTGGGGCCAGCTCGGGGCCTGGCAGCCGGGCCTTCCGGGCGCCAACCTCATGGCCAGCCGGGGCTGCCCCTACCGTTGCGCCTTCTGCCAGCCCGTGCTCAGCCGGCTGTTCGGGCCCGGCCAGCGGGTCCGCACGCCCGAGCACGTGGTCGGCGAGGTGGAGGCCCTCCACAGGCGATACGGCATCGGCGGCTTCTGGCTCAACGACGACACCCTCACCACCCGGTCGGACTGGCTCGCCACCTTCGCCGACACCCTGATGCGACGGATCCCTGGCATCGTGTGGGGTTGCAACACCCGGGGCGGCCTCATGCCCCCGGACCTGACGCGGGATCTCGCCCGCGCCGGCTTGAGGCGGCTGGGCATCGGCCTCGAGGCGGCGTCCGACCGCGTTCGGGAGGGCATCTATCGGAAGGGCGTGACCGTGGACGACGTCCGCGGCACGGTCGAGGCGGCCCGCGACGCCGGGGTGCGCACACTCCTCTACGTCATGCTGGGCGCGCCCGGGGAGACGTGGGCGGAGATGGGCGACACCATCCGGCTCGCATCACGACTCCCAGCCGACGAGGCCAGCTTCTCGTTGTTCGTACCCCTACCGGGCACGGCGATCCACGAGGAGATGCGCGCCCAGGGGTGGACCCTGTCCGAGGATCCGCTCGACTACGACTACTACGCCCGCCAGCCCTTCCGGCGCGGGCCCGATCTCGCCGTGCTGCGCGCCGTCCAGCAGGCCGCCTACGCCTCCTTCTACGGGCACCCGCGCCGCTGGCCGTACCTGGCACGCTGCCTCGCGTCCCCACCGGCGCGGGCCACCGTGTGGGACCGTCTGCGGCGCCTCCGGCCCCGCGCCCTGGCCTAGACGGAGGGCTCCGTGTCGGCCTGCGCCCGCTGCTTCATCCCCGGCACGTTTCCCGGCGTGACCCTCGGGTCCGACGGTCTGTGCCAGCGCTGCCTTGCGCCCCGGGCGCCGTCGCTCCGGGGCCTGGAGGCCCTGCGCGCCGAGCTTCCCGGGCGCTCCGAGGGCCAGTGGGACGTCCTCGTCCCGGCCAGCGGCGGCCTCGACAGCACCTGGGCCCTCCACGTGGCGCGCCGCCAGTTGGGCCTCCGCGTCCTGGCCGTCTTCTACGACAACGGGTTCGCCAGCGAGCCGGCCCGGCGCAACCTCGAAGGCACCTGCGCCACGTTGGGGATCGACCTGCGGGTGGAGCGCAGCCGCAACGGCGTGGAGCGGCGCTTCGTCCGCGAGTTCCTCGCCGCCGGCGCCCCGCTCGGCATCACCTGGGGGTGCTGCACGTTCTGCCACTACGGGATCGCCGCCGTGGTGTACCGGGTCGCGAGGGAGACCGCCGTCCCCCGCGTGCTGTGGGCCATCACCCCCTACGAGAACGAGGTCTTCCACCCCCCCGGCCACTGGGACGGAGCGGGCTACCTCGACATCAACTTCCAGATCCGGCGTCACTGGCGCGTGGCCGCCGCCTTCGCGGGGGGGCCCCTCCTCCGGCACGCCCGGCCCCCCGTCCTGGGCCCCGCCCTCCTCCACGGCGCGAAGGCCGCCTCGGCCGCCCTGTCCCATCGGCTCGAGCTCCGCACGCCTCCGGCCTCCAACCTGTTCCGAATCAAGCCGGCCAACCGCGACCCGGGCATCCGGGACGTCATGCTCTACCAGTACGTGCCCTGGGACGGCCGCGAGATCGAGGCCACGCTCGCGCGGGAGATCGGCTTCTCACGCCCCAAGGACCGCGAGAGCCCCTGGAAGTACGACTGCTCCCTCTTCCCCGTGACCGACTGGCGATTCGCGAAGATCTACGGCATCTCGCTCACCGGGCTCTGCTGCGGCACCCTGGTCCGCCACGGGCTCATGGACCCGGAGACCGCCCGGATCCGAATCGCCGAGTCCATGGACGAAGGCATCTTCCGCCGTCGCATGGCGCCCGTTGTCGCGTCGCTGGGGCTGCCCCCGGAGGTGCTGGAGCAGCTCGTCCGCGGGTGAGCGGTGCGCGACGCAGGGGGGGGGTTTCTGTTGGGAGAGTTTCCTATTGCGTAACTAGAACTCTCCCCGGGTAACGCCACGCGAAGGAGCGAGGCAAGAGGTAGTCTGCCCCGTCGTAGAGGCAAGGACGGTCCTCGGTACGGAGGAGAAAAGGAAGAACGTGGACGCCGCGTTCGTCGGTGTCCCCTAAGACGAGTTTGAAAAACCATCCAAGGCCTATTCCAGGCGGTCTAGAAAATCGATTCAAGACTAAGCAGGTAGAATCTGCTTGCTCTTGCTACAGCCAACATCGTGGTCAAGAAGACGGAGTCGGGGTTAATCTGGAAGGACGATGTGGACGTTGAAGGAGATGATAGCCGCATCTCGTTAGATGTCAAGTGATCGTAAAACCGACGTATCATGTCGCTGATCAGGTACTGGTTGGTGTAAGGGTGTCCGTGTACATCAACCCGGAGAGCGAACATGTCCTGCGTCACTCTGACCCTCGAAGTCTGGAAGCGTCTCGTCACCACCTCCACTGCGGTCCACTACGAGTGGTTTACAGACTGGATGCCCGCAGCGGGCATGGACAAGGTGAAGTTCGTCATCAAGGTCAAGGCCTCCTCAGGTAGCGCTACCTTCGAGGCGCAGCCAGCCATCCAGACGGCTGCGGTGCGCACGAACGTGCCAGACTCGCCAACTACCTGTGGTGCGACTTCCCAGGGGGGCGACGGCGAATCCGTGACCTCCTCAATCGACATCTCCGCCACGACCGGCCCGAAGTACTTCGTCCGGTTCGGTGTGGCCTACAAGGTCCAGGCCGCCGGAGAGGCCCAGGCTGACGTCTCCCTTCAGGTCTGCGCGGAGACTTTCGGCAAGATCATCTCGATCAAGACCGCTACACTCCTTGCACCAGACACTTCAACTTATTACCAGCCGCTCACCGGCTGGATGCCAACCTCCATGGTCAGCAAGTTCAAGGCGGCTTTCATCATCCAGAACCCCTCGGCGGACTTTCGGTGTGCTCTCGCATGGCAGTTTGCCAGCACCTCTGTGCAGCAGCCTGGGTCGTGGTCGAACTCCGGGACGTGGTACTCGTCGGGAGAGCAGGGAACTGGGGAAGTGTCCGCTACCCCCGGTAGCAACGAGATGTGGGTGCGTGCGGGCATCGCGTGTAAGAGCAACAGCGCCTCGAATGTCAACGCGACGGTCACCGCCTCGGTGGCGATCAGGAAGTAGATGTTCATGAACGGGGTCCAGCACCTCGCCGCGACCCCACCCTCAACCTTGGTGAAGAGGGTTGGTCTTCTCCAGCCCTCTCCCACTTCCTCTTCCTTCGAGGTCCATCATGTCTTCCCAAAGTGCTTCTGAAGAGTTCGTCCAGCAGGTGAAGGCGGCGATGCTGTCTAGTCGCCTTAATCAAAGGTATGGTTCTTTTGGTGTCTCCCGCAGCAAGTCAGGACCAGTTTCCTATTCTGGTTCGATTCAGGGCTCTCTGGCGGAAAAGATACCCTATTCTACCGCCTTGCAGCATTTACGTGGATTCGATAGTAATTCTGGCAGTTTGTCACCATTTTCTAAATCCAACATTGACAAGATGCGGGAAATTTTCGAAAAGGGAACTCTTGAAGCCTTGTCGGGTGTAGCCTTCTATGATACAATGAGAGACATTGGTTCTGAGATGGACTGGGATCTGTTGACGATGGTAGAGAACACGCAGTTGCTCGAGTATGCCTACACCGTCATTAATGCGTGGACCTGGGGGGGGCTTGGTGTGAGCATGGCCGTTGGAGGCGTAGTTGGTGGATTTGCGGGGGCCGCCGCTGTGGGTGTAGGCGCCGGTCCCGGTGCATTGGGCGGCAGCCTGCTTGGCGGGGCGGGTTACCTACTGACCGACATATTGAATGGTCTTTCCGATAGAGACGATGACGGTTCGGAGAACTCGGGCTCCGGAGGAGACACGGGCGACGGTGGTAACATCATGGTCCACCCCTGTCTGGAACAGCCTGAACTGTGTGCGCCGAGAGTGGCGGATATGGATATAATGCGTTATCGCCAACTTCAATCAGCAACGAACATTCTTAACTTACTCGAGAGTTGGAACATGGTCCTAGGAACGAACTGGTAGGGAGGATGGGAGGCGACATGAAGACCAAGCTCAGACCCGGCGAGAAGATTATCAAGACAGGTCTTGCGAACATGCAGCGAGGGGGCGACACGTCTGGTGGCAGACTCTACGTGACGGATAGTCGACTCATTTTCGAGCCTCATCGGATGAACCTACGAAGAGAAAATGCGGAGTTAGAGCTTGCAGATATTGTCGCGGTGGAGATGACGTGGACAAAGGTTTTCGGCTTACTTCCAATAGTCCCAAACGCGCTTCTGGTCTGCACCAGAGCAGGCGGAAAGCACCGTTTTACGGTTTGGAACCGCATGGCGTGGAGGGAGGTCATTCGCCGCAAATAACCGGATGTTCGCACGTAGCCGTCTTTTGCCGCCCTGTCCTTTGCATAAAACCGACTCCGCCAGTTCATGTATGTATGGATTGGTGTTAGAACGCGCTCCACCCCCTTTACCGCACTCGGCTGGTACACGGGCCTGAATCAGGGAGCGCGAAATAGGTGAAAGGTCGAACTTCGTGGGGTGTCGTTCGAGCGCAGTGGACACACGACTATAGGAAGACAAGCTGAAAGAAGAACGCTAGATTACGGCTCGCCACCTTGTAATATATGGGTGATGGATGTGCACGTATAGTCGCTCCATCACCCGCAAGAACAAGAACGCCCCCCCGGTTGCCTAGCCCAGCTCGCCCACAACTTACCGGATCTGGACCAGGTCGGGACCGCCCGTTGTGGACAGGCCGATCCGTGCCTTGGAGCGGGCTTCGGGGCAGAGACGTTCTGGACCGGCACCGCGAGAGCGAGGGAGCCGCCCGGGAGCTCGCCTGCGCTCCGCCTGGCGGCCGGAGGTAGCCCCTACGCGCCGCCACGGGACCACCCAGGATTGGGTCTCGTGCTGCGCTCCCCGACCGCCAACCGAACTCGCAGGACGTACTCCCAGGCGCCGGCCGTAGTGCGCAGCCCGAGCCGTTCCTGCATGGCCTGGAGCCGCCGGTAGAGGGCGGG